>NZ_JBSFDZ010000022.1:77290-97407 GCF_053594175.1 Nocardia sp. NPDC001965
GTGCGCGTCGGTATGTCGGTGTTTCGTGCAGGCTTTCGTTCTGTGTGGGCCTCGGCGTACCTCCGCGTTCGCTGCGGCCGTGCGCGTCGACGTGTGGAGCCGACCGGGTTATGTCTATTCGACGGTGATCGTGCCACGCATATCCGGGTGGATCGGGCACAGATAGCGGTATTCGCCGGGCTGGGTGAAGGTGTGACTCCAATCGCCCACCTCGAACAGCGGACTGTTGATCCCCATCGCTTTGTCGCCGATGCCCTGTACGCCGTGTGGCAGATCGCCGTCGAAATGCCAGGCGACCGTATCCCCGGCGGAGATGGTGATATCGGCCGGCGAGAAGCGGTCCTCCTCGACCTCCACGGTGACGGTGGCTTCCGGACTGCGTTGCGAATGCTCGCCCACGGCAGGCGATTCGGCCGGATCGTCTGCCGAACCACCGGAATCGCAACCGGACAACAGCGCCGCGACGAGGGCCAATCCGGCAGCCGGTGCGAGTACGGCGCGGTGAGGTCTGAGCATGGAGGTCAAGCGTAGTCTGCTGGCATCGCTGCCCGTCCAACTGCGGAGGTGTGTTCGGTGACCCGGTCGTTCGACTATTACACCGCCGACGAGGTGCGCCGCGCCGAGGCCGAACTGTTCACCAGGGTCCCCGACGGAGTGCCCATGCGCCGCGCGGCCTACGGGCTGGCGCGGGTGGTGGCGGCCGAACTCCGCGCCCGCGGCGGGGGAGTCGTGGGCCGGTCGGTCGTCTTGCTGGTGGGTTCGGGCGACAACGGCGGTGATGCGTTGTGGGCCGGGTCGATGTTGCGCCGGCGGGGTGTGGCCGTGACGGCGGTTCTGCTGAATCCGGCGCGAGCGCATCCGGCCGGACTGGCCGCGCTCCGGCGCGCCGGCGGACGGGTGTGCACCGATCCGGTTGCGGCCGTGTCGGAATCGGCTCGCGCGGACCTGGTGGTGGACGGGATCGTCGGAATATCCGGGCGCGGTCCGCTGCGGCCGGAGGCGGCGCGAATCGTTGCGGGACTCGATGTTCCGATCGTCGCGGCCGATCTGCCCAGCGGAGTCGACCCGGATACCGGGGCGGTGCCGGGCCCCGCGGTCCGGGCAGCGGTGACCGTGTCGTTCGGGGCGCTCAAACCGGTGCACGCGCTGGCGGCACCCTGGTGTGGCCGGACAGAGCTGGTACCCATCGGTTTACGGCTGCCCGCTGCGGGGCTCGCGGCCCTGGACCCCGCGGCAGTGGGTGCGCGCTGGCCCGTTCCGGACGCCGCGGACGACAAATACACACAGGGAGTCACCGGTGTGCGCGCCGGGAGCGCCACCTATCCGGGCGCGGCCGTCCTCTGCACCGGTGCCGCGGTCGCCGCCACCTCGGGGATGGTGCGCTATGTGGGTAGTGCGGCGTCCGCGGTGCTGGCGCACTACCCCGAGGTGATCGCGGTATCCGATCCGGCCGAGGTCGGCCGGGTGCAGTCCTGGGTATTCGGCCCGGGTTCCGGTACCGACCGCACCGCCCGCGATCACCTGGCCGCGATCCTGGCCACCGACCTTCCGGTGGTCGTCGACGCGGACGGTCTGACGCTGCTGGCGACCGAACCGGACCTGGTCCGGGGTCGTCGGGCGCCCACCGTGCTGACTCCGCACGCCGGGGAATTCCGCAGATTGACCGGTGCGGAGCCGGGACCCGACCGGGTCGCCGCGGTGCGCGAGTTCGCCGAATCATGGCAGGTCGCAGTGTTGCTCAAGGGCCGGGCGACGCTGGTCGCCGCGCCGGGCCACCGGGTGCTGGTCAACGAGGCCGGTGGTTCGTGGGCCGCGACCGCCGGGGCGGGCGATGTGCTCTCCGGGGTGATCGGTGCGCTGCTCGCCGCAGGCCACGATCCGGTACTCGCCGCGGCGGCTGCCGCCCGGGTGCACGCGCTGGCCGCGGGACTGGCCGCACATGACACTCCGGGTGGTTGCGCCGCGCCCATCTCGGCGTCACCGCTGCTGCGGCATCTGCCCGCTGCCGTCGCGACATTGCGCGCGCTGTCCGCGTGAGGACGTGATGAACGGTGTCCGTGGGTGGACAGCGCGGGCCGCGCCCGCCCGGAGTACACCCGGCCGGGACCCACGGGTGGCCCCCGTCGGGTCCAGTCGGGGAGATGGCAGTATCGGCAGGTGTGAACGGTCAAGTGGAAGCAGTCGTCGATCTGGATGCCATCGCACACAACGTCGGAGTACTGCGTGCGCACGCAGGCGACGCCGCGGTGATGGTGGTCGTCAAGGCCGACGGCTACAACCACGGCGCCGTCGAGGTCGCGCGGACCGCGCTGGCCGCGGGCGCGGCCGAACTGGGGGTCACCACGGTGGCCGAGGCGGTCACGCTGCGCGACGCCGGGATCACGGCACCGATCCTGTGCTGGCTCAATATCTGTGATTCCGATTACGCCGCGGCCGTCGCCGCCGATATCGAAATCGGGATCTCCTCGCCGGAACAGCTCGAGGCGGTCGCCGCGGCTGCCCGGAGGGTGGGCGAACAGGCCGTCGTGAGCCTCAAGGTCGACACCGGCCTCAACCGCAACGGGATAGAGCGGAGTGTGTACCCCGCGGTACTGGCGGCCCTACGGGAACTCGTGGACGACGGGGTGGTGCGGTTCCGGGCGATCTTCTCCCATCTCGCGCACGCCGACGAGCCCTATCATCCGACCATCGATATCCAGCGCGACCGTTTCCTCGAGGCCATCGCCGTAGCGAAGGAATACGGGCTGGAGCCGGATCTGGTGCACCTGGCCAATTCCGCGGCCACGCTGACCCGGCCCGATCTGGCCTTCGATATGGTCCGCCCGGGTATCGCGATGTACGGCCTCACACCGGTACCCGAGATCGGCGAATTCGATCTCCGGCCCGCGATGACCTTTCAGGCCGAGGTGGCGTTGGTCAAGCATGTCGCCGCAGGTGAGGGCGTGTCCTACGGGCACGAGTGGATCGCCCCGGCCGACACCACGGTCGCGCTGATTCCCGCCGGCTACGCCGACGGTGTGTTCCGGCCGCTCGGCGGGCGAATGGAAGTATGGGTCGGTGGTCGCCGTCGCCCGAATCGTGGCCGGGTCTGTATGGACCAGCTGGTGGTGGATCTCGGTGACAATGCCGAGGGCGTGGCCGAGGGCGATACCGCCATCCTGTTCGGATCGGGTAGCCGCGGCGAACCGCGGGCCCAGGATTGGGCCGATCTGCTCGGCACGATCCACTACGAAGTGGTGTGCGCGCCCCGCGGCCGGGTACACCGGCGGTATCGAGGGGGTACGCGATGACACGACGAACAACCCTGTTGCGCGGTGGGCTGGCCACCGCCGGGGTGGTCGGCGCCATGGCCGGTGTGCACGCGCTGCGCCGGGCCGGTGCGAAGGTGCTGTGGCCCCCGGTACGCGACGAGTACCGGGACGAGAACTTCGCCCTGATCGATCTCGATCGCGCCGGTGAGGTGATCGCCGACGACGGTGTGTGCCTGGCCACCCGCGAATGGGGGTCCGGCGACGCCGCCGCCACAGTGATTTTCGTACACGGTTTCTGCAACAGCATGGAGTCGTTCCACTTCCAACGCCGCCATCTGGCGCAGCGCTGGGGTTCACGCCTGCGCCTGGTGCTGTTCGATCTGCGCGGCCACGGACGCTCCGGTACGCCGGAAACCGACAGCTGTACGGTGTCCCGGCTCGGCCGGGATCTGCTCACGGTCATCGATGCCCGGGCGCCGCGCGGGCCGTTGATCCTGGTCGGGCATTCGCTGGGCGGGATGGCCGTGCTCGCCGCGGCCGCGCACGCCGGCGAGCTGTTCGCCCAGCGGGTGCGCGGTGTCGCGCTGCTGTCCACCGCCGCGGCCGAGGTGACGTCCGCGGGTATCGGCCAGCTGCTGCGCAACCCGGCGATAGACGGATTCCGGCTGGCCGTGCACACCGCGCCGGCGCTGGTACAGGCCGGTCGGGTCACCGCGCGCCACGTGATCACGCCGATTCTGCACGTGAGTTCGTTCCACGGGCCGGTGAGCCCGACGCTGTCGCGGTTCACCACCATGATGATCGACCGCACACCGGTGGAAACGGTCGTGAAGTTCCTGAAGGCCATCGAATTGCACGACGAGGCGGCGGCATTGCCGGTTTTGCGCGACATCCCGGCGCTGGTGCTCGGCGGTACCCGGGATCTGGTCATCCCGTTCCGCAATTCCCGTGTGCTGGCACGCGAATTGGACGATTGCGAACTCGTCCGGCTGCCGGATGCGGCGCATATGCCGCAGTTGCAGTACCCGGAGGAGACAAATGCCGCACTGGACCGGTTGCTGATCCGCGCCGGTGTGGTGGGCGAAGACGACCGCCGGGAGGCCGCCGGTGGCTGACCACGGCGAACGCCGGTTGCCGGAGGTCACCGATACCGAGGCGCTCGGCCGGGAACTCGCCACGGGGCTGCAGGCGGGCGATCTGGTGGTGCTCGACGGTCCGCTGGGTGCCGGTAAAACGGCCCTGACCCGCGGGATCGCGGCGGGCCTGGGCGTCGGGGGCCGGGTGAGTTCGCCCACCTTCGTCATCGCGCGCCGGCATCCGGCGGGCGATCGGCCCGACGGTCTGCCGGTACCGCTGGTCCATGTCGACGCCTACCGGCTGGGCGGGAACCTCGACGAACTCGACGCACTCGATCTGGACACCGAACTCGACGATGCGGTCGTGGTGGTCGAGTGGGGCAGCGGAATGGCGGAGCGGCTCACCGGCCGGCATCTGCTGGTACGAATGTCGCGGGAGCCGGAATCCGAAGTCCGCACGGCATCTTGGGAGTGGGTGCACACCGCCCAGGCGCGATAGGTCGCGCGAAATCGGTAACCGGGCTGTTCGGGCGCCGTGCGCCACCACCGTGTGAAGCGGGTCACCCGGTATCGTTGACCAGACCATGCTTGCACTTGCTGTCGACACCGCGACGCCTGCCGTCACGGCGGGACTTGTCGAACTGGAGCAGGCGGCCGCCGGTGCGCACACCTCGGACGCCGCTCTTCCGCGCACTCTGGCCGTCCGGGTGCTCGTCGATGCCCGCGCGCACGCCGAGGCACTCACCCCGCAGATCCTGGAATGCCTGGCCGAGGCCGGGGTGTCGCGTACCGATATCGCGGCGGTGGTCGCCGGGATCGGGCCGGGGCCGTTCACCGGGCTGCGGGTCGGGATGGCCACCGCCGCCGCATTCGGTGACGCGCTGGGCATCCCGGTACACGGTGTCTGCAGTCTGGACGCGATAGCCGCCGAATGCGCACCGGGGCTCGGGCCCGACGACGAACTGCTGGTGGTCACCGATGCCCGGCGCCGCGAGGTGTACGCCGCGCGTTACCGCGACGGTGGCCGGACCCGGGTCGCCGGACCCGAGGTGAGCAAACCCGCCGAACTTCCGGTGGCAGGGGCGACCGTGATCGCCGGATCACCCGCGCACACCGCCCTGTTCGACCTTCCCGCGCTGGCCGTGCAGACGCCTTCGCCCGCTGCCCTGGTGCAGGTGGCGGCGTCCGCCCTGCTGTCCGGCGCATCCCCCGAACCGCTGGTCCCGCTGTATTTGCGCCGCCCCGACGCGGTCGAACGCAGCTACCGCACTCTCGACCGGATGGGAGCGTGACAATGGGAATTCGTACCACGGGAATTCGTATAGAACCCATGGAGCCGACCGATATCGCCGGCTGCGTGGAGCTGGAACAACTGCTGTTCCCGGAGGACGATCCGTGGCAGGCCGTGGCGTTCCGCTCCGAACTCGCCGCTCGGTACAACCGCTATATCACCGCCCGCGACGATGCCGGGAACATGGTGGGCTACGCGGGGATCGCGCTGCTCGGTGACGCCGAACACCCGGAAGCCGAGGTACACACCATCGGTGTCGACCCGACCTGCCACCGCGCGGGTATCGGCACCCTGTTGCTGGAGGCATTGCTCACCGAGGCCGGGCGCCGCGGTGGACCGGTCTTCCTCGAGGTGCGCACCGACAACGCCGCCGCGATCGCGATGTACGCCAAACACGGTTTCCACATCATCGGTCTGCGCAAGAACTACTACCACCCCAGCGGAGCGGACGCGTACACGATGCGCCGTCCCGCGCTGGAAGACGTACCCGTGGTCTTCGGCACCCGGACCCCGGACGGGGTGCTGTCGTGATCGTGATGGGAATCGAGAGTTCCTGTGACGAGACCGGCGTCGGAATCGTGCGCCGCAATGCCGACGGCAGTTGTGAACTCCTGGCCGACGAGGTCGCCTCCAGTGTCGCCGAACACGCCCGCTTCGGCGGTGTGGTGCCCGAGATCGCGTCCCGCGCCCATCTCGAGGCGATCGTGCCCGCTATGCGGCGCGCGCTGGCGGCTGCGGGGATCGCGGCGCCCGACGCCTTGGCGGTGACGATAGGTCCCGGTCTGGCCGGAGCGCTGTTGGTCGGGGTCGCGGCCGCGAAAGCCTATGCGGCGGCCTGGGATATTCCGTTCTACGCGCTGAACCATCTCGGCGGGCATGTCGCGGTGGACACTCTCGAACACGGCCCGATGCCGCCCTGTGTGGCGCTGCTGGTGTCCGGCGGGCACACACATCTGCTTCATGTGCGAGATCTGTCGGAGCCGCTCATCGAATTGGGCAGCACTGTCGACGATGCCGCCGGGGAGGCGTTCGACAAGGTCGCCCGCCTGCTGGGGCTCGGCTACCCGGGCGGTCCGGCATTGGATGCGGCCGCGGCTACCGGTGATCCGGCTGCTGTTCCGTTCCCGCGCGGAATGACCGGTCCCCGGGATCCGCGGTACGATTTCTCCTTCTCCGGACTGAAGACAGCGGTCGCGCGCTATGTGGAGGCGCAGGCCCGGCAGGGCGTCGGCCCGGACCGGTTGCCGATTCCCGATATCGCCGCTTCGTTCCAGGAAGCGGTCGCCGATGTGCTCACGATGAAGGCGGTTCGGGCGGCCGAGGACGTGGGCGTGGACACCCTGGTGCTGGGTGGTGGCGCCACGGCGAACACCCGGATCCGCTCGCTGGCGCAAGAGCGATGTGCCGCGGCCGGTTTGACCCTGCGTATCCCGAAACCCCGGCTGTGCACCGATAACGGCGTGATGATCGCGGCGCTGGGCGCGCACGTGATCGGCGGCGGTGCCGCACCGTCGGCGCTGTCGGTGGCCTCCGATCCGGGGCTGCCGGTATCGGTCAGTCAGGTCGGCTGACCCGGGAAACCTATCCTGCCGAACCGGATCCGGGCAGCTGCGGACGTGGCGCCGGAGGCGGAATGTCCAGCGTCGTCTGGGTTCGCTGCGAGCCCGTCGGCGGTGGGACGTCGGAGGTGGACGGTGCATCCGTCGGCAGCTGCTCCGATGACGGCGGGGCGCCGAGCCCGCCCGGCCCGATCCCTTCCGGGAAGGGGATATGCGGCAGGTTCGGATCCGGTCGCAGCGTGGGCGGTTCGGTGCCCGACGGGGTGGCGCTCGTGGTCGGCGACGACGATTCCCCCGGCGTCGTGGTCGTGCTTCCGGCCGAGGGGTATTCGCCCGTGGTGGGGTCTGCGACCACCGGTGGCTCGGTATAGGTCGTTCCGGGCTCACCGAGGTCTGCCGGGTCCTCCACGGGCTGCTGGGGATCCACCTCGGTGGTGCTCGGCACGACGGTCGTGGTCGTCGGGGCGATCGTCGTGGTGGTCGGCAACTGGGCGCTGCTGGTGGTACCGGCGGGGGAGACCTCTTCGTCGGAACTACTGGGGGTCATTGTGTTCACCCCGTATCCGATGATCAAACCCACCACCACGATCGCGCCGGCCACCGTGCCGAATGCCTTGAGCAGGGTGTTCCCGGATTTGTCCGGCGTCAGCGCGCCGATCGGGGCGTTGGACCGCGCGGTATCGGCGAGCAGGGCCGCGCCCTTGGCGATCACCGCGTCCGGATCCGGCACCGTGAGCACCGGCAGATCCGATTCGGTGCGCAGTGTTTCCAGCACCGCCGGGATATTCGCGCCGCCGCCGATCACCACGACCGCCTCCGGGGCGCGGTCGGCCAGGCCGAAGGTCATCGAGGTGAAGCGCGCGAGTTCGCGCATCAGCCCGGCGGTGAGCGATTCGAAATCCGTGCGGGTGAGTTTCAGCGGGCGGCCCGCGATGTGATCGATGGTGACGGTCTGGGTGACCGACAGGTGTTCCTTGGCCGTGCGGGCCCGGTTCACCAGCACGCTGCGGTTGGGCCGGGTGCCGCGCCGGTCGTAGTGCTGGTCGACCAGATGCCGGTAGAGCAGATCGTCGATCGCCCGGCCGCTGACCGCGCTGGAGCGTGCGGTGTGCAGGACGGTGCCGTCGGCCGGATCGGCCACCGAGACCGTACAGCCGGAGGCGCCCAGGTCCACCACGGCCACCGTGCCGTAGCGGTCCAGCAGTCCGGTGTCGCGGAGGAAGGTGAGCGCCGCGGTGGTCTCCGGAACCAGTTGGGGATCTCGGTGTTTGCCGGTGGCGAGGCGGATCGCCTGTGCCTGTTCCTTGCTGCGGTAGGCGACTGCGACACCCGTGGGCGGACGATCGGCGATCACGTCGAGCCCGGAGGTCTTGGCGGCGGGGATCTGGGTCCCGAAAACCGCCTCGTGCGCGTGGCTCGCGGGCAACTGGGTGGTCATCAACTCGATGGACGAGGCGACCAGATCCCCGAGATCGGAATGCGCGTCCGCGGAGACCACCCGGTAGTCGAAGGTCCGCGCGCCGTTGGCGGCGGTGGTGACCAGTGCGGAGCACACCACTTCGTTGCCGGCCGAGATGCCGAGCGATGTGCGCATACTCACTTCACCTCCCTTCGAGTGGACGCGGCGGCGTGGGCGGACGGCGATGTCCGGACAGCCGAAAGGTGTTCGCGAAACCGCCGTCGTCTGCGGTGAACGGTGGCTTCGCGAACAACCATCACACATGGTGTCACGATCTGTTATCCGAACGTTACAGAGTCGGAGAATTATTGGGAAGCCCTCTTTCTCTAGGTCTACCCGGCAGTCGGGCTCCCAACCCGGCGACCAGGCGCCGAGATGGATGGCGTCTTGGTGACAGCGGGATCGACTGGATCGGAATCGGTGCGATATAGGCAGCGCCCGGCCTTGAGTGCTGGCACTCTCATGTATAGAGTGCTAGTCGGCACCGATTGTTGCCCGGTGCCAGGCTTGACTACTGAGCATGCGGTCCCGGAACCCGCGACGACGGGGCTTTGCGCAGGGTCAGCATCGTGACCGAATCGATGGTCCGGGACAACAGTTCCGGACGACCGTTATCCCCTGAAAGTGGAGGGCTCAACGTGGCGAGCGTGAACATCAAGCCGCTCGAGGACAAGATCCTCGTCCAGGCCAACGAGGCCGAGACGACGACCGCCTCCGGCCTGGTCATTCCCGATACGGCCAAGGAGAAGCCGCAGGAGGGCACCGTTGTCGCCGTCGGCCCCGGCCGGTGGGACGACGAAGGTGAGAAGCGCATCCCGCTGGATGTCCAGGAGGGCGACACCGTCATCTACAGCAAGTACGGCGGTACCGAGATCAAGTACCAGGGTGAGGAATACCTGATCCTGTCCGCGCGCGACGTGCTGGCTGTCGTCGGCAAGTAATTCGACTGCCGCGCATGCGTTCCGCCCCGGTGTCGAACATCCGACCCGGGGCGGAGTGCGTTGTGCCACACATTCGAAGCGCACCAGATACAGGAGCGAAGACATATGGCAAAGCAGATCCAGTTCGACGAGCAGGCTCGCCGGGCGCTGGAGCGCGGTGTCGACAAGCTCGCCGATGCGGTCAAGGTCACTCTCGGCCCGCGTGGCCGGCACGTGGTGCTGGCCAAATCGTTCGGCGGCCCCACCGTCACCAACGACGGTGTCACCATCGCGCGTGATATCGATCTCGAGGACCCGTTCGAGAACCTCGGCGCCCAGCTGGTCAAGAGCGTCGCCACCAAGACCAACGATGTCGCCGGCGACGGCACCACCACCGCCACCGTGCTGGCCCAGGCGCTGGTGCGCGGCGGTCTGAAGAATATCGCGGCGGGTGCCAACCCGATCGCGATCGGCTCGGGCCTGGCCAAGGCCGCCGACGCGGTCTCCGAAGCACTGCTGGCCGCGGCCACCCCGGTCGACGGTGAGAAGGCCATCGCCCAGGTCGCCACCGTCTCCTCGCGGGACGAGGTCATCGGCGAAATGGTCGGTAAGGCGCTGACCACGGTCGGCAAGGACGGCGTGGTCACCGTCGAGGAGTCCTCGACCCTGCAGACCGAACTCGTCGTCACCGAGGGTGTGCAGTTCGACAAGGGCTACCTGTCGCCGTACTTCATCACCGACGGGGACAGCCAGGAAGCCGTGCTGGAGGACGCGCTGGTCCTGCTGCACCGCGAGAAGATCAGCTCGCTGCCGGACCTGCTGCCGCTGCTGGAGAAGATCGCGGAATCCGGTAAGCCGGTGCTGATTCTCGCCGAGGACGTCGAGGGCGAGGCACTGTCCACCTTGGTCGTGAACTCGATCCGCAAGACCCTCAAGGCCGTCGCGGTCAAGGCTCCGTTCTTCGGCGATCGTCGCAAGGCGTTCCTCGACGATCTGGCCGTCGTCACCGCGGCCACGGTCGTCAACCCGGATCTCGGCATCAACCTGCGCGACTCCGGTCTGGACGTGCTGGGTTCGGCGCGGCGCGTGGTGGTCACCAAGGACACCACCACGATCATCGACGGCGCGGGCAGCGGCGACGATATCGCCGCCCGCAGCGCTCAGCTGCGACGCGAGATCGAGGCCACCGATTCCGATTGGGACCGGGAGAAGCTGGAAGAGCGGCTGGCCAAACTGGCCGGCGGCGTCGCGGTGATCCAGGTCGGCGCGGCCACCGAGACCGCGCTCAAGGAGCGCAAGTATCGCGTCGAGGACGCGGTGAGCGCTGCCAAGGCCGCGGTCGAGGAAGGTATCGTCCCGGGCGGCGGCACCGCGCTGGTCCAGGCGGGCACCAAGCTGGACGGGCTGATCGCCGGGCTGTCCGGTGACGAGGCCATCGGTGCCGAGGTGCTGCGCGGTGCCCTGCGGGCGCCGCTGTACTGGATCGCCACCAACGCCGGTGTGGACGGTTCGGTCGTCGTCAGCAAGGTCGGCGACGGCAAGGACGGTTTCAACGCCGCCACGCTCACCTACGGTGATCTGCTCGCCGACGGCGTCGTGGACCCGGTCAAGGTGACCCGGTCGGCCGTGATCAACGCGGCTTCGGTGGCGCGGATGGTGCTCACCACCGAAAGCGCCGTGGTGGAAAAGCCCGCCGACGAGGAAAACGACCACGGGCACGGTCACGCCCACTGATCGCGGTGCGGTGTAACGGTTGCGCCGTCACGGCGGAACCGGCTTGCCGAACCAGAACGGGCCGTTCACATTCGCTGTGGAATGTGAACGGCCCGTTCTCGTACCGGTCCGCCGAGTGAGGCCGGGGCTCCCATACTCTTCTTGAGCCGTGTCAGCCCGTCTCTGATCCGGGATTTGACGGTCGGCAGGCCGATATCGAGATGGCGGGCCACCTCGGCGTAGGTCCGGCCGTCGTAATAGGCGAGCGAAATCGCCTCGCGCTGCGTATCGGTCAGGGTGCGGAGTCCGACGACGACCGCCTGGTGGTCGAGTTTGCGCTCGACCTCTTCGATGACCTCGTCGTATTCGTGCCCGAGTATCCGGGCACCGTAGGCGATCTCACGTTGGGTATGTGCCTGCTCGGCACGCACCCGATCGACCGCGCGGCGATGGGCCAGGGTCATCAGCCAGGTCACCGCCGAGCCGCGCGAGGGATCGAAACTCGCCGCCGTGCGCCAAGTCTGCAGGTAGACCTCTTGCGTGGTCTCCTCGGCGAACCCGGAATCCTGTAGGACGCGTAACACCAGACCGAAGACCCGGGTGCGGGTCCGGTCGTACAGCTCGGCGAAAGCCTCGGCATCCGAGTGGCCGCAGCGCTCGAGGAGCGCTGAGAGCTCGATACTCTCCTGTGTCATCGGTCATAACAATAACCGCAAGCTATAACCGAGAGCGTATGCGGCCCCGCGGAACACGTGGTGTCGCGCCGCCCGGGCGTGGCGCGGGGCCTCGCGTGTCAGACCGCCATTCGCCGGCGATTGCGCCGGGCGTGCATCTCCCGCTCGGTCTCCGACATTCCGCCCCAGATGCCGTAGGGCTCACTGACCTTCAGGGCGTGCGAGCGGCACTGCATCAATACCGGGCACGACCTGCAGATCTCTTTTGCGCGCAACTCGCGCGCGGCCCGGGCTCTGCCACGCTCTCCGTCGGGATGGAAGAACACCGCCGAATCCACACCCCGGCAGGAACCGCGCATCTGCCAGTCCCAGACATCGGCGTTCGGTCCGGGAAGATGGGTGGGCATGGGCATGGGGGAACTCCTCGTTGACGCGAGCTCGTCGGCATTGTCGAGCGAGTGATGTGTACAGCTTCTTCGGCGGTGCCCGGCGTTCGTGTGAGCGCGCGGGGCCACATGCGTCGGTCTTCGTGCACCGCTGCCGTTCGGCGACCGGCTGAGTTTTCGTCCGGCGCCGTTCGTGGCGATGAGTTACGTTAGGGGTCCCGAGGAAATTCCGTCAACAGTTTGGCGCCCGGATTTATCGGCTTTTTTGCGCACTGAATTTAACCTTGTTGACTGTTTACTTTTGCTAATCGCCCGGTGATACTGTTGGGTTGCCCTGTTCGTCGGTCGGTTGATGTGTACCCGCTGGTCGGCGAACTTGCAGGTGGGCCAGACCTGCTCGGAGATTCTCGATCGGTCCGGACCGAATTCCGCACCACGGATCGCTCCGGTGGGTTAAGGTGCCCCGATCTCGATACGATCACAGATGGCCGCGGTGGGGCCTGTGGGTTAATTAAGCGAAACGTCTTCGAATTCGATGCGCGGTTGCTCATGGATTGTCGGCGGAGATTAACCTGATGGAAACACGGCCGATCGGATTAATGCTGAGAAATAGCTGGATCGTCGCCGGTCCCGTTCGATTCCGCCGAGGCGCCCGCTCGCGGATCCGGCGGCCGGTACAGTGCACCGGTGATCGACCCCGGCACCCGCCCTGTTCCCGCTCTCTCCGCGTTCGCCGATGCCGCGTTCGGCGCGCGCCCGGATCGGTCCGCTGCCGAGTTGCCGGAGCCGTCCGATCCCCTCGAAATGTGGTGGCGAGCGGTGGCTCTGGGTGGTGCGGGTCACTACGCCGCCGCCCGCACCGCGCTACGCCGCTTGTCCGGGGTGACCGGCGATCCGGTGCTGCTCTCACTCACCGCGTCGACGCAGGGGTCGCTGCTGCGCCAGCTCGGCTGGCACGAGCGGGCGGCGGGGTACGACGGACGGGCCGCCGCGTACGTGCTCCCGGCGGCAGCCACGACCGTGCCGCACGGGCCGTCACCGCGTTCGGCGGAGACCGCGGCGGTCGCCGCCGGCGGCTACGGCGACCGGCCGGACGCCGTCGACGCAGCCGCGGACGCGCTGATCGGTTTGGCGGCGGACGCCTTGGGTGTGGGCCGGACAGCACTGTCGACTCGGCTGCTGAATCGCTGCGCGGTCCTGCTGGATCATCGGGCACCCGATTCCGGGCGACCGGACCACGGAGCACCCGAGCGGCCGCGCGTCCGGGTGCGATGGCATTGGGTTCGAGCCGAAACCGCACTGGCCGACGGCCGGGGGGTGCCCGCGCTGGCCGCGGCGGAGGCCGCGCTGACGCTGGCCGAACAGGGGTCCTCGGTCCGGCACCGCGTCAAATCGCGATTGCTGGTCGCAGCGGCCGCGAGCGCCACCGGACAGCTGGACCGCGCTCGCGCGCTGGCGGACCGGATCGACGACGAGTGCCGCACCGCGGGCCTCGTTCCGTTGGGCTGGGCCTGCGCGATGTTGCGCGGCGGTCTGGCCGCAACCTCGGCTGCTCGCGACACGGCTACCGGCGACGCGACCGCGTGTCGAGCAGTGATCTCCCGGCGTGGCGGGCTATTTCGCGATCCCGCTCGGTAACCCGAGTTCTACCGTCTCGACCCGTACCGCCGCCGGTGTCCTATTGTGGACCCGTTCCGCTGGACCGGCGGAAGCACCGGTCAGCACAGACCGTGCCACTTGTAACGCCAGGAATTCCGCTGACGATGACGCATACGGGCGAAGAGTTGGACCGCGCCGTCGCCGCCGCTGCGCAGGGCGACCGGTCTGCTCTAGCTCAGGTACTGGAAATGGTCCGCCCGCTGGTGATGCGCTATTGCCGCGCGCGGATCGGTGCCGCGGAGCGTGGACAACTCTCCGCGGACGATGTCGCGCAGGAGGTCTGTCTAGCGGTCATGACCGCGCTACCCAGGTATCAGGACCAGGGGCGGCCGTTCATGGCCTTCGTGTATGGAATCGCTTCGCACAAGGTTGCCGACGCCCATCGCAATGCCTCCCGTAACAAGGCAGAGGCGATGGCCGAAGTACCAGATGTCATATCCACCGACCACGGCCCGGAGCAACGAGCTCTCGAATCGGAAACCAGCCGGCAGATGAACACGCTGCTGGCCACTCTTCCGGAGAAACACCGAGAGATCTTGATCCTGCGCCTGGTCATGGGTCTGTCAGCAGAAGAGACCGCAACCGCCGTGGGCAGTACGGCGGGCGCGATTCGGGTCGCCCAGCACAGGGCGCTCGCAAAATTGAAGGCACAAGTGGCGAGGGCAGGTGAAATGTATGGCTAGGGATGGCGGGCGCGGTCGGGGCGACAAATGGGCGCGGCGTGCATCGCGGAACACCGATCCCTATGCCGAGGGCTCCGGTGCCGGATCCGAACCGGTCGATATCGTTGCAGTTCGTCGTGACGACGAACTGATCGACGCTATCGCCCGTGGTGGACCCGTCCCCACCGAGAGCACCGAGGAACTCCAGCTGGCGACATTGCTGGCGGACTGGCGGGCCGAAATCGTGGCACCGCCACTACCCGGCGCACCCGATCTCGACACGGTGGTCGCGGCGGTCAATCAGGAGATAGGTGCCCGGCAGACGCGTATCACCGCGCAATCCGGCGGAAAGCTACGGCTGCTCCGCCCGATAGCGACCACCGCTGCCGCGATGGCGCTGGTGTTCGGTGGCCTCTCCGCGTTCTCGTATCAGGCCGAACCCGGTGACGCGCTCTGGCGGGTCAAAGAGGTCGTGTTCAGCGAGCAGGCGCAGAGCACGGTCGTGCAGTACGCCGGTGACGATCTGGCAGCCGCGCAGACCCTGCTCGAGCAGGGCAAGCCGGACGAGGCCCGGGAACGGATGGAACAGGCTTCGGCCAATACCACCCAGGTGAACGATCCGGCCAAGCGCAACGAACTCGTCGATCGCTGGAACCAGCTGTTCGAGGAAGTTCGTAAGGTGGTGCCCCCGGAGGTCGCCGCACAGTTGCAGCAGTCCGCTCCCTCACCCGACCCGGGCGCCCCGGTGCAGCCGTCCTCGCCCGGTGAGAGCACGCAACGTCCCGGCAGCACGACATCCACGACTCCCGGACCGGACAGCCAGCTGCCGTTCGATCGGCCGAGCAGCCCGGGTGGCGGCGACAAGCCGAGCGCTCCCGACGTCGAGGCCCCCGTTCGTCCGGGCCCCGGCACCGATCGGCCCGGCCCGGGCACGGACCGGCCGGATACGCAGGCCCCGGACACCAATACTCCGGCTACCCCGGCCCCGGACACCCACGCTCCGGATATCGCCCCGCCGGTGACCACCCTGCCGCAGATTCCGGGCACCACCCCCAGCGGGCCGGGGGCGGACTCGGTCGAGCCACCGGTCCAGACACCGCAGTCCACGATCAGTTCGCCCGGTCCCGCTCAACCGTCGGTTCCGCAGGTGCCCCGGACCCCGGCTCCGCAGCCGTCGGTCCCGCTGCAGGTCCCGAGCACCTTGCCGGGAGGCGGCATCAACTGAACGAACGGTGATATACGAATGGCCGTCCATCTTCGGCGAAGATGGACGGCCATTCGTATATCGGGCCACAGTCGGTGTGTGTGCCGGTGGAACCGGTCGTAGCCGTGAAAAATCGATCGGCCGCGTCACACGGGCCGATCACGCCGGGCGGGCCCGGCCCCGGACTCAGCTGTCGAAGGCGTCGAACCCGTCGCCGTGGAACGCCTCGTTCATCGAGGCATCGGCGTATCCGCGACAGTAATCCCAGGTGACGTAGGCTTCCGGAGTCGGATCGTAGGCGGGCTCGTGCGGGCGGACCGTGCCGTCGACGAGGAGCTGTAACAGATTGGCGCGGAGCATGTCCCAGTCGTGATAGTGATCCTGCCGACAGTCCTCGCAGCTCACCACCAGCCCGCGGATTCCGCGGTGGGCCAGTAGTGCCTCGTAGACTGCGAGATCGGCGAGATCCTCCTCGACCGCAAGGCGCTCGTGAGGATCCAGCGGTTCCCCCGGCTCGATGGCATCGAGCGCGGCGGACGGGTCGGCGGGGTCTCCGGCGAACGGATCCGGCGGCAAGCCAGGTGGTAGATGGTCACGCACATCCCCACGGTACGCAGAACAGGGTGGTCTGCGCCAGCCGTCCGCGCCGCCAGTTTCGCCGCCGCCCCTCTATCGATCGGCACAGCCCTCAGTTGATCCACGGTCCGAGCGGACCGATACCATGGTGTCACGGCGCCGACGAGTACCGATCACCCGGCCACCACCGGCGACGAACACAACCGGTGCCGCAGTCCAATCCCAGTAACAGTTCGCTATCGGGTCGTCGTACCCCGGTAGCTCTGCCGACGTCCAGGAGGGGTCGATCCGAATGAGTAATCCCGTACCGGGCGAGCGCACCGTAGTCCGCCCTCATACGGGTGGTGACGATCCGAACAAGATCGCCATGCTCGGCCTCACCTTCGACGATGTACTGCTGCTCCCCGCCGCCTCGGACCTGATCCCCAGCTCGGTCGAGACATCGAGTCGGCTCAGCCGTGAGATCACCCTGCGGACCCCGCTGGTCAGTTCCGCCATGGACACCGTCACCGAAGCCCGGATGGCCATCGCCATGGCCCGGGCCGGCGGTATGGGTGTGCTGCATCGCAATCTCTCGGTTGCCGACCAGGCGAGCCAGGTGGAAACCGTCAAACGGTCCGAAGCCGGAATGGTCACCGATCCGGTGACCTGCCGCCCGACCGACACCCTCGCCGAAGTCGACGCCATGTGCGCCCGCTTCCGGATCTCCGGCCTGCCGGTGGTCGACGAGACCGGCTCGCTGGTGGGCATCATCACCAACCGCGATATGCGCTTCGAAGTCGACCAGAACCGGCGTGTCGCCGATGTGATGACCAAAGTGCCGCTCATCACCGCCCAGGAGGGCGTCACAGCGGAAGCCGCGCTCGGACTGCTGCGCCGGCACAAGGTGGAGAAGCTACCGATCGTCGACGGCGAGGGTCGGCTGCGCGGGCTCATCACCGTCAAGGACTTCGTCAAAACCGATCAGTTCCCCGACGCCACCAAGGACCGGGACGGGCGGTTGCTGGTGGGCGCCGCGGTGGGTGTCGGTGACGACGCCTGGTCGCGTGCCATGACCCTCGCCGACGCGGGCGCCGATGTGCTCGTGGTCGACACCGCGCACGGACATCAGCGCCAGGTGCTCAGCATGGTCAGCAAGGTGAAGGCCGAAGTCGGCGACCGGATCCAGGTCGTCGGCGGCAATATCGCCACCCGGGCCGGTGCCGCGGCACTGGTCGAGGCGGGCGCGGACGCGGTGAAGGTCGGCGTGGGCCCCGGCTCCATCTGCACCACCCGTGTGGTCGCCGGTGTCGGCGCACCGCAGATCACCGCCATCCTGGAAGCGGTATCGGCCTGTAAGCCGGCCGGCGTACCGGTCATCGCCGACGGCGGTATCCAGTTCTCCGGTGATATCGCCAAGGCCATCGCCGCGGGCGCCTCCACGGTGATGCTCGGCTCGCTGCTCGCCGGCACCGCCGAATCCCCCGGTGAACTGATCCTCGTCGGCGGCAAGCAGTTCAAGAGCTACCGCGGAATGGGATCGCTCGGTGCCATGCAGGGCCGCGGCCAGGCGAAATCCTTCTCCAAGGATCGCTACTTCCAGGACGATGTGCTCGCCGAGGACAAACTGGTACCGGAGGGCATCGAAGGCCGCGTGCCGTTCCGCGGACCGGTCAACCAGGTGATCCACCAGCTGGTCGGCGGTCTCCGCGCGGCCATGGGTTACACCGGCGCCCAGTCGATCCCCGGCCTGCAGGAAGCGCAGTTCGTGCAGATCACCGCGGCGGGTCTCAAGGAGAGCCACCCGCACGACATCACCATGACCGTCGAGGCCCCCAACTACACCGGTCGGTAGAAGCGTCAGCCGTCGAAGCGCATGCGCCGCAGGCGCGAGCCTCGACGGCTGAACGTCGGGATCCAAGGTGCCTCGACCCGCGCCGCCGCAGGCGGCGCCGAAAACACTGTGTAAGGTTTACGTGTAATTACGCGGTTCACCTGGTGAAACCGGTACATCGGTGCCTCGTCTCACGAGGTCGACACCGGGTCGCGGCCCGTTCCGCGTTTCCGCCCTCGGAACGAATGCGCGGACTGCGCATCGCGGACGGAGACCGTCGGGCCGGAGGGGACCGGACCCCGCGCGCGGCAGCGCGCCGTCAACACAGGAGTTTTTTCGTGCGCGATATGGTCGAGATCGGAATGGGCCGGACGGCCCGCCGAACCTATGGGCTGGACGATGTCGATATCGTTCCGTCGCGCCGGACTCGCTCGGCGAGCCAGGTCTCGCTGGCCTGGCAGCTCGACGCCTACCGATTCGATATCCCGTTCCTCACCCACCCCACCGACGCACTGGTCTCCCCGGAATTCGCCATCGAGATCGGCCGTCGTGGCGGACTCGGGGTCATCAACGGAGAAGGTCTGTGGGCACGGCACGCGGATGTCTCCGCCAAAATCGAACAGCTGGTCGAGCTGGCCGACAAGGGCAGCTATCAGCGGGCGGTCGCGTTCCTCCAGGAACTGCACGCCGCGCCGATGCAACCCGATCTGCTCGCCGCCGCGGTGGCGCAGGTCCGGGCCGGCGGCGTCACCGTCGCAGTACGAGTGAGCCCGCAGAACGCACTGAGCCTGACCCCGGGCCTGCTACAGGCGGGAATCGACCTGCTGGTCGTCCAGGGCACCATCATCTCGGCCGAACACGTCGGCGCGGGTGAACCGCTCAACCTGAAGACCTTCATCGCCGAACTCGACGTACCGGTGGTCGCCGGCGGTGTGAGCGACCACCGGACCGCACTGCACCTCATGCGGACCGGAGCCGCGGGCGTGATCGTCGGATACGGATCCCAAGACGGCGCCACCACCACCGGAGAAGTCCTCGGCATCGGGGTACCGATGGCCACCGCCATCGCCGACGCGGCCGCGGCCCGCCGCGACTACCTCGACGAAACCGGCGGCCGCTACGTCCACGTCATCGCCGACGGCGATATCAACACCTCCGGCCAGCTGGCCAAGGCCATCGCCTGCGGAGCCGACGCCGCCATGCTCGGCGCACCGCTCGCCCTCGCCACCGAGGCCCCCGGACGCGGCTGGTACTGGCCCTCCGCTGCCGCACACCCGTCCGTCCCGCGCGGTTCGCTGCTGTCGCTCGACGAACCATGGGACTTCGACGACGAACTCCTCTCCGGACACGCGGCCCGCCCCGCCACGGTGCGCCCCAGCCTCGAACAAGTACTCACCGGCCCCTCCGATGACCCGTTCGGTTCCCTGAACCTGGTCGGCGCCCTCCGCCGCTCCATGGCCAAAGCCGGATACTCCGACCTCAAGGAATTCCAGAAGGTCGGTCTCAGCGTGCGGTAGTGGGGCGACTGGTGGGGAGGGGCGAGACTGTGGGCCGGCTGCGGCGTGCGGACATGATTCCGGCCGGGAAAGCGGGGGTGTGGGTTCGCTCGTAAAGGTGAGCGGGCGGGCTCGCTCGCGAAGGTGAGCGGGCGGGCTCGCTCGTAAAGGTGAGCGGGCGGGCTCGCTCGCGAAGGTGAGCAGGCGGGCTCGCTCGTAAAGGTGAGCAGGCGGGCTCGCTCGCGAAGGTGAGCAGGTGCGCTCGCTCGTAAAGGTGCTGTGTTTTCGGCGCGCTGGCGCGCGCGGGGTCGAGGCCCCCGAAGTCTCGCCGTTCAGGCCTCGAGACTCGAGCCTTCGGCTCATGCGCTTTCGAGGCCT
>NZ_JBSFDZ010000023.1:0-95251 GCF_053594175.1 Nocardia sp. NPDC001965
GTGGTCGGGGCCCGCCCCGGTTCTGGAGCGACGGAGCGGGGGAGCGAAGCGGAGGAGCGCAGGAGTGAAGAACCGGGGTCACGAGGGCCCCGACCTCGCCCCGCCGGAGGCGGGGCCATCCAACACAGCTACCGGGCTGCAGCGGCTGCGACCCGGTCAACTACCCTGGTCGGGATGCGTATCCCGGGCGCGTGAAACCGCAGGTGCTCGCCGCTTCGGACGGTACGCCGAGGGCGCGTACCCGCGCGTCGTCGCCAGACCACGCGCCATCAACCGGCCACCAGCACGAATATCGTGCGGGCCGGCGAACACGAACCGACGAGAACGAGGAGCATGTCCGTGAAGAGCACCGTCGAGCAGCTGAGCCCGACCCGGGTCCGGATCAATGTCGAGGTGCCCTTCGAGGAGCTGAAGCCGGACTTCGATCGCGCCTACAAGGCCTTGGCCAAGCAGGTGCGCATTCCCGGCTTCCGTCCGGGCAAGGCGCCGGCCAAGCTGCTCGAGGCGCGCCTGGGCCGCGGGGCGGTCCTGGAGCAGGTCGTCAACGACGCCCTGCCCGGTCGCTACAGCGAGGCTGTCACCACTTCCGAGGTGAAGGTCATCGGCCAGCCGGAAATCGAGATCACCAAGATCGAGGACGGCCAGGAGCTGGCGTTCACCGCCGAGGTGGATGTGCGGCCGGAGATCACCCTGCCCGAGGACTACAGCACCATCGCGGTCACCGTCGACGCCATCGAGATCACCGATGCCGATATCGATGAGCAGTTGCAGTCGCTGCGCCAGCGCTTCGGCACCCTGAACGGCGTCGAACGGGCCGTTCAGGACGGCGATTTCGTCTCCATCGATCTTTCCGCCACCGTCGACGGTGCGGAAGTGCCGGAGGCCGCGACCACCGGGCTTTCGCACGAGGTCGGGTCGGGTCAGCTCATCGAGGGTCTGGACGAGACCCTGATCGGGTTGTCGGCCGGCGAGTCCAAGGAGTTCACCTCCACCCTGGTCGCCGGTGAGTACGCCGGCCGGGAGGCCGCGATCACAGTGACCGTCGGTTCGGTCAAGGAACGCGAACTGCCCGAGGCCGATGACGAATTCGCGCAGCTCGCCAGCGAATTCGACACCATCGATGAGCTGAAGGGCGATCTGCGCTCGCGCGTCGAGCGGGTCAAGAAGGTGACGCAGGCCGGCGAGATCCGCGACAAGGTGCTGGAGCAGCTGCTCGACAGCGTCGAGGTACCCCTGCCCGAGGCCGTGGTGAAGGCCGAGATCGACGCGGTGGAGCACGACGCCATCCACGGTTTCGACCACGACGAGGCGAAGTTCGCCGAGGCGCTTCAGGCGCAGGGTTCGAGCCGCGAGGAGTTCGACGCCGATACCAAGGAAGCCGCCGAGAAGTCGGTGAAGACCCAGCTGCTGCTGGACGCGGTCGCCGAGGCCGAGGGCACCCAGGTCGGTCAGGAAGAGCTCACCGAGCGCATCCTGTTCCAGGCCCAGCGGTACGGGATGGCCCCCGAGCAGTTCATCCAGCAGGTGCAGCAGGCCGGCCAGCTCGGCGCCGTCTTCGCCGACGTCCGCCGCGGTAAGGCGCTGGCGGAAGTGGTCGGCCGGGTGACGGTCACCGATTCCGAGGGCAACAAGGTCGATACCGACGAGATGTTCGGTAACGCCGCGGAATCCGATGTCGCCGACGAGGCGACCGACGAGTCCACTGCCGAGGCGGAGTAACCCGACCCGAGGATTTGCGTGCAGGAAGCCCTGGGACCTGAGGCGGTGTTTGCCATCCGGAGACAGAACACGATCGACATCTGTCCCCGGCGTGCGCACGCCGACGGTCTCGGGGTTTCTTCGTTCCCGCGACACGGCTCCACACCGAGCTGCCCGGAGATCGCCGCGATACGCGTCCGGGCAGGCCGTGGTGCCCGACGAAGTGGGCCCCATGTCTCGTTCTCGAGGTCGTCGTCCATGGTCGGGGCCTGCCCCGGTTCTGGAGCGACGGAGCGGGGGAGCGAAGCGGAGGAGCGCAGGAGTGAAGAACCGGGGTCACGAGGGCTCCGACCCCGCGACGCCGCAGGCGCCGCGATAGATATTGCGCTCTGAGCGAATCGGGGTGGTACCGGGAGTTCGGTGCCGCCCTGCTTCGTTAATGTTTGTGTCAGCAACGAGCCGGCGAGAGAAGGCAGGTATCCGTGACAATCAACCAAGCCGAGGTCATGACAGCTCCGACCGCTGGGCTCAATCTCAGCGATTCGGTGTACGAGCGCCTGCTGCGTGAGCGCATCATCTTTCTCGGCACCCAGGTCGACGATGACATCGCGAACAAGATCTGCGCGCAGATCCTGCTGCTGTCGGCGGAGGATCCGACCAAGGATATTTCGCTCTATATCAACTCGCCGGGTGGTTCGGTCAACGCTGGTATGGCGATCTACGACACCATGCAGTACGCCGAATGCGATATCGCGACGACCGCGATGGGTCTGGCCGCGTCCATGGGTCAGTTCCTGCTGACCGCGGGTGCGCCGGGAAAGCGTTTCGCGCTGCCGCACACCCGGATCATGATGCATCAGCCGTCGGCCGGTATCGGCGGTTCGGCCGCGGATATCGCGATCATGGCAGAGCAATTCGCTTACACCAAGCGTGAGCTCAACGAGCTGCAGGCGATGCACACCGGGAAGCCGGTGGAGCAGATCAATGCCGATGCGGATCGCGACCGCTGGTTCACGCCCGATCAGGCGCTGGAGTACGGCTTCATCGACCGCGTGATCACCAATGCGCGCCAGGCGGGCGGCACGGGCAACTAGGGCGTCGCCGGTGAAATCGGGCCGGGCTCCGGCCGGTTCGCCGATCCGTCCAGCGGACAGCTCACTCACAGACTTGGAGACGAATATGCCCAATCCGATCGATTCTCGCGGCCTCGGCGGTAGCGCCCCGGCGGGTCCGCAGTCGCGCTACATCCTGCCGTCGTTCATCGAGCATTCGAGTTTCGGCGTCAAGGAATCCAACCCGTACAACAAGCTGTTCGAGGAACGCATCATCTTCCTCGGCGTGCAGGTCGACGACGCTTCGGCGAACGACATCATGGCGCAGTTGCTGGTGCTCGAATCGCTGGATCCCGATCGTGATATCACGATGTACATCAATTCGCCGGGTGGTTCGTTCACCTCGCTGATGGCGATCTACGACACCATGCAGTACGTGCGTGCCGATGTCGCGACCGTTTGCCTCGGGCAGGCGGCGTCGGCGGCGGCGGTGCTGCTGGCGGCCGGTACTCCGGGTAAGCGGGCCTGCCTGCCCAATGCGCGGGTGTTGATCCATCAGCCGTCGGTCGAGGGCGGTATCCAGGGGCAGGTCTCGGATCTGGAGATCCAGGCGGCCGAGATCGAGCGGATGCGCCGGTTGATGGAGTCGACTCTGGCCCGGCATACGGGCAAGGAAGCCGATGTGATCCGTAAGGACACCGACCGGGACAAGATCCTGACGGCCGAAGAGGCCAAGGAGTACGGGATCATCGATACGGTGTTCGACTACCGCAAGCTCAGCGCGCAGAAGTGAGGCGTGCCCGGGTCCGGCGCGCCGTGTGAGCGGTACGCCGGACCGGCCGGGCGGCGGCCCGGCCGCGGTGGATTCGCCGCGACGCGTTTCGACACACCCGCAATCGCCGAGTGTCGGAGAAAACGTGCCGCGACGCGGTATCCGCGTGAATCCCCGCACAACCGCGACGAGAAACCTGCCCGAGTTGTCGACCTCCATCGCACACACCGGGTACGGTCAAACCCAGGGACCTTTGTTCCCGGTTGACAGCACCGCCCTTCGATCCGGGTGATCGGTCCGGATTTCGCTCCACCGCAGGCGGCGGTCGGCTGGAAGCTGGACGGATGGTTGCACGCGAACAAGGAAGTAGGGACCCACGAGATGGCGCGCATCGGCGACGGCGGCGATCTGCTCAAATGCTCGTTCTGCGGAAAGAGCCAGAAGCAGGTCAAGAAGCTCATTGCGGGACCAGGGGTGTACATCTGCGACGAGTGCATCGATCTGTGCAACGAGATCATCGAGGAGGAGCTGGCCGAGTCCAGCGAGGTCAAACTCGATGAGTTGCCCAAACCCGCGGAGATCCGGGATTTCCTGGAGAACTACGTAATCGGGCAGGATACGGCGAAACGCACTCTCGCTGTCGCGGTGTACAACCATTACAAGCGTATTCAGGCCGGGGACAAGGGTCGTGATGCGCGCGGGGAAAGCGTCGAGCTGGCGAAGTCCAATATTCTGATGCTCGGCCCGACCGGCTGCGGCAAGACCTATCTGGCGCAGACGCTGGCGAAAATGCTGAATGTCCCGTTCGCGATCGCCGATGCCACCGCGCTCACCGAAGCCGGTTATGTCGGTGAGGACGTGGAGAACATTCTCCTGAAACTCATCCAGGCCGCCGATTACGACGTGAAGCGCGCCGAAACCGGGATCATCTATATCGACGAGGTCGACAAGATCGCCCGCAAGAGCGAGAACCCGTCGATAACGCGCGATGTCTCGGGCGAGGGTGTGCAGCAGGCGCTGCTGAAGATCTTGGAGGGCACTCAGGCGAGTGTGCCGCCGCAGGGTGGCCGCAAGCATCCGCACCAGGAGTTCATCCAGATCGACACCACCAATGTGCTGTTCATCGTGGCGGGTGCGTTCGCGGGTCTGGAGAAGATCATCTCCGACCGTACGGGCCACCGCGGGATCGGGTTCGGCGCCGAGGTGCGTTCGAAGGCCGAGATCGACACCACCGATCACTTCTCCGAGGTGATGCCGGAGGATCTGATCAAGTTCGGGCTCATCCCGGAGTTCATCGGCCGGTTGCCGGTGGTGGCCTCGGTGACCAACCTGGACAAGGATTCCCTGGTGAAGATCCTGTCCGAACCCAAGAACGCTCTGGTGAAGCAGTACATCCGGTTGTTCGAGATGGACGGTGTGGATCTGGAGTTCACCCGGGACGCACTGGAGGCCGTGGCGGATCAGGCCATCCTGCGCGGGACGGGGGCGCGTGGTCTGCGCGCCATCATGGAGGAAGTCCTGCAGCAGGTGATGTTCGATATCCCGAGCCGGGACGATGTCGCCAAGGTCGTCGTCGACGCGGATACGGTGAACGACAATGTGCTGCCCACCATCGTGCCGCGCAAGCGGGAGCGCCCGGAGCGCCGCGACAAGTCGGCCTGACCTATACCGCAATCGTTCCGATGCGTGAACGGTTCCGGTCCGGAGCCGGCTCGCAGTAATCTCGGTGGCCCCCGACATTTGTGCGATGTAGGAGCAGGTCATGGTGGCTCGGCTGCTTGCGCAGGGCATACGGTTCGAGCGGCGCACCGACGCCGATACGCCCACGCGGTCGTTCCGCGTGGGCGTATCGGCGTCGGTGATGGCAGCGGTGCTGGTTCCGTGGCTGTGCACCGCGGCCCCGGCCGGTGCGACGGTGCGGGAGGTCAGTGTGACACCGGACCTGAATGCCGGTATCCGGACGAACTACGGCACCGGGTGCAGCTACACCGTGCGAGCCTGGCTCAGTGAGGCGGTCACGGAGGTGACTTTCCTGGACAACGGGGTTCCGTTCGCGACGGTGCCGCCCGCCGGCGGCGGACTCGGGCTGGTGCACTGGGTGCCCGCCTACGAGGGTGAGCACACCCTGCAGGCGGTCCAGCCGACCGGTGGGAACGATCAGGCACCCTATGTGCGGGTGTTCGTCGGCCGCGGGGAGCACATCGGTTACGCGTGCTGGGTCATCTGAGCCGGGCTCACGCCGACCGAACCCGGGACGCTCATGCCCGCCGAGCCGAAGAGCTCACGCGCCGGCCGGGGAGCTCACGCTCATCGAACCTGCGAAGCGGACCCCCATCGAGTTCGGGAAACTCACGCCCATCGGGTTTCAGGCACTCGCGGCATCGAACTCGGCCGCTCACGCCCAGGGCACCCGGCAGGAATCGGTGCTGAATCCCTGTGCGGTGATACCCAGGGCGTGGTTGTTGCGGGCCCGGGAGTTCTCCAGGGCGATCTGATAGGTCAGTTCGACGACCCCCGCGCGGCCGAATCGTTTCTCCAGGTCGGCCACCTGTACGTCGGTGACGGTCATCGGGGTGGCCGTCATGGCGTCGGCATAGGCGATGGCCGCGCGTTCGTCGTCGGTGTAGTGGGGTGAGGTCTCGTAGTCGGCGATGTGCTGGAGTCGGTCGATGTCCAGGCCGTCCAGCCGTTGCAGCATGGTGCCGAAGTCGACGCACCACGAGCAACCGACGGTCCACGCGGTGCGGTAGACCGCGATCTCCCGGATATTGGCCGGCAGTTTCTTCGATACTTTCTCGGCGAGCATCTCGTGCACCCCACCGGCGATCAGGATTCCGGTGTGGTGCGCGCCGACAGCGAAGGGTTCGGGGACTTCACCGACCTTGCGCTTGGCGAACCAGTAGAGCGCTCTGGTGAGCGGCCCGGCGTTCTCGGGGGCCACGGCGGGGATGCGGGAAGTGCTCATCGGGTCTCCTCCTGAGATGGGGTTTGTTGTCCCTGCAACTCGGACGAGACAGCGGCCCGGAACGTGACGCACCGGAGCGCCTACGGTGACGGCCGAGCGCACTCGTGCCCTGTGACCAGGCTATGCCGGGTGCGCGGTGGGGGCCAGGCCGGTCGTAGACGGCTCCGGGCAAAGCGATACGGCGACTCAGCGCAGTCGAGTCGCCGTATCGCGGCTCATTCGGGTTCGACGGACATATCGTCGGCGCTCCAGTAGGCGCGCATCCGGGTGATCCGGCCTTCGTCGTCGAACTCCATGACATCGATCGGGCTCAGCGTCATCCGGTGCCCACCCGCCTTGGTCACGAGGGTGAAGACGAAGGCAGCGTGGTTTCCGGCGATCCGCACGGTCTCGGGGGCGAGGCTCGTTTCCCGCTCGAGGCTCGCGATGACGTCGTAGAACTCGCGGATGGCGTCGTGTCCCTGTTTGGGCTCGGTGCCGATCGGGTCCTCGATCACGGCGTCGGGAGCATAGAGATCGACGATAGCGGCGGTCGGACCCGCGCCGACGAGTTCTACGTACTTCTCGACTACGTCGCGGATCTCCCGGGCCATCACCACTCCTACCGAAAATGAAACGTGTTCTAGGTTCGGAAGCGTAGCAGTTGTGTGCGCTACCGGTATCGGTATCTGGGGCGCAACAGGATATTCGCATATATCCCGCCACCGCGCTGTGGCGGGGAAATGCCTGGTGAAGACGCTGAAATTGCATGGCGGGCGGGTATCGCCGCTGACCCCTCGGTTCGCCGTTGAACCGCCGCTGTGCAGTTGTGCATCTGCAAGGAATTTCGCAGTGAACGCTCCGAGTGTTACGTGTTCCAGGAGAAATTCTGCACCGGATCCCATTGACCGGGCGCTCGTGATCCCGGTACCCACCGGGGGAGCGAATCAGAAAACATTGCTATGACTGCAGGTCCGGACGGTGTGTCGATCGTTCGGTGTCGGTATTGTGATGTTGAATCGACCCGGTCAACCAGATGTTCGAGTGATGAGTGAAAGCGGAGGAGATATGGCACTGCCAACGATGACCGCAGAACAACGCACGGAGGCTCTGGCCAAAGCGGCGGCGGTGCGCAAGGCGCGCTCCGAACTGATCGGTCAGGTGAAAGACGGCAAAGTCTCTGTCGCCGACCTGCTGCGCAAGGCCGATAGTGATGAACTGGTCAAGAAGACGAAGGTCGTCGCCGTGATCAAGGCGCTGCCCGGCGTCGGCCCGGTGAAGGCCGCCAAGCTGATGGACCAGGCGGATATTCCGGAAGATCGCCGGATCGGCGGGCTGGGTGCCCGTCAGCGGGCCGCGCTGCTGGAGGCGCTGGCCAACTGAGGAGGGGGAGCGTCCGGCTCGGACGCTCCGAACTCCGGCCGTGGCCGAGCCGGTCGGTGAAACGACCGGCGTGGCCCGGCGGGCGGCTGTCGCGAGCCGCCGTACGCGATCACGGGCGCCGAACGGGCGTGTCGGTTCGGGGCGGTTCGCGGTCCGGATCGGGGAATGTGACTACCGTGGCCGTATGGCCGTCCGCGAAGAACTCGAAGCGTTCCTCGACGAATACCAATCCACTCTGAGCGCCTACGACGCCGAACGTACGGCCGCGCTGTGGGGGACCCCGGGCACTGTCGTCGGCGACGATTTCGTCGGTTCGCTGCATTCGCGCGAAGAGATGGCCCAGGGGCTGGCGCAGGCCCATCCCATTTATCAGATGCTCGGGCTGGCGCGGGTCGACCACACCGTGGTCGATTACGCGGAGCTCACCGATTCGCTGGTCCGGGCGCGAGTGCGCTGGCATTTCTACGACAGTGACGACGAGCTGCTCACCGACAGCGATTACGAGTACATCTTGCGCCGCGACGACGACGGGTTGCGTACCTATGTCGCGGTCGCCATCGACGAGGCGGAGAAATTGTCCCGGCTCGCGGCCGAACGAGGAGTCCGGCTGCCGGGAATGTGAGCGCCGCGTCCTTGCGATACCGATAACGGTCCGGTCCGGTCCGGGAATCTAACGGTCCGGTCCGGAAATCGGAGCCGATCGGCGGGGCCGGACGGGTCAGTCGGGCGAGGAGCCGCGTTCGGCCAATAGCGCCGCGATACCGTCGAGAATGCGATCCGTTCCGAATTCGAGCCCGGCATCGCGTTGTGGTGGGCGTGCGGGCGATTCGGTGGGGGCCGGCGCATCCGATATCGCCGAGAGGAGCCGCGGGAACCGGCCGTCCGCCAACTTCAGGGCCGCGGCCATCGCGCCGGTGAATTCTTCCTCGGTGGCTCCGGGGCCCACGACCTGCTGTGCCAGGCTGCGCACGTGCCCGTTGAGGACGACGAGAGTATCGAGCCGTTCCGGTCCGGTCAGGTCGATATCGGCCGCGGCTTCCAGTGCGGCTTCGGTCCAGCCCAGCTCGTTGGGGCCCATCGGCCGCGCGCCGGCCAGCAACTCCATTATCCAGGGGTGGCGCCGGTAGCGCTCGAAGGTCAGTAGCGCCCATGAGCGCAGGCCGCTGCGCCACGGCTCGGGGCCCGACATATCCAGTGCCGGTAGGTCGCTCAAGGCCTGCTCCACCATCAGTGCGGTGAGTTCGGCCTTGCCCGGCAGGTGGCGGTAGAGCGACATCTTGGTATAGCCGAGCTGGTCGGCCAGGCGCTGCATGGACAGGGCGGCCAGCCCTTCGGCATCGGCCAGTTCGACCGCGGCGGCGACGATCGCGGACCGGGTGAGGGTGGGTTTGGGGCCCCGGGTCGGTCGCCGATCTGTTCCCCAGAGCAGCTCCAGCACGGTCGGCGTCGCCATGAAGTGCCTTTCGGAGGTGGGTTGACGTGGAACTGTGTCTACCATACGCTGATTAGCGTCCGATGGAAACAGTTTCCGATGGACGCTTATCATGGATGGAGTTCGTCATGCAGAACCGCACCGTTCTCGTCTCCGGCGCCAGCATCGCCGGCCCCGCTGTCGCGTACTGGCTCGACCGCTACGGATTCGACGTCACCGTGGTCGAGCGGGCTCCGGCCCTGCGGCCGGGCGGCCAGGCCGTCGACTTCAAGGGGTCCGTACAGCGCACGGTGCTGGAGCGGATGGGTATCCACGAGGAGATCCAGCGGCGCAGCACCGGCGCCACCGATATGGTCTTCGTCGATGCCGGCGGGCAGGAGAAAGCCCGGATATCCGGCGACTTCAGCGGTGGCGATGTGGAGATCCTGCGGGGCGACCTCGCCGAGATCCTCTACGGGCTCACGGCCCGACGCTGCACCTATCTGTTCGGCGACTCGATCAGCGCACTGCGGGATACCGGCGACGGTGTCGAGGTCGAATTCGAACACGCACCGGCACGCCGGTTCGATCTGGTGATCGGTGCGGACGGGATCCATTCGCGGGTGCGGCGGCTGGCATTCGGACCGGAAGCGGAGTTCGTCCGGCACCGCGGCTACTACTACGCCATCGCCGGTGAACCGCTGGAACACACCAGCGGCCCGCGCCGCCGGACGTCACTGGCATACAGCGCACCGGGGCGGCTCGCCGTGCGTGGTGGGCCCAAGGCCCAGCACCTGTACATGTTCGCCGCGCCCGAAATGGGGTTCGCCGACGATGCGGAGAAACACCGCATCCTCATCGACCGGTTCACCGGTATGGGTGGGGCGGTACCCGAAATGCTCGCCGAACTCACGGAATACGACGATTTCTACCTGGACGCCCTGGCCCGGGTACGGATGCCCAGTTATACGTCGGGCCGGGTGGCCCTCGTCGGCGACAGCGCCTACGGGAACACACTCGCCGGTTTCGGGACCGGCCTGGCGCTGGTGGGGGCCTACGTGCTGGCCGGCGAGCTGGCGGCCGCCGTGGGCGATCACACCACCGCCTTCGCCCGCTACGACCAGATCATGCGCCGCTACGCGAAGCTCGGCGGGAGCAGCAGCCCGGGTCCGTTCCTTGCCCCGAAAACGGCCTGGGGCCTGCGATTGCGTAACTGGTTCCTGGGTTCGCGGTGGTTCGACATGATGGACAAGTTCGCGGGGGACGCCAAAGACGATATCGAGCTGGCCGACTACGCCGACGTGGTATCGCGATAACAGCCGGAGCCCGAAACGTGCCCGGCCCGATGGATGCCGAGGCACACGGACACCACTCCGGAACAGGTCACAGTCACCCGGCCGCTGCGGCGCCGCGGATCCGCTCGGGGTGGCTGTAGATGTTCAGCGTCTGCCCCCGCACGAAACCCGCGAGAGTGAGACCGGATTCCTCGGCCAGATCGACGGCCAGCGAACTGGGCGCCGAGACGGCGGCCAGCACGGGAACACCGGCCAGCACCGCCTTCTGTACCAGCTCGAACGAAGCGCGCCCGCTCACCACCAGCACGAGATCGGAACCCGGGATCCGGTTCTCGCGCAGCGCCCAGCCGATCACCTTGTCCACGGCATTGTGCCGGCCGATGTCCTCGCGTACCGCCAGGACTTCCCCGGCCGCGGTGAACAGGCCCGCCGCGTGCAGTCCGCCGGTGGCATCGAACACCGACTGGTGGCTGCGCAGCCGATCCGGCAGCGCGGCCAGCAACTCGGCGCCGAGCAACGGTTCGGGCCGCGGCAGCGGGTAGCGGGTGCGCATCCGGATCTCGTCCAGCGCGGTTCGCCCGCAGAGTCCGCAGGCGCCGGTGGTGAGGAAGGGCCGGTCCGGCAGGACGATCGGCGCGTGCAGACCCACATCCAGCACGTTGTAGGTGTTGCGTCCCTCGTCGTCGGTACCGGCGCAATAGCGGGCGCTGTGGATATCGGCGGCCCCGGCGATCAGGGTCTCACCGAAGAGGAAACCGTGCACCAGGTCTATATCGTGTCCCGGCGTGCGCATGGTGACGGTCAGCGATTCGCCGCGGATCCGGATCTCCAGCGGTTCTTCGACAGCCAGGGTGTCGGGACGGATGATTTCGCCGGACGGGGTGATTCGCCGCATCCGGCGGCGTGCGGTGACTCTGCTCATCGCGTGCCGTGGGTATGGGGCTCGAGCCGGACGGTGACGGCCTTGGATACGGGGGTGTTCGATCGCGCTGCCACATGGTCGAGAGGTACCAGCGCGTTCGTCTCGGGGTAATAGGCGGCAGCGTTACCCCGGGGCGTCGAATAGGCCACCACCCGGAAACCTGTAACGCGGCGGTCGATTCCGTCGGTCCACTCGGACACCAGATCGACCAGGTCGCCGTCCCGGAAACCGAGTTCGGCGATATCCGCGGCATTCACCAGCACCACCCGGCGTCCGTGATGCACACCCCGGTAGCGATCGTCGAGACCGTAGACGGTGGTGTTGTACTGGTCGTGGCTGCGCAGGGTCTGCAGGATCAGCCGTCCCGGCGGGACCGTGATCCAGCTCAGCTCGTTCACCGCGAAATTGGCCTTCCCGGTGGCGGTCCGGAATTCCCGGGCATCGCGCGGCGGATGCGGGAGGACGAAACCGTTGCGCTGCCGCACCCGGACGTTGTAGTCGGCGCAGCCGGGCACCACCCGGGCGATGGCGTCGCGTACGAGGTCGTAGTCACCGCTGAACCGCTCCCACGGCACCGGGTGGGCGGGGCCCAGCAGTTCGCGGGCGAGTTCGCAGACGATCGCGACCTCGCTGCGCAGTTCCGGGCTCACCGGATTCAGCCGGCCGGTGGACAGATGCACCATCGACATCGAATCCTCCACCGAAACCTGTTGCCGGACCCCGTTCCGGATATCCAGATCGGTACGGCCCAGCGTGGGCAGGATCAGGGCGGTGGCCCCGTGGACGATATGGCTGCGGTTGAGTTTGGTGGATACCTGCACGGTCAGCGCGCACCCGCGCAACGCCGCCTCGGTGACCGCGGTATCCGGGGTGGCGGCGACGAAATTGCCGCCCATACCGAAGAAGACGCGGGCCCGGCCGTCGCGCAGCGCCCGAATCGCGGCGACCGTGTCGTATCCGCGCGCTCGTGGACTGGTGATACCGAATTCGCGATCGAGGGCGTCGAGGAAGGATTCGGGTACCCGCTCCCAGATCCCCATGGTGCGGTCACCCTGCACATTGGAATGCCCACGCACCGGGCACAGACCCGCGCCCGGCTTCCCGATCATGCCCCGGGCGAGCAGCAGATTGGCCGCCTCTTCGATGGTTGCCACAGCATGGGTGTGCTGGGTGAGGCCCATGGCCCAGCACACGATGGTGCTCTTCGAACCGGCCAGGAGTCCGGCGGTGCGGTCCAATTCGTCGCGGGACAGTCCGGTGGCGGTGACCACCGTATCGAGATCGACGGCGCGGATATGCCGCTCGTACTCGGCGAAACCCGCGGTGTGGCCATCGACGAAATCACGATCCAGAACGGTCCCCGGGGCGCGGTCCTCGGCCTCGAACAGCAGCTTCGCCAAACCCTGGAACAACGCCATATCGCCGCCGAGGCGGATCTGCAGGAAATCGTCGGCGATATCCACACCGGTGGTGAGACCGCGCACGGTCTGTGGATCGCGGAAACCGATCAGCCCGGTCTCGGGCAGCGGATTGATCGCGACGATCCGCGCGCCCGCCTTCTTCGCATCGGCCAGGGCACTGAGCATCCGTGGATGATTCGTGCCCGGATTCTGGCCCGCGACCAGGATCAGATCCGCGGCGGCGAAATCGTCGACGGTCACCGAACCCTTGCCGATACCGATCGAGCCGGTGAGCGCGGTGCCCGAGGACTCATGACACATATTGCTGCAGTCGGGCAGATTGTTGGTCCCGAAGCTGCGCACCAGCAACTGATAGAGAAACGCCGTCTCGTTGGCCGTCCGGCCCGAGGTATAGAAAACGGCCTCGTCGGGGGAATCCAGATCGCGGAGCTGCCCGGCGATCAGCCGATAGGCATCCGCCCACGAGATGGGGCAATAGTGGGTATCGCCGGGCCGCAGCACCATCGGATGGGTCAGCCGGCCCTGCCGGCCCAGCCAATACCCGGACCGGTCGGCGAGATCGGAGACCGAATACCGAGCGAAGAAATCCGGCCCCACCGTTTCGAGCGTCGCCTCCTCGGCGACGGCCTTGGCGCCGTTCTCGCAGAACTCCGCGGGCCGTCGACGACCGCTCGGCTCCGGCCAGGCACAACCCGGGCAATCGAACCCGTCCACCTGATTGACCCGTGCCAGCGTCCGCGCGGTGCGGACCACCCCCATATCGGACACCGCACGCTGCAACGCGACCGCGACCGCCCGGACCCCGGCCGCCCGCTCCTTCGGCGGAGTGACGGTGAGCGCGGACTCGTCGATATCGTCGGTCGGGGCTTTGCGGTGCATACCGTCCATTCTGCGACGTGCGGTGGGCCATCCATAGAGGGGTGGCCGTCGAGCACTTACAGTGTCGTGATCCTACCCAGGTGGGCCTTGGTTTTTCTGGTGCGGAATTCGGTGGACTGTGCGGGTGGCAGGTGGGGAGGGGCGTCCATGCGATGTTGCGATTCTGTCCTTGGTCGCCTTGGTCGCCTTGGTCGCCTTGGTCGCCTTGGTCGCCTTGGTCGGCCTGGTCGCCTTGGTCGGCCTGGTCGGCCTGGTCACCCGGTTGCCTGTGGGCGCGGATTCCCCGCGTTGCTCCGGATTGCGCGGGTTCGCGGACTCCGCTCGGGGTGGCGTGCGGTGGGACACTGGTGAAAGAGCGCTGGTCATGACGATGCGATGACCCGGTCCGGTCGGGCTGCACAGCGCCCCCGCCTCTCCGGATGGTCCACTCAATGGTCGGGGCCCGCCCCGGTTCTGGAGCGACGGAGCGGGGGAGCGAAGCGGAGGAACGCAGGAGTGAAGAACCGGGGTCACGAGGGCCCCGACCCCGCGGCGCCGGAGGCGACGCAATCAAACACTGTAGGTGAGGACCTGTTCGCTGATGCGGATCCGGCCGCCGGGGGGAAGTTCGGTGGGGGTTTGGCTGATCCGGGTCCAGCGGGGTTCGCCGGGGGTGGAGACGAAGGTTCCGGCGGCGGTTCCGGCGTCGCGGAGGAAGACCTTTCCCGAATCCACCGACAGGTAGGCGTGTACCCGGGAGATATGCCGGTCGCGCTGCAGGACCAGCGGGGCGGCGGTTTTGCGCCGTACCGATTCGTCCACCGAGGGGCCGCGTCCGATGACGTAGGCGCGGTCGAGCGGGTAGGTGGTGCCGTCCTCGGCCACCAGGGCGGGAGCGGCGTGCTGCGGCTCGGCGGTGGAAGCGGGGGTGTGCGGATGTGAACGGGGCGATTCCTTGCGCAGCCGGATCGGCTGGGCCTCGGCGCGCATCGACGCCGGTGCGGCCGACCAGGCCCGGGTTCCGGGTAGCGGCTCGGGGGTGGGGGCCTCGCCGGGGCCGGTGCGTGGGCCGGACCGGGTATCCGGTTCCGGTTCGCTCGCCACCATTCCGGCCGGGGCGGTCGCCACGGGTTCGTAGGATGCGGCCTTCTGCTTCGCCGGTGTGGCCGCGCGGTTCTGGTTCTTGTTGCCACGGCGCACCGCGGCCTTGATGACGAAACCGCCGCCGGGCACCACGCCCGCGCGCAGGTCTGTTCGTGGGTACGGCGTGACCCGGCCGTCGGTCCCGGGGCCCACGGTCAGCGTGCGCACCGGGTCGCGCACGATTTCGTCCACCCAGGTGAAGGCGCGGGCTCCGACGAGGCGCCGGGAACCCTCCGCACCGGAGATCATCGCGGAGACCGGGCCGCGCAGCAGTACGAGGGTGCCGTCCGCGGTGGGTGCGACCAGCCCGAACGGTGGTGGCTCCGACCCGGTGCCGAAGACGACCGCCGCGAGCCGCTGTGCGATGGCCGCACCGGGATGCTCCGCGTCCGCCACAGCTTCGACAGCGCCGAGTATCCGCTCGGTGGACGCGTTGGCTCCCACGAGATAGATCACGACATCACCGAATCGCGCGACCAGGCCTTCGCCCGGTGCGATCCCGATGGTGGACGTATCGACGCGCACCCGCGGCTCCTTCCTGGCGCACTACCGGATCCAGCATAGATGCGGATCCGTTACCCGGCGTATGAGATCGTTGCGACGGATCACCGCGCGAGCGGGGAAGACCGGGATATCCGTGTCGCACGGAACAGGAAGAAGGGCTCCATGCCGCTCAGCGCACTGGACGAGCGCACCGCGCTGATAGTCGTCGATCTGCAGAACGGGGTGCTGTCCCGCCCGGTCGCGCCGGAGCCGGTGCCGGTCGTCGTGACCCGCACCGTCGAGCTGGCCGCCGCCTTCCGGGCCGCCGGGCTTCCGGTGGTGCTGGTGCGAATGACCACTGCCGCCGGGACCGATGCCACCCCGGGACGCACCGATATGTCCGCGCTCGCCGGACAGCAGCCGGCCCCACCCGCCGGTTGGGACGAGATCATCCCCGACCTGGCCGGCAACGAACTCGATGTCGTCGTGCCGAAACGCACCTGGGGCGCGTTTCACGGCACCGACCTGGACCTGCGGTTACGCCGTCGCGGGATCACCCAAGTCGTGCTCACGGGTGTCGCGACCAGCCTCGGTGTGGAATCCACCGCGCGGGCCGCGCACGAACACGGCTATCACGTGACACTCGCCGTCGACGCGATGACCGATATCCGCGCCGAGGCCCATACGAACAGTGTCGAGCGCATTTTTCCGCTGCTCGGCGAGACCGGGACCACGGCCGAGGTCCTGGAACTGTTGCGCACTTCCCGGTCGGGTGCGGTGTGATCCGGGTGGCCGGTGCGGCCGATATCCCGGTGCTGCGGGAGATCGAGGTGCAGGCGGGGGAACCGTTCGCCGCGCTGGGGATGGACGAGATCGCAGATGACGAACCGATGTCGGCCGAGGTGCTGGGTGAGTTCGTGCTGGACGACCGCGCCTGGGTCTGGGAGGACGAGGGCCGTGGTCCGGTGGGCTATCTCATCGCGAGCGTCGTCGACGGCAACGCCCATATCGACCAGGTATCGGTACTGCCCGGCTATCGCGGTTCGGGTATCGGCCGTCGGCTCATCGACCGGGCGGTGGGCTGGGCCGCCGACCACCGGTTGCCCGCGATAACCCTCACCACGTTCACCGAAGTGCCGTGGAACGGGCCCTACTACCAGCGGCTGGGTTTCCGCTATCTCGATCCGGCGGCGGAGACCCCGCAGTTGCACGCCCTACGGGCGGCCGAGATCGCGCACGGTCTCGACCGGTGGCCCCGCTCCTGTATGTGGGCCACGGTCGAGACCTGGGAATACGCCTGAGCTCAGGCGGTGAACCGGGCCACGGCCGCCTCGGCCGTGGCCAGGGCCGCCGTACGGTCGGCCGGAACCAGACCGATGCGGGTGCGGCGGTCCACGAGGTCGGCGGCGTCGAGAGCGCCCTCCTGCTCCAGCGACCACGCGAACTCCGCGGCCAGTACGTCGGCGCCGGGCGCGACTGGTTCGGCAAGTCCGGGATTCGCCGCGGCCAATGCGACGACAGCCGGGGCTTCGGCGCCGTAGCGTTCGATCAGGAGCTGGGGTGCGGCGAGCCGGTCCCGCGCCACCCCGCCGACCGCACCGGCCAGTGGGAGGGCTCTCGTCCGGCACGGTCCCGCGTGCAGTCCGGCGGCCGCGACGGCTGTGTCGAGGGCGTCCTGCGCCATCCTGCGGTAGGTGGTGAGTTTGCCGCCGACTACCGTCACCAGTCCGTTCGGTGCGGTGAGTACGGCGTGCTCCCGCGAGATATCGGCTGTACTGTCGTCCGCTGTCCGCAGTAGCGGTCGAAGGCCTGCGTAGCTACCGCGGATATCGCTGTGGGTCAGTGGGATCCGCAGCACTGTGTTGACGGTTTCGAGCAGGAAATCGATTTCGGTGCCGGTGGGCCGTGGTTCGTCGGGGACCGGGCCCGGGGCGTCTTCGTCGGTCAATCCCAGGTAGACCCGTCCGTGCGGTGCCGGGAGGGCGAAGATGAACCGGCCCATGGTGCCGGGCACCGGGACGGTCAGTGCGGCGGTGAGCCCGCCGAAGGCCGCGGCGTCGAAGACCAGGTGGGTGCCCCGGCTGGGGCGCAGCTCGATGCGGGTATCGACCTGGTCCGCCCAGACACCGGTCGCATTCACCACCGCACGGGCGCGCACCGTCAGGGTTTCGCCGGTCAGGGTGTCGCGCAGTACCGCACCGTCCCCGGTGGCTTCCTCGGCAGCGACCCGGGTCAGTACCGTCGCGCCGTGGGCGGCGGCGGTGCGCGCCAGCGCCACCACGAGTCGCGCGTCGTCCACGAGTTGCCCGTCCCAGGCCTGCAGACCGCCGCGAAGTCCGTGCTGCCGTACGGTCGGCGCCAGCCGGATGGCCTCGGCCCGGGTCACCCGCCGGGATCGCGGTAGCAGCGCGCCCGGGGTACCTGCGCCGGCACGCAAGGCGTCACCGGCGAGGAAGCCCGCGCGGATCAGGGTCCGGGTGGCGAACCCGATCTCCGGGAGCAGGGGGACCAGCTGCGGTAGCGGTCGCACCAGATGGGGTGCGGTGCGGCGCAGCAGGATTCCGCGTTCCACCGCACTCTCGTGCGCGATCGCGACCTTCCCACTCGCCAGATAGCGCAGGCCGCCGTGCACCAGTTTCGAACTCCAGCGGCTGGTCCCGTGGGCGAGATCGTGGCGTTCCACCAGCACCGTGCGCAGGCCGCGGGTAACCGCGTCGAGTGCGACCCCGGCGCCGGTCACGCCGCCGCCGATCACCAACAGGTCGATATCCGGATCGTCGCCGAGGGCAGTGAGTTCACGGCTCCGGCGGTATGCGTTCAACGCGGGTCCCGCTGTGGGGAATGGGTTCTCGGCCATCTGGTTCTCGGCACGGCGCCCGTCCGGCGGACGGAAAGGGCAGATCGCGGCCGGTGGCCGCGACCGGATACGCCGGGCGCTACTCCTTCCTCGAAGGTGGGATCACGGGGCGAGATAGCTGTCGAGCGAGTACCGCAGTTCGGTGTCGAGCGCGGGCCCGTCGAGCAGATGGGCGACCGTGGCCGCCGATTGCACCGCCGACTGGGTGATCAGCAGCACCATGGCGGCCAGCCGATCGGGTTCCCCGGCGCGCACCGAACCGTCGGCCTGGCCCTCGCGGATCCCCGTGCCGAACAGGTCGAGCAATTGCCGCTGGTTACGGCCCAGCCGGCCGAAGACGTAGGTCAGCATCAGGTCGGTATCGGTGCGGAAGATCTTGCCGAACAGCGGGTTCGACCGGACTTCGGCGGCGCCGGTCACCACCCCGGTGACCAGCCGGTCCCGGGCGGGGCCGGCGGCCGGCATGGCCTCGGCGATGATCCCGCGCAGTTCGCGTACCAGCAGCTCGGCTACCAGGGTGCGGCTGTCGGTCCAGCGCCGGTAGACCGTCGGCCGACTGACACCGGCTCGGCGGGCGACCTCGGTGAGCGTGGTGCGCCGGACTCCGAATTCCGCGACGCAATCGCGGGCCGCGTCGAGGATCGTCTGCTCGACGGGCGTGGTGCCGGAGTCGGGGGTGGACACGGACTCGACCTCATCTCCGATCACGATCTGAGCATACTGATAGTTACTGCTTGACATTGTATGTCAAACTGTAACGCATGACCAGTGAGCAAGGCGAACGTGTGGTGAACTCGGCGTCGAGCGCGCAACGACCGGATATGGTGTGGGACGCCTGGGGTGTCGCCTCCGGGCACACACCGCTGCCCGAGCAGATCCGCGGCCTGTTGACGCAGGTGTTCGGAGTCCCCGGGGAGTCGGCGACGCGTCGCGATGAGGGCGATGTGCCGCTCCGGCCGCCGGTCCTCACCCCGGACCGGCGAGCCGGTCTCGCAGGGATCGTCGGCCCGGAGCGCATCTCCACCGAATCGGTCGACCGGCTGCGGCACGCCGGCGGAAAAAGTACTCTCGACCTGCTACGACGACGCGATCCCGCCCCGCAGGACGCGCCCGACGCGGTGGTCCTTCCCGCAGATCACGACGAAGTGGCGGCCGTGCTCGCCTACTGCTCGGACCAGGGCATCGCCGTCGTCCCCTTCGGCGGTGGGACGAGCGTGGTCGGCGGCCTCGACCCGGTTCGTGGCGATTTCGACACCGTGATCGCGCTGGATCTGCGGCGGCTGGACGCGCTGCTGGACTGCGATCCGGTATCCGGCACCGCGACCTTCGGCGCGGGGGTCACCGGTCCACGTGCCGAACAGTTGCTCGCCGAACACGGGCTCTCGCTCGGACATTTCCCGCAGAGTTTCGAATTCGCCAGCATCGGCGGATTCGCCGCCACCCGGTCCTCCGGCCAGGCTTCCGCGGGCTACGGCCGGTTCGACGATATGGTCCAGCGCATCCGGGTCGCCACTCCCACCGGCGACGTCGAGCTGGGCCGGGCACCGGCCTCGGCCGCCGGTCCCGATCTGCGGGAGCTGTTCGTCGGTTCCGAGGGTGCGCTCGGGGTGCTCACCGAGGTCACGGCCCGGGTCCACCCGGCCCCGGATACCACCACCCATATGGCCTGGTCGTTCCCGGATTTCGCGACCGGGGCGGCTGCCCTGCGCACGGTGGTGCAGACCGGTGCCGCGCCGACGGTGCTGCGCCTGTCCGACGAAGCCGAAACCGGCCTGAACCTGGCCCGGGCCGGGAATGTCGGTGGCACATCGGTTTCCGGGTGTCTCGCGGTGACGACCTTCGAGGGCACTGCCGCTCATACCGCCGCTCGCGCCGCCGAAGCCGGGGCCCTGCTGCGCGCCGCCGGTGGCACCGAACTCGGTCCGGAACCGGCCCGGGAGTGGCAGCACGGCCGATTCGCGGCACCGTATCTGCGCGACGCCCTGCTCGACGCCGGGGTACTGTGCGAAACCCTCGAAACCGCCACCACCTGGAGTGCGCTGGCCGAGCTCAAGACAAAAGTGACGGCCGCTCTCACCGAATCGCTGACCGCCCAGGGTGCACCGGCACTGGTGATGTGCCATATCTCGCATACCTATCCGACCGGCGCGTCCCTCTATTTCACGGTGGTCGCCAAGCTGCTCGACGAGCCGATCGCCCAGTGGCAGGCCGCGAAAACCGCCGCGGGTGATGCCATCGCCGCCGCAGGTGCCACCATCACCCACCACCATGCCGTGGGTGCCGATCATCGGGCCTGGTTGCCCGCCGAGATCGGCGATCTGGGCATCCGGGTGTTGCGTGCGGTGAAAAAGGAGATCGACCCGGCCGGGATCCTCAACCCTGGCAAACTGCTGCCATGACTGCCCGCAACGACGCGGACCCCCGGCAGGTGCGCACGGTCGCCGTGGTGACCAACCCGGCCTCCGGGCAGGGCCGGGCCCGCGAGGCCGCCCGCACCGTGGTGGACCGGCTCACCTGCGCGGATATCGAGGTCGTCGAGATCCACGCCCCCTCCGCGGCCCGCACCCGCGAGCAGGTGCGCGAGGTGGTGGCCGGTGATGCGCCCGACGCGGTCGTCTGTGTGGGCGGCGACGGGCTGGTCAATACGATCCTGGATCCACTGGCGCGTTCGGGCGTCCCGCTGGCTCTGGTCCCGGCCGGTACCGGCAACGACCTGGCGCGTGAGCTGGGTATCGCCGACGAGCCCGGTCGCGCCGCGGAACTCGTCCGGCGCGGCCGGGTGCGCACCATCGATCTGGGCCGGTTGGAGCCCGCCGGCCACGATCCGATGTGGTTCGCCACCGTCACCTGCACCGGTTTCGACGCCCGGGTCACTCTGCGCGCCAACCGGATGCGCTACCCCCGAGGCCGGTCCCGGTACACCTTCGCCGCGGTCGCCGAGATCGCGCACGGTATCGCCGTGCCCTACCGGATCGAACTGGGTGGGCCGTCGGCGCAGCTGATCACCACCGACGCACTGCTCGTGGCGGTGGGGAACACCACCACCTACGGCGGCGGGATGCTGATCTGCCCGGACGCCCGTTGTGACGACGGTCTGCTGGATGTGACAGTTGTCGGGAAGGTCTCGCATCTGGAGATGCTGCGGATCCTGCCGGCGCTGTCGGCGGGTAAACGGATCGACCACCCCGCGGTGACCCAGTACCGTGCCGAATCCCTCAGCCTGAGCGCGCCGGGTGCCCCGGCCACCGCCGACGGCGAACCCGCGGGCCGGCTGCCGCTGACCGCACAGGTCGAACCCCGCGCGCTCACCGTGCTGACCCCCTGACCGCTGCGGATCAGGCGGCGAACCGGATCCGCAGCCGGTCGATACCGTCGCGGTCGAGTACCACGACCGAGGTCGGAGCCGGCCGCGGGCCGGCACCGCTCTCCAGCCGTCGCAGGATCTGCCCCCAGCGCCGGACGTGCCAGTTGAACGACAGCCGCCCGACCCGCCTGCCGCGCGCGTACTGCCCGGCGCGGGCGACGGTCGCCGGTACATCGAGCAGCACCATGTGCAGTTCGCGGCCGTGCCGCACGGCCCACCGCGTGAGCATCCGGCGGGTGAAACCGATGGTGCCGCAATCGTGGATCACCACCGGACCGCGGTGATCACGCAGCGCCACCCAGATCCGGCCGAAATGCACGACGTGCACCACCGGCCGCCACAGCGGGTAGGGCACCCAGGACAGCCGGGGTCGCCACGAGTTCCGGGCATGGATGGAATCGAGCACGATCGAGTGATCGGGACCCGGTATCGCGTGCTCGGCGTCGGGATCGGAACCGAACAGCCGGTGCAGCGCGGTGCTCTTGCCCGCGCCGGGAATGCCGGCGAACAACACGGCCGCGCTCGCCGGGTACCGGAGCTCCCGAGTCGCCCGGCCCCGTAGATCGTCGACGGCACGCGGGCGGACAATTTCCGAATCCGATTCGGGGAAGATGGATTCCGCGGGGTTCAACGGAACGGAGTCGAGCGGGGGGTTCACCCCGTCCAGGGTCCCCAGTCGGACCGGATTCGGCAAGATTGTCGCCTTTGTCCGGTGAAGTTCACAGGCTCCGGGCGTGGTCCGGCCATGGTCGCGGCACCGGTCGCCACCTGAGAATTCCGGTGCTCAAGCTGAGAATTGCTTATGGATGGGTAGCGACGGCCGGGATCGGCGGTAGTCTTACTGATGTAGGCGGAGTCTTCGGTGTCCCTCATCCACCGAAGGCTCCGCCTTCGGCTTTCTTTTTCCAGGCTCTCCGCGGGTAGCGCGCGGTCCGGACATCGATACGCGGTCTCCGCGGACGCCCCCGGGAGACTTGCCCGGCCCACCGGCGTCCCGGCATGTCGTACCCCGAGCCTTCACGGCCCGACTCGATGCCGATGCTGTCACCCGGCGCCCGATCGCCAACTTTCGTAGAAGGTCTTTCGTAGAAGGTGACGATTCGGGCCCGGCCACCTTCCGTCCTCTCTCAACGGCGAACATTCATGGCCGGAGCCCGCCCCGACTCTGGACCGACGGAGCGGGGGAGCGAAGCGGAGGAGCGGAGGAGGGAAGAGTCGGGGTTACGAGGGCTGCGGCCTGCGTTGCCGGAGGCGACGCCGGTGAACACCGCGTCGGGGTTACGAGGGCTTCGACCCGCAGCGCCGCAGGTATGGCCATAGATACTAGAATCGCGGCGTGACCAGCGCAGCCCCTGACAACACGCGTAATCGTGCCGATGACCTCCCCAAGAGCTGGAATCCCGGCGAAGTGGAGGCCGACCTGTACGAGCGCTGGGTAGCCGCCGGTTACTTCACCGCGGATGCGCACAGTTCCGCGCCCGCGTATTCGATCGTGCTGCCGCCGCCCAATGTCACCGGCACGCTGCATATGGGCCATGCGCTCGATCACACGCTGATGGACACCCTGGCGCGCCGCAAGCGTATGCAGGGTTTCGAGGTGCTGTGGCTGCCCGGGATGGATCACGCGGGTATCGCGACCCAGACCGTGGTGGAGAAGCAGCTCGCGGTGGACGGTAAGACCAAAGAGGAGTTCGGCCGCGAACTGTTCGTGCAGAAGGTCTGGGACTGGAAGCGCGAATCCGGCGGCGCGATCCAGTGGCAGATGCGCGCACTCGGCGACAGTGTGGACTGGTCACGGGATCGGTTCACCATGGACGAGGGACTTTCGCGCGCCGTACAGACGATCTTCAAACGCCTCTACGAGGCCGGTTTGATCTATCGGGCCGAGCGACTGGTGAACTGGTCGCCGGAACTGCGCACCGCCATCTCCGATATCGAGGTCAAGTACGAGGACGTCGAAGGTGAACTGGTGTCGCTGCGGTACGGGTCGCTCGACGATTCCGAACCGCATGTGGTGGTCGCGACCACCCGGGTGGAGACCATGCTCGGTGACACCGCGGTCGCGGTGCATCCGGAGGATCCGCGGTACCGCGCGCTGATCGGCACCACCCTGGAGCATCCGATCACCGGGCGGCAGATCCCGATCATCGCCGACGATTATGTGGATCCCGAGTTCGGTTCCGGCGCGGTGAAGATCACACCGGCCCACGATCCGAACGACTTCGAGATGGGTCTGCGGCACAACCTGCCGATGCCCACGATCATGGACGAACGCGGCCGGATCGCCGATACCGGTACCGAATTCGACGGGATGGACCGCTTCGAAGCGCGGGTCAAGATCCGTGAGCGTCTCGCCACCGAGGGCCGGATCGTCGCCGAGAAACGCCCCTACCTGCACAGTGTCGGTCATTCCGAACGGAGCGGGGAGGCGATCGAACCGCGGCTGTCCATGCAGTGGTGGGTCAAGGTCGAATCGCTGGCGAAGGCGGCGGGCGACGCGGTCCGCAACGGCGATACCGTGATCCATCCACCGAGCCAGGAACCGCGCTGGTTCGACTGGGTGGACGATATGCACGACTGGTGTATCTCGCGGCAGCTGTGGTGGGGGCACCGGATCCCGATCTGGTACGGGCCCGAGGGCGAGATCGTGTGCGTCGGCCCGGACGAGCAGGCTCCCGAGGGGTGGGTGCAGGACCCCGATGTCCTCGACACCTGGTTCTCCTCCGGGCTGTGGCCGTTCTCGACCATGGGCTGGCCGGACGCCACTCCGGAGCTGGCCAAGTTCTATCCGACCAGTGTGCTCGTCACCGGTTACGACATCTTGTTCTTCTGGGTGGCCCGGATGATGATGTTCGGCACCTTCGTCGCCGATGATCCGGCGCTGACCACCGGCAAGGACGACGCGTATCAGGTCCCGTTCCGGGATGTGTTCCTGCACGGCCTGATCCGCGACCAGTTCGGGAAGAAAATGTCGAAATCCCGGGGCAACGGGATCGACCCGCTGAAGTGGATCGACAGCTACGGTGCCGACGCGTTGCGGTTCACCCTGGCCCGTGGTGCCCAGCCCGGCGGTGATCTCTCGGTCGGCGAACCACACGCCCTGGCCTCGCGCAGCTTCGTCACCAAACTGTTCAACGCGACGAAGTTCGCGCTCATGAACGGAGCCCGTCCGGGGACCGTGCCGGCCAGGGACACCCTGACCGATGCCGATCGCTGGATCGTCGACCGGCTCGACGAAGTGCTCGGCGAGGTGGATACCGCGTTCGACGCCTACGAGTTCGGCAAGGCCTGTGAGGCGCTCTATCACTTCGCCTGGGACGAGCTCTGCGATTGGTACCTGGAACTGTCCAAGGTCCAGTTCGCGGAGAGCGAGGAGCGGGCCGAATCCACCCGGATCGTGCTCGGCGCGGTGCTGGACGCGGTGCTGCGGCTGCTGCACCCGGTGATCCCGTTCGTCACCGAATCGCTGTGGCAGGCGCTGACCGGGGCGGAATCGGTGGTCGTGTCGGCGTGGCCGCAGCGCACCGGGACACCGGCCGATAGCGGTGCCGCGCAACGGATCGCCGACCTGCAGCGGCTGGTCACCGAGATCCGCCGGTTCCGCAGCGATCAGGGTCTGAACGACAAGCAGAAGGTCGCGGCCCGGGTGCTCGGCCTGGATTCGGCGGGTCTGGCGCATCTGTATCCCGAGGTGAGCGCGCTGGGCCGGCTCACCGAACCGGGCACGGATTTCGCGGCCACCGCCTCGGTGGAGGTGCGACTGAGCGGTGCCACGGTGACCGTCGAGGTCGACACCTCGGGCACGGTGGATCTCGCGGCCGAGCGTCGCCGGCTGGAGAAGGATCTGGCGGTCGCGCAGAAGGAGCTGGCGGGTACCGAGGCCAAACTCGGTAACGAGGCGTTCCTCGCCAAGGCTCCGGAACCGGTCGTGGACAAGATCCGCGGGCGGCGTGAGGTCGCCGCGGCCGAGGTGGAACGGATCGGGTCCCGGCTGGCCGAGCTGAGCGGCAAATGAACGCCCACGGCGACAATTCCGAGCCGGAGCCCCTGCACGGGGGCGCCCGGCTCGGCACCGGGCCCTCGCCGGTGGAGCTGGCGGAAATGGCGCTGGTCGAGGCCGAACTCGATCGGCGCTGGCCGGAAACCAAGATCGAACCGTCGCTGACCCGGATCGCCACCCTGATGGACGTACTGGGCGCACCGCAGCACGGCTTCCCGGCGATCCATATCGCCGGCACCAACGGTAAGACGTCGGTGACCAGGATGATCGATTCGCTGCTCACCGCCCTGCACCGCCGCACCGGCCGGATCACCAGCCCTCATCTTCAGTTGGCGACCGAGCGGATCAGTATCGACAACCGGCCGATCTCCCCGGCCCGCTATGTCGAGCTGTACCGGGAGATGCAGCCCTATATCGAGATGATCGACGCCCAGTCGGCGACCGCGGGCGGCCCGGCGATGAGCAAGTTCGAGGTGCTCACCGCCATGGCCTACGCGGCGTTCGCGGAGGCGCCGGTGGACGTGGCAGTGGTGGAAACCGGAATGGGCGGTACCTGGGATGCCACCAATGTGATCGACGCGCAGGTCGCGGTCATCACTCCCATCGGCCTCGATCACACCGACTATCTCGGCCCCGATCTCACCTCGATTGCCAAGGAGAAGGCCGGGATCATCAAACGCGCCCCCGAATCGCTGGTTCCCACCGATACGGTCGCGATCATCGCCGAGCAGGATCCCGAAGCCCTGGAGGTACTGCTGCGCCGGGCCGTCGAGGTCGACGCCGCGGTGGCGCGGGCCGGTTCGGAGTTCCAGGTGCTGGGGCGGCGGATCGCCGTGGGTGGGCAGCAGCTGGAACTGCAGGGGTTGGGCGGGGTGTACGACGAGATCTTCCTGCCCCTGCACGGTGAGCACCAGGCCCACAACGCGGCCCTGGCGCTGGCCGCGGTGGAGGCGTTCTTCGGTGCCGGGGCGCAACGGCAGCTGGATATCGACGCGGTCCGCGCGGGTTTCGCCGACGTCACCGGCCCCGGTCGCCTCGAGCGGATGCGCAACGCACCCACCCTCTTCATCGACGCCGCCCATAATCCGGCCGGTGCCGCGGCCCTCGCCGCGACGCTGACCTCCGAGTTCGATTTCCGCAAACTGGTCGGGGTCGTCGCGGTCCTGGCGGACAAGGATGTCGCCGGAATCCTCGGTGCCCTCGAACCGGTGTTCGACGAGATCGTGGTGACCACCAACGGGTCCCCGCGCGCGCTGCCGGTGGACCAGCTGGCCGACCTGGCCGTCCAGCGATTCGGCGACGAACGCGTGGTCACCGCGAACTCGCTACCCGATGCGCTGGAAACCGCCGTCGCGCTCGCCGAGGAGGTCGGTGAGGCGGGGGAGATGGTGTCCGGCGCGGGTGTGGTGGTCACCGGGTCGGTGGTGACGGCAGGAGCCGCGCGAGCGCTGTTCGGGAAGGAACCGGCGTGATGTCGCCGACCGGTGACCGAGCGGACCGTCCCGGTTCGCCCGGACCCGGGTTCGGGTCACGGCCGGGGTCACCGGCCGCCCGGGTGATCGGTGGCCGTGCGATATGCCACCCGGTGCCCGTGCCGATCCCGGCTTCCGGCCCGATCGCGGCCGGGGAGCGGACCCCGCGAGGCCCGAGCGCGCGGCTGCCCCGGCCCCGCGCCGCCCGAGGCGACGCCGACGACAAGGAACAGCATGAGTGAGCCCGAAACGCCCGGCCCCGCGGCGGCGGCCGCCCCGGCCCCGCCCGACCCTTGGAAGGGGCTGCGGGGTGTGATGGCCGGCGCCCTGGTGCTCGAGGCGATCACGGTGCTGCTGGCGCTGCCCGTCGTCGCCGATATCGCCGGTGGTGTCACCTGGGTATCGGGCACCTATCTCGTGGTGCTGGCGCTGTTGATGATCGCGGGGGCGGGGCTGCAGCGCCGTTCCTGGGCGATCCCGTTCAACCTGGGCCTGCAGGTGCTGGTGCTGATCGCCGGGGTGTTCCATCTCTCGATCGCGGTCATCGGTGTGGTCTTCCTCGCGGTCTGGGCGGGCATTCTGCTGTTGCGCGCGGATGTGAAACGGCGGCTGGAGGCCGGCACGCTGCCCAGCCAGCAGGCTCCCGGCGGTTCCTGACCGGGCATCCGGTACGTATCTCGCGACGGGTGCGGGCCGGCCGGGGAGGTGCCCGGTCAGGCGGGCCGCGATCGGCGTAGCCGCCGGGTGCGGACTGCGGTTGGGCCCCGCCTGCCGTCGCCCATTAGGCTGACCGCGTGACAGAGCAGACATTGATTCTGATCAAACCGGACGGTGTGGCCCGTGGCTACGTCGGCGAAGTGCTGAACCGTATCGAGCGCAAGGGTCTGACCATCGCGGCCCTCGAGCTCAAACAGGTGACCGAGGAACTGGCCGGCGCCCACTACGCCGAGCACGCGGAGAAGCCGTTCTACGGCTCGCTGATCGAGTTCATCACCTCCGGCCCGGTGGTCGCGGCCGTTCTGGAAGGGCCGCGCGCCATCGCCGCCTTCCGGCAGCTGGCCGGCGGCACCGACCCGGTGGAGAAGGCCGCGCCCGGCAGTATCCGTGGCGACCTGGGTCTCGAGACCCAGTACAACCTGGTGCACGGGTCGGACTCGCCCGAGTCCGCCAAGCGCGAAATCTCCCTCTGGTTCCCCGAATTCCCGCTCTGATCACTGTCCGGCGTCGGGCCGACCGGAGCCGCGCGAGTACCTCGCACGGCGCCACGGCGAACACCTGGCGCACGGTATGGGATACTGGTACTCGGTTGCGCTCAGAGTGGGCGCGGCCGGATGACACACTGCGGAACGATGCCGCCACCGCTGCCGCGGACGTACAGCCGGATTTCTGGGCTGCGTCTGCCCGGCGCGCTGGGCGAGGGCTCGTACCGCGGAGTTCAGCCAGATGCCAGGCGCCGCGTGGCCAGTTAGCCCGACCGACGTTCGATAGTGGAGATAACCGGGCACGCGGGGCGAGACCATTGACCTCGTGCCAACCGCGCGAGGCGGACGGAAAGCGTCCCCGCGACGGCCGCGTCACTCGTTGAGGAACGCGCCCGGGGGCCCGAGGAGACTTCGTGGCCGATCAAGAGCCGCTGGACACAACATCACAGGACGACGATCACTTGCCGGAGCGAATCCGAGTACATGCCCTGGCCAAACGGCTCGGCGTGACCAGTAAGCGCATCCTGGCCAAACTCAGCGAACTCGGGACCGAGGCCCGTAGCCCGCAATCGAGCGTGGACCGGGCCGTCGCGGAGTCGGTGCGCGAATCACTGACCGCTCCGCCCGAACTCACCCCCGCCGAACCCGGTCTGTTCGAGCCCACCGGTACGACGGCGGGCCCGGATACCGCCGGAGGCGCTGTGCCTGCCGCAGCGGGCGCAGTGCCGCCCGCCCCGCTGGCCGAGGAGCCGGAACAGACCCCGGCCGCGCAGTCGGGCGCCGGTGCCGGGCAAACCCCTGGCATCGAGACGCAACCGGCCGTGTCACCGGCTGCCGCGACACCCGCGGCCGCGGGTGTCGCCGCGGGCTCGGATACCACCGCCACCGCCACGCCCGAGCAGCCCCCGGCTGCCGCCGCGGAAGCCGGGGAGGCCGCGACGCCCGTTACGGCGTCGGCCGAGCCGGCGGAGACCCCGGCCACTACCCCCGCCGCGCCGATCACACCGCCGCCCGCCTTCACTGCGGCGTTCAACCTGTTCGCCAGCCCGGTTCCCGACGAACCCGCCTCGGTCGAACCTGTCGTCTTCGAGTCCGCCTTCGTCGCGGCACCGCTGTTCCTGTCCCCTGACGCCGCCGCGGCCGAACAGCCGCGCCGCCGGCGTAAGCCCGAACCGGAACCGCAGCCTGAATCCGAATCGGGTACCGAATCGGATACCGACACCGGTGCCGATTCCGACGACCAGTCCGATCAGGGTGATTCCGACGACCAGCCGCGGCGTCGCCGTCGTGGCCGCCGCGGCCGCGGCCGGGGCCGGGGCGAGCAGCAGTCCGACTCCGATGACACCGATACCGAGGACGACGCGAGCACCGACTCCGACGAGTCCACCGAAACCGGCGAGACGACCGCCGAAGCCGGTGAGAGCGACGAATCCGGTGCCGAGGAGTCCGGCGGTGCGGGGGAGGACTCCGAGAGCGGTGCCAGCCGGCGGCGCCGGCGGCGGCGCCGCCGTAAAGTCGGCGGCGAGTCCGGGGAGAGCGAGCCGTCCGAGGACGATCCGCCCAATACGGTCGTCCACGAGCGGGAACCGCGGAACAAGACCCGTTCTCGTCCGGCCGTGGACGAAGTCCAGGGCATCACCGGTTCCACCCGGCTCGAGGCCAAGCGGCAGCGTCGGCGCGACGGCCGCGAGGCCGGTCGCCGCCGCCCGCCGATCCTCACCGAATCGGAGTTCCTGGCCCGGCGTGAGGCCGTGGACCGGGTGATGGTCGTCCGCGAGAAGGAGTTCCCGGGACATCCGGCCGCCACCCAGGTCGCTGTGCTCGAGGACAACATCCTGGTCGAGCATTTCGTCACCAGTACCGGCTCGGCATCCATGGTGGGCAATGTCTACCTGGGCAAGGTGCAGAACGTGCTGCCGAGTATGGAGGCCGCGTTCGTCGATATCGGCCGGGGCCGCAACGGTGTGCTCTACGCCGGTGAGGTCAATTGGGAGGCCGCCGGGCTGGGCGGTCGGGAACGCAAGATCGAACAGGCTCTCAAACCCGGTGACCAGGTGCTGGTCCAGGTGAGCAAGGATCCGGTCGGCCACAAGGGCGCCCGGCTCACCACACAGATCAGCCTGGCCGGGCGCTTCCTCGTGTACGTGCCCGGCGGCACCTCCACCGGGATCAGCCGCAAACTGCCCGATACCGAGCGCAAACGGCTCAAGGAGATCCTGCGGGAGATCGTCCCGGCCGACGCCGGAGTCATCATCCGGACCGCATCCGAGGGTGTGAGCGAAGCCGAGCTCACCCGCGACGTGGAACGGCTGCAGACGGCGTGGCGCAAGATCACCGCGGCGGCCGAGAACGAGTCGGGCGCGCCGAAGACCCTCTACGAAGAGCCGGACCTGCTGGTCAAGGTCGTGCGGGATCTGTTCAACGAAGACTTCTCGAAGCTGGTGATCGAGGGCGAGCGCTCGTGGAACACCGTCGAGAACTACATCGGGACCGTCGCACCGGATCTGCTCGCCCGGGTCTCCCGGCACGAGAGCACCGGCGCCGACGTGTTCGAGACCTTCCGGATCGACGAACAGCTGGCCAAGGCACTCGACCGCAAGGTGTGGCTGCCCTCGGGCGGCACCCTGGTGATCGACCGCACCGAGGCGATGACAGTGGTCGACGTCAACACCGGCAAGTTCACCGGCTCCGGCGGCGGCAACCTGGAGGAAACGGTCACCAGGAACAATCTGGAGGCGGCCGAGGAGATCGTCCGCCAGATGCGGCTGCGCGATATCGGCGGCATGATCGTGGTCGACTTCATCGATATGGTGCTCGAGTCCAACCGCGACCTGGTGCTGCGCCGTCTCACCGAGGCACTGGGCCGCGACCGCACTCGCCATCAGGTCTCCGAGGTGACCTCGCTGGGCCTGGTCCAGATGACCCGCAAGAAGCTCGGGACCGGGCTGGTGGAGGCGTTCTCCTCGACCTGTGAGCATTGCCACGGCCGCGGCATCCTGGTGCACAGCTATCCCGTGGAGCCGTCGGGTTCGGACGAGGGATCCGGCCGTGGCCGTGAATCGGGTTCGCGGCGTCGCCGCAACCGGGACAAGCCGGCCGCCGCGGCACCCGCTGCCCAGCAGCAGACCGCCGCGCCGGAGCTCTCGGAGGAGGAGGCGGCGGCCAAACGCGCCCATCCCGTGGCGCTGGCGATGGCCGCTCATCATCCGGAGGGCGACGAGACCCAGGAGGCACCGGCCGAGACCCGGAAGCCGGATTCCGCGAAGAAGGCTTCGCGGGCCGAAGCCGAGGGTGCCGAGTCGGCGGCCGAATCGGCCGAGACCGCGCCCGGCGGCGACAAGGACGCCGAGGCGGCGCCCGAACCGCGTCGCCGCCGGAGCCGGGTCCGGCGGTCGGCCGGCGCGGCCGGCCGGACGTCGGCCGCGGAACTGAACGGCAGTGGTGCGGGCGGGGCCGAGGGTGCCGAGCCGGCAGCCGCCGAGTCCGCTGTCACCGAGCCCGCCACCGCGGAGTCCGCGGTGGCCGAGTCCGCTACGAAGGAATCCGCCGTCGGCGAACCGGCGGTGACCGTCGCCGAGAGCGGGCCGACCGCTCCCGAGCCGGAGGCCGCCGAGGACGCGGCGTCCGCAGCGGCGGAGCGCCCCGCAGCGGGTGCGGCGGCCGATGAGATCGCACCCGTCGCCGAGCGCAACGGTCTGGCCGCGGCGTCGAACGGTACTGCCCACCCGGCGGAGCCCGCCGCGGCGCCGGTCGACGCGGATACCGGTGTACCGGAAACGGCCGGTGACGGTGTTCCGGAGAGCCGGACCAGGCGGCGTCGCGTCGCCCGCTCGACCTCGGCTCCGGCCGCCGACAGCGCGGGAGCGGTATTCGTCCTGTCCGCGGCCGATCAGCCCGCCGCGCCGGCCGCCGATTTCGTGGCCGATGTGCCCGAGCCCGAGGTCCCGGTGCGCCGGGTGCGCCGGCGGGCCGCGGGACGTCCGTCCGGGCCGCCGGTCGACGAGCAGAACTGATTCGGGCGCCGAGTGCCCGGCCCGCGGAATGCGGGCCGGGCACTCGCGCGTCGGGGTACGGCAGGGTGCTGCCGAGCCCGGCCCGGTGGCCGCGCCACATCGGTTCCCGCGGTACGGCGGTCCGGCCGGGGGGTAGCAGGGGACCGGTTTGGTCGCATGTACCGGCATCCTGTAATCTTGGCAGTCGCTGCCCGGCGACAGCATGTGCTGTTCCGTGGCCGGTTCCCGATACCGAGAGCCACCAGTGGCCGAGGCGGCGGATTATCAGACCAGTCGTGCGGTGAACCCCGGTGCGAAACCGAGGTACTACCGTGTGAACGAGTGCCGAGCACTAAAGGAAGAAGGGCAGCCGACCGATGGCAACGTACGCGATCGTCAAGACCGGCGGAAAGCAGTACAAGGTCGCGGTCGGTGACCTGGTGAAGGTCGAGAAGATCGAGGGTGCGCCGGGCACCTCCGTGGCACTGTCGCCGGTGCTCGTCGTCGATGGCGCCGAGCTCACCACCGCAGCCGACAAGCTCGCGAAGGTTTCGGTGTCGGCCGAGGTGGTCGAGCAGACCAAGGGCCCGAAGATCCGCATCCACAAGTTCAAGAACAAGACCGGCTACCACAAGCGCCAGGGCCACCGTCAGCCGCTGACGGTCCTGAAGGTCACCGGCATCAAGTAACCACCCCCGCAGGGCTGCACAGTCCCGCGCTGAAGGAGTATCAGCAATGGCACATAAGAAGGGCGCATCCAGCTCCCGGAACGGCCGCGATTCCAATGCCAAGCGGCTCGGCGTGAAGCGTTTCGGCGGGCAGTCGGTCAAGGCCGGCGAGATCCTGGTGCGGCAGCGCGGCACCCACTTCCACCCCGGCGTCAATGTCGGCCGCGGCGGTGACGACACCCTGTTCGCGCTCGAGGCGGGTGCCGTCGAGTTCGGTAGCAAGCGGGGTCGTAAGACCGTCAACATCGTGGTTCCGGAGCCGGTCGAAGCCTGACCGGCTGACGACTCCACCACAGCGAGCGGGTCAGGGTGACAAACCCTCGGCCCGCTTTTCGCGTTTCCACCCCCCGATCCCCCTGAGGAGGATGATCCGGCCATGGCCAAGTTCATCGACCGTGTCGTTCTTCATGTCCGTGCCGGTAACGGCGGGCACGGCTGTGCGTCGGTGCACCGGGAGAAGTTCAAACCGCTGGGTGGGCCCGACGGCGGTAACGGCGGTAACGGCGGGGACGTGATCCTCGAGGTGGACGCCAATGTGCACACTCTGCTGGACTTCCACTTCCATCCGCACGCCAAGGCCGGTAACGGTAAACCCGGTGAGGGCGGGAACCGGGACGGGAAGAAGGGCGGGGAGCTGCTGCTGAAGGTTCCGGACGGGACCGTGGTCCTGGATGCCGACGGCGAGGTCCTGATGGATCTGGTGGGCGACGGTAACCGGTTCGTCGTGGCCAAGGGTGGTCGGGGCGGGCTGGGGAACGCGGCCCTGGTCTCCCGTGCCCGGAAGGCGCCCGGGTTCGCGCTGCTCGGCGAGGAGGGCGCGGCCCACGATGTGGTGCTCGAACTCAAATCCGTCGCCGATGTGGGGCTGGTCGGGTTCCCCTCCGCGGGAAAGTCTTCGCTGGTCTCGGTGCTGTCCGCCGCCAAACCGAAGATCGCCGACTATCCTTTCACCACCCTGGTGCCCAATCTCGGTGTCGTGAGCGCGGGCGATACCACCTTCACGGTCGCCGATGTGCCCGGCCTGATCCCGGGTGCCAGTGACGGTCGCGGTCTGGGGCTGGACTTTCTCCGCCATCTGGAACGTTGCGCGGTGCTGGCACATGTGGTCGATCTCGCGACCCTGGAGCCGGGTCGCGACCCGCTCTCCGATATCGACGCCCTCGAGGCCGAACTGGCCGCCTACAAACCGGCCCTGCGTGGTGATGTGAGCCTCGGCGATCTCGCCGACCGGCCTCGCGTGGTGATCCTCAACAAGGTCGATGTGCCCGATGCCGAGGACCTCGCCGATCTGGTGACGCCCGAGCTGAAGGAACGCGGCTGGCCGGTGTTCCGGATCTCCGCCGTCGCGCACTCCGGGCTACGACAACTGACCTTCGCGCTCGCCGAACTGGTGCAGGCCTATCGGGACGCGCATCCCGCCGCCGAGCCCAAGCGGCCGGTGATCCGGCCGGTACCGGTGGACGATTCCGGATTCACCGTCCGGGCCGATCCGGACGAGCCGGGCGGTTTCATCGTGCGCGGTACCCGCCCCGAACGCTGGGTGCGCCAGACCCAGTTCGACAACGACGAGGCCGTCGGATATCTCGCCGACCGGCTGGCTCGTCTCGGAGTCGAGGACGAACTGGTGCGACTCGGGGCCGAGCCGGGCGCGCCGGTGACCATCGGCGAGGTGACCTTCGACTGGGAACCGCAGATCGCCGCGGGCACCGATATGGTGCCCACCGGCCGGGGGACCGATATCCGGCTCGAACAGACCGACCGTGTGAGTGCGGCCGAACGTAAGCACGCGTCGCGGGTGCGGCGCGGACTGGTGGACGAGGAAGGCGAGGAGTAGGCAGGTGAACCAGGGTAACCGCGGGGCAGGGGCACGGCCGTGACCTTGGTTCCGGCAGAACTCAGTGAGGCGCGGCGTTCGATTGCCGGCGCCCGGCGCGTAGTGGTGAAGATCGGCTCCTCGGCCCTCACCAGTCTGTCCGGCGGACTCGATATCGCCCGCCTGGACCGGCTCGCCGATGCGATCGAGGCCCGGATGCGCTCCGGATCCGATGTGGTCGTCGTATCGTCCGGTGCGATCGGTGCGGGCCTGGCTCCGCTCGGATTGGCGCGTCGCCCGCGTGACCTCGCCACGAAACAGGCCGCGGCCAGTGTGGGGCAGCTCGCGCTCGTCCATGCCTGGGGCACCTCGTTCGCCCGCTACGACCGCACTGTCGGCCAGATTCTGCTCAGTGCCGACGATTTCGCCCGCCGGGAACACCATCGCAACGCGCAGCGGACCCTCGACCGGTTGCGGTCGCTCGGTGCGGTCGCGGTGGTGAACGAGAACGACACCGTCGCCACCGAGGAGATCCGATTCGGCGACAACGACCGGCTCGCCGCGCTGGTGGCGCATCTGGTGGGTGCCGACGCGCTGTTCCTGCTCTCCGATGTGGCGGGTCTCTACGACGGTGATCCGCGTAAAGGCAGTGCGAATTTCATCGGCGAAGTGCGCAGCAGCGCCGATCTCGACGGGGTGATCGCCGGTAGCGGCGGGGTACTCGGGACCGGTGGGATGGCCTCCAAATTATCGGCGGCCAGGCTGGCGGCCGACGCCGGAGTGCCGGTACTGCTGGCCGCGGCCGCCGAGGCGGCCGAAGCGCTCGGAACCGGTTCGGTCGGAACCGCCTTCGCGGCCCGCTCGGTGCGGTTGTCGGCCCGCCGGTTCTGGGTGCGGCACGCCGCCGACAGCCGGGGCGCGATCCTCATCGACTCGGGTGCTGTCGAAGCGGTGGCCGGTGCCCGGCGGTCCCTGCTCGCGGCGGGAATAGTCGGAGTCCGGGGGCGTTTCCACGGCGGAGACGTGGTGGATCTGGTGGGCCCGGATCGGACGGTCGTGGCCCGTGGTGTCGTGGAATACGACGCCGCCGAGCTCGCCACCGTGCTGGGCCGGTCCACCCGGGAACTGCCGGACGGTATGCAGCGCCCGGTGATCCACGCCGACGATCTGGTACGGGTCTGACGGCGCGTTCTCCGGTAGCTCGGTGACGCCGGAGCCGTCCGGTAACCGCGCGGGCTCAGGCGATGCGGCCCAGATGGTCGGCGGTGCGGGTGGTTTCCGGCAGGCGGTAGCGCGGGGCGAGCCGTAATACCAGCGCGCAGGCGGATGCCAGGGTGAAGCGATGTCCGACCGAGACGAACAGTGGTTTGACTCCGGGCTGGGTGCGCAGGGCCCGGCCGACCGTCTCACCGTCGGAGGTGACCGGGCTCGAATCACCGCGCGCCGGGCCGGGTTCGGTGTGGTCGCCGAAGGGTTTCTTGGCGACGCCGATACTGGGCAGGTCGGTGAGTACGCCGAGATGGGCCGCGAGTCCGAAGCGGCGCGGATGGGCCAGGCCGTGACCGTCGCAGACCAGCACATCCGGTTCGATTCGCAGTGATTCCAGTGCGCGGGTCAGCGGGGGGATCTCGCGAAAGGCGAAAAGTCCAGAGATGTAGGGGAATTCGATACGTTCCCGGACAACCGCCTGGTCCACGACGGTGAGGGACTCTACATCGAGTACGGTGACCACCCCTATCGCGATATCGGGATCGCGATAGGCCACATCCAGTCCGGCCGCCCACCGGACCGGGCCGTGGTCGTCACCCACCTGGACCAGATCCCGCAGCCGCCGCTGGACTGCGACGGCCTCGTCCTCGCTCACCGCCCACTCGTGCATCTGCCGCACCCGCACCATGCTCGAAGCCTATCGGGCCCGGCACCGCCGGCGATCCATCCGGATGCTCGGGCCTCGAGCTTCAGCTTCCGAATTCGGGAACTACCGCGTAGGTGCGCAACCGTTCGGCGGCCCGCTCGTCGGTGAGTTCGACGCGTAGGTCCGGGTTCTCGTGGTAAAAGCGGATCAGCCAGTAGGTGGCCGCCGAACCGATCGAGAGTTTCTCCGCGTGGATCCGTTTCGTGACGCTGCGGCCCGGCTTCCGGCCGGGGCGCGAGATCCGGATCGTGCCCTTGGAGTTGTTGCGGGAGACCACCTCGATTTTCTCGATCGAGGTCCAGCTGACCATGTTCGCGACCGATGTCTTGGTGGGCAGCACGATATGCATCGGTGTGAGCACCAGGCGGCGGATCTCCGGTCGCCGGGCGTACAGGCAGAGGTAGAGCAGGACCGCGCCGGCGGCGGCCGACGCCGCCCACGGCGGAACCGGTGGCTGTGGGTTCAGGGTGAGTGTGCCGGTCCAGGTGCCGATCCCGAAGATCGCGCACAGGGCAGCCAGGCTGAGGAAACAGACCACCAGCGCGACCTCGTATCCGAGAGAACGGCGGACGACCAGGGCGTCCTGGTCGCATCCGAACCGCGCGCCCTCGATCCGGATCCGTGACCGGCCGCGTGAGGTCGCCGAGAGCATCGGCAGATAGGAGGCGATCCAGGCGGCCGCGGCGATATGGATGGCCGGTTGCAGCGGCTGGCCGGAATCCAGGGCCAGTGCCGCCTGGGCCAGGAGGAAAGTGGCGAGGACGGCCACCAGGAACACCGCCGGATAGGTCCAGCCGTTCAGATTGCCGCGCAGTTCGCGTGGTGGCGGGAAATAGTTCCGGACCGGCGTCGTGCCCGGGTCGGCCACCGCGTCCGGCCCCTCGACGACCTTCGGTATATCGGGGGATACAGTGTGCGGCTGGCGTGTCATCGGTACTACCTGTACTTCAGGATTCGATCGGGCGCCTGCGATGATATCGGCAATCGGAGGGCAACTCCGACTCGCACACCGGCGGTGGCGTTTGTGCGCCATCGCCCGAACCGGTTTCCCGGCCACATGTGCCCGGCGGCGGCAGGCCCGCGCCCACCGCCGGGCGATCGCGGCGCAACTCGCCGCCGGGCGGCGGTTGCGCGGTTCAGGATTCGGCCGCGGCCGGCGCGAGCGCCGGCCGTGGCCGGAATCGGTCGATCAATGCCACGACGACCAGGGAGATCACGCCCCAGACTGCGAAGGTCGTGAGATGGGTGCCCACGATATCCGCGTCGAAGTACAGGATGGAGCGGGCCGATTCGACCGCAGCGGGCATCGGCAGTACCTCGTGCAGCATCCGGAACAGCTGCGGTTCCAGGTAGATCGACATCGCGCCGTTGGAGGCCGGTACGCCCAGGAACATCAGTACCGCGATCACCGGCAATACCGCGAGCATGCCGAGAACACGGACGAAAATCGTCGTGAACAGCGCGGTACTGAATATCGCCGCCGCGCCGATTCCGGTGAGCGCGAGGAAATGTCCTTCGATCGCGCCGACGATCGGTCCCGCGATGACCCAGACCACGGCCGACATCGCCAGTGCCCAGCCGGCCAGGATCGGCAGCAGGGTGCGCAGACCCATCACCATCGGTGCCGCGGTCGAGCCGACGACGATGATCATGAACCCGGCCATGATCCAGCCCATCGCCAGATACATACTCACCGTGCCCATGGTGTCGGTATCGGCGAGGACGGCCACGTTCTCGGTTTCCAGCGGTACCTGCTGACCCGCCGCCACCTGGCCGAATACGGTCCGAACGACCTGTTGCTGGCTAATTCCCGCGGCCTCGTTGGTGATCAGCGTGGCGTGCGGACTACCCGCCGAGGGCAGCACATACGCGGCGGAGACCGTGCGATCGCGAACCAGTTCGCGAGCTTGCGCGGTATCGGTCAGCGCGCGGAACTCGAACAGCCCGGTCATGTTCTGTTCGAGGCCGCCGACTACCTGGTCGGCCAGCTGCGGAGTGGCGGCCACCACCGCGACCGGCATCTTCTCGGGCGCCGGTTGATACATGGCACCGAGCATGGTGGTCAGCATCATTCCGACCATCGCCAACGGGAAGAACGCCAGCAGCGCGTAGTGCACCCGGGTGCGCGGCCGGGGCCCGGGGAGCAGGGATTCGACGGTCCGGTCGGGTAGCGCGGCCGCGGGATCGCGGCGCCGCCGCAACGCGTCGATACCCAGCGTCGCCGTCAGTGCCAGGCCCGCGCCCACGGCCAGGACGATCAGATGACCGGCCGATCCGTTACCCCCGAAATAGACCACCGAACGCAACGCCTCACCCGTCGCGGGCGTGGGCAGGAATCCGTGCAGCAGCGGGTAGAGCCCGGGCAGGGTGAACACCGACATGCCCAGGTTGGACGCGGGGACACCCAAGACCATCAGGAACAGCATGCCGACCAGGACGGCCAGCGGTCCGAGGATCCGGGTGAGGAAGAACTGCACCGATCCCACGGCGAACACCGCGAGCCAGCCGATTCCGAGTATCTCCGCGGTATGTCCCTCGACCGCACCGAGAATCGGACCGGCCACCGTCCAGACCAGCCCCGCCATGAGTGCCGCCCAGCCCGCCAGCAGCGGGACGAAACGCCGGAAGCGCAACAGTTCGGGGGCCGAGGACAACATCAGGCTCAGCGGCATGTATCCGGCCAACATGAGTGCCGTGGTCATGAACATGACGGACATGCCGGCGGTGTCGTGCCCGGGCAACGGTGCGAGATCCTCGGTGCGGGGCTGTAGTTCGCCGGTGATGATCTGCGCGGAGAGCACCTGCCCGACGGTGGACGCCTGGGAGGCGCCGGCGGCGCTCGCCGTGTAGATCACCGCTGTGTTCGTTCCGGCGTCGGGCAGGACAGTCGCGCCGGTGACCTCGCGATCGAATACCAGCGCGCGGGCTTCCTCGGCGCTGCGGGCGACCCGGACGTCCACGGCCGCACCCTGATCCCGTTCGAGCGCGGTGGCGAATTCGGCGGCTCCCGGTCCGGCCACGGCGACCGGCATATCATTCGGCGCCGGCGCGTGCATGGCGGCCAGATAGCCGGTGATCATCATGGAGACCATCAGGAACGGGAAGACGAACATGCCGACGACGCGGCCGATCTTCTCCTTCTTCTCCCGGGCGAGCCGGTCTTTCTCCGGTCGGTCCGGGTCCGTGTTCGGACTCGCGGTCTCGGTCGGGGCAGCGGTCACCGACGTACTCCTTGTTGTGGCCGGTCCGGGCCGGCGGTCCGGACCGGTGCGGTGGCGTGGAGCGGCGGGGTGGCGTCATCGATGCCCGCACACCGCTCACCGGGGATGTGGCCCAATTTACGCCACTTGACTTAAAATGGTCCGATCGGTGTGCTGTGATACTGCTCGCAGGCGGATATCGGAAGATATGGACGGCTCGACGGCACGAGGAGACACAGTGGGACGGCGTGGTGAGCTGGCGCGACAGGCGCTACTGGATGCGGCCGAGGAACTGTTCGCGACCCACGGCATCGACTCGGTGTCGAACCGGCGCATCGCCGAACACGCCGGGCAGTCCAACCATTCCGCTGTCGCCTACCATTTCGGCGGCCGCGACGAACTGCTCCGCGCGCTGGTCGAGCGCTACCGGGAACCGGTGGGCCGGATCCGCGCGCGACTGTTCGCCGAACTGCCGCCCGAACCCGGTCTGGCGGAATATCTGCAATGTCTGATCCTGCCGGTCACCGGCCATATCGCCGAGCTGCCCGGCCCGACCTGGCGGGCCAGGTTCCAGCGGCAGCTGGCCACCACACCGTCCACCGCCGGCATGCTCGCCGAATCCGCCCGCTCCGACCGGGTTTCCGAGCAGATCATCGCGCGAATCGACGAATTGCTGTCGGCCGTTCCGCCGACGGTCCAGTCCGGACGGGAACGGATCGTCGCCCGGATGGTCACCGATATCTGTGCCGAGTACGAGGCGCGGGTCGGCGCCGGAACCGAACCCGCACAGTGGACGGCGCTCGGCTATTTCCTCACCGACGCGTGCGCGGGCCTGCTGAGCGCGCCGGTCAGTCATCCGGGTTTCTCGGGGCTGTGATCCCGCGCGCGGGAAACCACTGTGGCCCCGTGTTTTCCGGTCGACACCGGGCCGGCGCGCCCCGGGGCCGGCTCGGTCAGGGAGTGACGCGAGGGTCCGGTGCCGACCGCCGATAGCGAACGACCGGGACACCGTCGTCGATCGTGATGGTCGCGGGCACGCCGTACACCTGCCGGACGAGCTGCTCGGTGAGCGTTTCGGCGGGCGTGCCGTGGGCGGCGACCCGGCCCCGGTCCAGGACCAGGACGTGGTCGCAGAACATGGCGGCGAGATTGAGATCGTGCAGGGCGACGACCGTGGTCACCGGCAGCCGCGTGACCAGTTCGAGAAGATCGAGCTGGTGGGCGATATCGAGATGATTGGTGGGCTCGTCGAGCAGTAGCTCGCCGGGTTCCTGCGCCAGGGCTCGCGCGATCTGGGCCCGCTGCCGTTCGCCGCCGGACAGGGTGCTCCACGGGCGCCGTGCGTGGCCGATGAGATCGGTGGCACGCAGCGCCCGCTCGATCGCCGGATCCTCGTCCGTGTCCTGGCCGAACAGATCGCGGTGCGGAATGCGCCCGAGGCGCACCACATCGCGCACGGTGATATCGATATCGGTGTGTGCGTGCTGGCCGACCATCGCGACCCGGCGGGCCAGCGGCCGCCGGCCCAGTCGGTGCAGGGGGGTACCGTCGAGCGTGACACTGCCCCGGTCCGGCCGCGAGATACCGGCCAGCAGCCGGAGCAACGACGATTTGCCCGATCCGTTCGGCCCGAGCAGACCGACTGTCTGCCCGGGTTCGGGGCGAACGGTCACATCGTCCACGACGAGGTTGCCGCCGCGGGACCAGCACAGGTGCTGTGCGTTCAGTGTCGACGAATGCTCCACGCGTACTCCGGCAGGCGCCGCGGGACGGTCGTCACGTGTTCCCGTCACGGCGTACTCCGGGTGCGGAACAGCAGAAGCGCGAACGCCGGCACCCCGATGAGTGCCGTGACGACACCGACCGGGACCTCCTGCGGCGCGAAAACCGTACGCGCCAGCGCATCGACCCAGACCAGCAGAACCGCGCCCAGTACCGCGGAAACCGGGAGCAACCGGCTGTGCCGGGGGCCGACGAGAAAGCGCGCGGCGTGCGGGAGTACCAAGCCGACGAAACCGATCGCGCCGGCGGCACTGACCAGTACCGCGGTCATGAGAGCGGTGGTCACGAGGAGGAGCAGCCGGGTCCGGCCGACCGCGACACCGAGCGTGGCGGCCGCCGACGAGCCGAAGGTGAACGCGTCCAGCGCCGAGGCGTACCACCAGCACAGCGCCGTCCCGGCGGCGCAGACCGCGGCGGTGGTACCCGCGTCGGTCCAACCGGCGCCCGCCAGCGAGCCCAGCAGCCAGAACAGGATTCCGCGGGTGCGCTCGGCATCCGCCGAGGACAGCACGATGAACGAGGTGAGCGCGGAGAACAACTGTGTCCCGGCCACACCGGCCAGCACCACTTTCGCGGTGCCGCCGCCGGCGCCCGCGGCCAGCACCAGTACCAGTACGAACGATACGAGGGCGCCGACGAACGCCCCTGTGGACAGCGAGACCAGGCCCCCGCCCACACCCAGTACGGCAACGATCACCGCGCCGGTGGACGCACCGGAGGAGATACCGAGCACGAACGGGTCGGCGAGCGGGTTGCGCAGCAGTGATTGCATGACCACCCCGCAGACCGCCAGGCCGGCCCCGCAGATCGCGGCCAGCAGCGTGCGCGGCAGTCGTAACTGCCAGACGATGCCCTCCCGGATGGGTGATACGCCGGCGGTGCCGACCCCCAGCTTCTCGAACACCACGGCGTACACCTCGCCCACCGAAAGGTCCGCCGGTCCGACGGTGATCGTGAAGGCCATCGACGCGACCAGCACGACCAGCCCGGACATGACCAGCGCGGCTGTCGCCGGTACGCGAACCGCCCGGGCCGTGGTGAGTGCCGGCTCTGCCCGGCTCACGAGCCGTGGCCCCACCGCTCCAGGGCGTCCGCCACCTTCTCGATACCGTCGATCGTCCGGATCGACGGGTTCAGGTCGGCTCCGCTGACCACGATGTAGCGGCGATCGCGTACCGCGGACAGTTTCGCGGTCACCGGATCCGATTCCAGGAACGAGATCTTGCTGTCCAGTGCGTCCCCGGCGAGACTGCGGCGGCTCAGATCGGCCAGCACCAGGGCGGTCGGGTCGCGGTCGAGAACGGTCTCCCAGCTGACCTGCGGCCATTCGTCGGTGGTGTCGTCGAAGATGTTCTTCGCGCCTACCGCGTCGGTGATGATCCCAGAGGAGCCGCAGCAGCCCGCCACATACGGTGTGGAGGTATCGGCGAACCAGTACGCCAGCGACACCCCTGTCGCCGCGATTCGCCCGGCCGCGGTGTCGTAGCGGTCACGCAGGCCGGTGACCAACTGTTCGCCGCGCTCGCGCACATCGAAGATCGCGGCCAGTTCGCGGATCTCGCGGTAGATCGAATCCATGGTCAGCGGTTCGGTGCGGGCCCCGTCGGCGTTCACACTGAGATCGGATTTGCCGGCACAGTCGGTCGGCGACAGATAGGTGGGGACCCCCAGCTCGGCGAACTGCTCACGTTCGGCCACCCCGCCGGGACCGAGGGTGCCGCCGAACGATGCCGAGACGAAGTCCGGTTCCTTGTCGAGCACTACTTCGAACGAGGGTTTGTTCTCGGCCAGCCGCGGCACCCGCGCGTTGTCGGCGGCGAGATCCGCGCGTACGGGGTCGGTCCAGGTGGCGGTGCCCACCATCCGGTCTGCCAGGCCGAGTGAGAGCAGGATCTCGGCCGAGCCCTGGTTGAGCGCCACGGCCCGCTGCGGCGGCGCGTCCACGGTCACCTCGGTCCCACAGTTGCCGATCCGCATCGGATAACCGGCGCCACCGGCGGATTCCGCCGTATCGCCGGAGCTGTTCGTACCGGCGCATCCGGCCAGTAGGAGCGTGCAGACGATGGTTGTCACCGTCAGTGGAATGGACCGCGTCACGGCGTGGACTCCTTGCGTCTGGGCCTGTGCGCGAGGCCGGAACCGAGCTCGGCGGGTGAGTGATCGGACTTCACCGCACAGGTGTCACCGTTGCGCGCCAGTCCCGGATTCCCACCGGGTTCCCTCACCGCGCCGCGACCGCAGAGCGGCCGCGGTCATGCTATCCCGCCGGTGAACTGGACCTACGTCCGGCTCATCCCGTGGTGCGGTGACGGCGAACGCGACGGCGATTTTCTGCCAGCACGCCCGGGGTGCGCTCACGGATGCTCATGGAGTAACAGCGGAATCGCGAAAGGATCGATATGTCGGAGAAGATCGTGGTGGTCACCGGGGCGACCCGCGGAATCGGACGTGCCACCGCGACGGCGTTCGCCCGGAAAGGTCACCGGGTGATCGTCACCGGGCGCCGCGACCGGGCCGTGGCGGCAGTTGTGGAAGAACTGCGGGCCGAGGGACTCGCGGCCGAGGGCGAACTCCTCGACGTGTGCTCGGTGGACAGTGCGCGGTGCCTACGCGATTCGATCGCCGATCGGTACGAGCACATCGATGTGCTCGTCAACAATGCAGGCATCCTGCCCGAGGCGACCGCGACGGGCACGGTGAACTTCGCGCACCCCGGCGCGTTCACCGAGACGCTGATGACCAACACCTTCGGTCCCGCCAATGTGATCGAGGCATTGCTGCCACTGGTGCGCCGGGCTCCGGCGGGACGGATCGTCAATATCTCCACCGAGATGGGTTCGCTCACCGAACAGCGCAACCCGGACTCGGCGTACTACTCGATGGTGGTGCCGGGCTACCAGGCCTCGAAAGCGGCCCTGAACAGCATCACGGTGGGGCTGGCGAAAACCCTGGCCGATACCGCCGTCCGGGTGATCTCGGTATGCCCCGGCTTCGTCGCGACCGAACTGGCCCCGGCGGCGGCCGACGCGCCGACCACACCGGAGCAGGCCGCTGCTGTCGTTCTCGCGGCGGCGGAGGCGGCGGATACGCCCGCCGACGGGGCCTTCGTCGGTGCGAACGGCCCCATCGCCTGGTAGGAGTAGCCGGGGGCGGGTATCCGGAGCTGGATCCCCGGCCGAGGCATCGACGCGCTAACGGTCCCGGGGTCGCGCCGCGGCGCAGGCAGCCGTGATCGCAGACCTAGCGTGGCGGACGAAGGATTCGACTGCCTCGGTGTGCCGGGCCCAGTCGTCCGCCTCGACACCGAGATAGCCGTCCCGGGCGTGGCGCAGCACCTCGGCGTGCTCGGCCGGCAGCCGGGGCGCGAGGCGCTGTGCCGCTACGGCTTTGGACACCAGCGTCCCGGTGTCCGCGGTGATCCACATCCGCGCGAGAGTGAGCACGACATTGCGCTCGTCGCCCGCCACACTGCCGGTCAGCGTGGGCAGGCTCTGCGCGATCGCCCGGATCAGGTCGTCCGGCGGCACCGGATCCAGTATCCGGTGGGCCGGGGACCCGGCCAGGGTCAGCGACCAGGAACGCACGGCGGTGAGCAGGATTGCCAAGTCGGGATCGGCGGTGGCGGCGGGAATATCGCCTCGCTCGAACTCCGCCCGCAGCCATTCGCCGTAGACGAACTCCGCCCGCGGCGGAAAACGCCACGGAACGATATCGTCGCGCACGACCACCGTCAGTTCGACCGGGCGATCCGGACCCGACCGCGGCCAACGCCCCGAGCACTGGAGAAGGCTGCCGGACAGGCGATCTCGAACCGCCGGATCGAGATGCGCGGCGGTGACCGCCAGGAAATCCAGGTCACTGTCGTACTGCAGACCTCCGGATACCGCGGATCCGTGGAGATACAGGCCGAGCAGATCGTCGCCGAGCAGCTCGAGCACGATCCGGGCGATCGGGGTGGCTTCCGGTGGCGGCTCCGGCGCGGGCGTGGTCACCGATCCACTGTAGGCAGCCGCCGGCCGCGCGGCATGGGCGGTACGTCGCGAACCAGCGACGGAAAGTCCCGGTCCGCTGTGGCGTAGTCCGAAATACCCATCGCCTCGGTACCGGAGTCGTGCGTAGGGAGGACAGCGGAATCGGGGTTGTCACGGAGGCGCAGTGTCGGGGTGCTGCTCTAGGTTCGAGGACAAGGGGCGGCTCGGCCGGCCGGGTATCGACCAGTCGGACAGTGAGGTGCGGGTGTGAACGCGGTGCAAACGGTGGCCGGATCCGGGCGGACACCCGTCGAAGCCGAACCCGAGGCGACCGCGCGCTGGCCGTTCGCGGCCCGGTTCGCTTTCCGGTTCGGCGTGGTCTACTGCCTGCTGTTCGGCGTGATGATCGGACAGATCCTGTTCGTCTTCACCGGATTCGCCCACCGATTCCTGCCCGACACCGCACCGATGTGGCCGCTGATCGCGGCCGAACCGCTGCTGAAATGGCTGGGGCAGTCGGTATTCGGTATCGACGCCGAACTCCACCGGAACTCCGGCAGCGGTGACCAGGCGATCATCTGGCTGATGGTTTTCGGCGTGCTGGTCGTGGCGGCCGTCGCGGCAGTGCTCTGGTCGGTGCTCGACCGTCGGCGGGCCGCCTACCCACGAGCGGCCGCGTGGTGTCTGACCGGACTCCGGCTGTGCCTCGCCGGGCAGATGCTGTTCTACGGGATCGCCAAAGCGGTACCCACCCAGATGCCGCCACCCCCGTTCTCGGCGCTCGTCCAGCCCTACGGGCAGTTCACGCCGATGACGGTGCTGTGGCTACAGGTGGGCAGCGCCCCGGTCTACGAGATCCTGCTCGGAGTGGCAGAACTGGCCGCCGGTCTACTACTGCTGGTACCGCGTACCGCCACCCTCGGGGCCATGCTCGCTGTGGTGAGCATGGCGCAGGTCTTCGTGCTGAATATGACCTTCGATGTGCCGGTCAAGATCCTGTCGTTCCATCTGCTGGTCTTCTCGCTGATCCTGCTGGCCCCGCAGGCCCGTCGTTTCGCGGATTTCTTCCTGCTCGCCCGGCGCGCCGACCCCGCGGTTGCGCCGCCGTTGTTCACGAATCGCCGAGCCGCGCGGATCGCCGGATTCGCCCAGGCCGCGATCGGTCTGTGGCTGGTCGTGGGTGTGGCGGTACTCGGCTGGTTCAGCTGGCAGGATTACGGCGGCGGGGCCCGGAAACCGGAGCTGTACGGGCTCTGGGAGGTTACCGAGTTCCGTATGGACGGGCGACCGGTACCGCCGTTGCTCACCGACGAGACCCGTTGGCAGCGGCTGATCTTCGAGACCGAGGGCGTCGTGACCTGGCAGCGGATGGACGGGACGCTGATATCGGCGCCGGCGCAGTTCGACGGTCCGGCGCACAGCCTCACCGTCACCGGCCCACCGGCCCCGGGCGCGGCGAGCACGACGATCGCGAACTTCACCGTCGCCCGGCCGGAACCCGATGTGCTGCGCTTGGACGGGCAGTTGAACGGCCGACCGGTGATCGTAAGCCTGCGGGCCACCGATCCCGGCGGCTTTCCGCTGAACGGTCCCCGGTTCCACTGGGTACAGGACTATCCGGGCCGATAGGCCGTGTTCATGGGCGCGGCGGTGGGATGACACCGGGCTGGTCCGGCGCGCGCTGACCGGGTACCGGGCCGGTGATACCGGGCTGGCCGGCCGGATCCGAGAGCGGCACCGCGGTCGGGTTCGGCGCGGGTGGCGCCGGGGGTTCGGAGGCTGCCGGGGGTTCCGGTGGCGCCGGTGCCGTGGGCGGAGCCAGTGGTTGCTCGGCCGCGGGCGGCCGGGCAGGTGGCGCAGGTGCGGGCTCGGCCGGTGCAGGTGGCGGGGAGGAGCGGTCGGTCGGTTCCGGGACCTCCGGCACGGGCGGTCGTGGCGGCTCCGGGGGCGGCGCGGGGGAGTTCTCCGGAGCCGGCGGGACCGAGGGCGCCGCCGGGCCGGAACCGTGCTGCGGTGCGGGTGGATCGGCCGGGGCACCGGAATCGGGAGCGCTCTCGTCGGGCCGGGGCGACGCGGAATCCGAACCGTCCGGTGTGGGCGCCGAATCCACACCGACGGCGGAGTCGACCTGCGCCCGGGGTGCGGGTGGCGGGCCGAGCGGCGGCAGCGGACCGGGCGCCTCCGGCGGTACCGGAAGCGCGGGCACCGCGGTGCCCGCGGCGAGATAGGCGGGTTTGTAGACCATGTTCATGGTGAGGATCGCTTCCTGGCGCAGTACCTCCTGCACCATCTGCGCATCGATCACCTTGGCCGCCTCCAGCAACCGGGCGAGTGCGCCGACCGGGCCGGAATCGCCGGGTGGAACCACCGCGATCTTCACCGCCTCCGCGGCCGCGGCCACCGCGCCCAGGCGTAGCCCTACTTGACCGAGTACCCCGGCCAGTTCCTCCACCGAATCGGCGAAACTCCGGGTGCTGGCGAACGCCGCGTCGGCGGCCTCGCCGTCCCATTCCATCGCGTTCATCACCCGGTCCGCGCCCGCCCGGGTCAGCGGGAGCGAGGTCTGCAGGGTGGTCGCGGCGTGGATCCAGGTACCCGAGATCCGCAGGATCTCACCGGCATCGATCTGCTGCGTGGCCCGGTGGATGTCCTCGTGGCGCATGGCTTCGAAATGCTCCATGGCGCTGATGTAATCGGGATCCGTGCCGTTCACCGAACCTCCCTCGACGCAGATGACATGGGGCCCGCGGCGGCCGTAGCGAAGACGGGGGTAGCGCAGAATCGCATCAGCGTTCGAGCCTTGTTTCGACAGCGCGTACCGCGGCGGCGTTCGCCGCGTCGGCTTCGTCGTAGAGCCCGCCACTGACCAGAAACGCTTCTTTCATGCGGTAGGCCGCTTCGATGTAATGGTCAAGCAGGGCCGCGGCGTCGCGGGCCTTGTGCCCGAATCCGGCCTGCAACTGCGCCGCGGAGATCAGACCGCCGAACCCGTGCGGATCGGACGCATCCGCCAGCCGTTGCCGGAGATGGATGAGCCGGTCGGCCTGGCGGTCGTAGAGTTCCGCGCAACGGCGTGCGGCTTCCGGATCGAACTTGACCGTTCCCGCATGGGCTGCCTGGCGGAACCGGACGATCTCGGCTCGACTGTCTTCGATCTTCATGACTGGCGTACCCCTCCGTCGGTCACGCCCAGCGTAGCCGCAACCGGTGGTCCGGGCAGCCGGTCCGGGGCGATCGTGGATCAGACGGGAATACGTTTCTGCAGATGCGCGGCGAGCTGTTCGGCGGAGGCCGGCACCATGTGCACGTTCTCGTCGGCCTTGAGCAGATAGCGTCCGTCGTTCTCGACATCGAGCCAGGTGTAGTGCAGCGGCGGCGGCGGATTCGGCCGATCCAGATGCGCTTCGATCCGGATGTGCCCGTCGGCGGCGTGCGGGGCGTACAGCAGTTTCCGGATCAGCGGCGCGGCCCGTTCCTCCTGAATGACGGTTTCGGTATCGCGGACCGCCGCGGCCGAGGCGGTCCGGGCCGGATAACGACCGGCGGGTGCCTTCGGCAGCAGCGCCGCCAGCCGGGCGCCGAGTTTGCCGCTGTGCCCGATGGAGAGCTGGACCGGTCCACCGAATTCCCGGGTACGTCCGGGCGCCTGGACGGCCAGAACCGCCCTGTCGTGGACGACACAGCCCAAGATCCGCAGCTCCCGGCCCGGTTCCGCGGGGCCGCCGATGGCGATGACCCGGGTATGTGGGAGCGCGAGGATACGCAGGCAGGCCTCGAGATCGGGGTCGGCCGGGAACCGCTGGGTGAGTTCGGCGCGCAGGAGCCGGGCATCGCGCTCGGTGCGCGGCGTTTCGAGTACCCGCAGCGGATAGGGGATCCGGTCCAGGTCGGCTCGGCGCCATACATGCGCGAACTCGTCGGGGGTCAGGCTCCAACTCACGCGGGATCACATCCTCACCGAAACCTGCGCGGGCCACCTCAGACTATCGGTTGCTTCGCAGTGCCCTGACCTCGGGCACTGCGCGGACCCGGTTCTCTCTCGCCTGACACAAACCCCGAATACGCGGTGGACGAGGCCTTTCTCGGGTTTACTCGTCCGGAACGGACAACGGTGTCCTGTTCCGGTGAACGGGTTGGAGGTCGGTTCTTGCGGGTGCTCGGGATTGACGATACCGAGACGGGAATCGCGGCGCGGTGCGGCGGCAGGGGCCATGCGCGGTGCGTGCCGGGCGCGGGGCGACGACTACCGGGACAAACAGCTCCCGGCGCCCGGAGTTCGGCGCGGTGCCCGGAGCCGGGCGCGAAACCGCTCCGGCCCGGGGGAAGTGGGGCATCGTGACCGCCGTGATCCGCGGCGCCGGCGAACCGGTAGCGCCGGGCGAGCCGCGGATCTGGGACGACGCCGCGGTGGCGCAGCTCTTTCCCGGGATCACCTCGCCGTTGGCCTTCACCCTCGCCGCCGGAATATTCGGGCGGATGTGCCGGGAATACGCCCGGTCCCTCGGGGTGCCCGACGATCAAGTGAACCAGACTGATTCGTGGACGCCCCACCTGCTGGGCAGTTTTCACGGCCGGGTGTACGGCAACCTGCTGCACTGGTATCGGCTGGCGGGTATCGCGCCGGGATACCGGCTCAGCCGCAGAGCGCTCGAAGTGGCGCTGGGCGCGACCGATCCGGTCCCGGTGGAAGTCGCGGAATCGCTGTCGCCCTTCACTTTCGATTCCCGGGCCCGCCGGATCCGGTCGCGGATCCGGACGACCGGTGCCTTCCTGCGCCGCGCGCTGCGGATCGAGACGATGATGCGGGAGTACCGCGGCGAATTCGATCGCGTCTGCCGCCGGTACGAGGCCACCGAATACGTCCACGGCGAACACGCCTACGCGGAGTATCGGCGGCTGGACCGGGAACTGGTGCTGCTGTGGGGTCCGCTGGCGGTGCTGGATGCCGTGGAGCTCACGCTCATGGGGGCCGTAGTGGCGTTGACCGAGTCCTATCTGCCGCAGGCGCCGCGGCCGTTCCGGTACGCCGCGGTGCGGCCGAGTGCGGCGCTCGGATCCGCCGTCGCGCCGCCCGGGCGACCGGACGCCGCCGGATTCGATCCGGACGCCTACCTCGACGAGACGCTCGGCGGTATCCGCCGCCGCTGGTACGACCTGGTGCGGGTGCGCGCGGCCCGCTGTGCCGCGCACCGCGAACTCGTCCGGTCGAGCCGGACCCGCGCCGCCGCGATCCTCGAGTCGATGATCCGGGTGATGGGCGACGATCTCGCCGCACGTGCAATCCTGCGCGCTCCGGGCGATATCGACTATCTGACCGCCGGGGAACTACGTGGTTGCTACGACCGGGTCCCGATGCCGGATCTGCGGATTCCGATCGCGGCGCGTAAGGATGCGCAGGCCGCCACCGAAGGCCTGTGCGCCCCGGTGCGTTTCAGCACCGAGGGCGCGGAAGTATCCGATATGGAACTGGCCGAACAGGGTTGGGCGGCCCGCGCGGATATCGCGACGGCCCGCACCGGTGATTCGCTCACCGGGACGGCGTCCGCCGCGGGAGTGGTCGAGGGTCCGGCGGTGGTGATACGGCGGCTACCTGATACGACTCCCGGGATTCTCGTCACCGAGAGCGCGGACCCGGGCCTGGTGGCCGCACTGCCGTCGGCCTCCGCCCTGGTGATCGAACACGGTGGCCCGCTCACCGCCGTGGCGACCGTCGCCCGCGAACTCGGGGTGCCCACAGTGGTGCGGGTCCCCGAGGCCACCGCGAAATTGCGGACCGGGATGCGGATCCGGGTGGACGGTTCCGCGGGTACGGTGACGGTGTTGTCGGGGGTGGGCCCGTAATGAGGTGGAATGTATGACCGATCTCGAATCCGCGCGACCCGCGGCGGCACCCCTCCCGCTGCCGGAGTTGCTGAGTGCGCTCGCTCCGGCACCGGACAAGGCCGCCGCCTATCTCGACGACAGTTATGTGCTGGAAAGCGTCGAACAGTTGCGGCGGATGCGGATCGATCCGGCGGGCTTCGCGACCCGCCATTCGCTCCTACTGCTCACCCCGGGCGGGATCGTCTCGCGGGCGGTGGATCCTACGTTGAAATGGCTGTCCGGAAACGGTTTCCGGGTGGTGGACGCGGCCGCCGTGCGACTCGACCGTCATCTGATCCGCGCACTGTGGCGCTACAGCTGGAACGACGTCTCCCCGGAGCGGCGCCGGCTCACCGATCTGCTGGCCGGGATCTCGGAAGCGATGCTGCTGGTGGTATCCGGGCCCGACGGCGAGCAGCCCGCGCCGGTCCGGTTGGCCCGGGCCGCCGGTCCGGACGACCCGCGCGAGCGGCGGCCGGGCCAATTGCGTCATCTGCTCGGGCAGCGCAATGCGGTACTCGACCCCGTCCATCTCCCGGGTGATCCGGCCGATGTCCTGCGGGAACTGGCGATCTACTTCCCCGAGAAGCGTCGTGCCGAGGCCATCTCCCGCGCCTACACCGGCGCCGACAGCGCCGAAGCCGCCCGGACTCTCGCCGACGGCCTCTACGCCCGGACGCCGTGCCGCTCCTTCGACAAGACGGTCGCACTGGACCGCATCCTGCGCGATCTGGATCGGGCGGGCGCGCCCGCCCCGGCGGATTTCGACGCCGGTTCGGCCGGCGCCTGCGCCGCGATCCTGACCCGCGCCCTGACCGCCGGACTGGATATCGACTCGTGGTCCGCGATCGTCCTGGGCGCGGACGTGCTGCCCATGGGTGTCGCCGGCTGAGCACCGGGTTACCGGCCTCCTGAGCGCGGCCGACCGGCGGGCCGGGCGGCGCCGGCCGGGCACCTGGCTCCGGTGCTCGCCGACGGTCACGGCTCACCTGCGACAATGCCCGGATGCACATCGCGATCGGCCTGGTTGTCCTGGTGGCGTCGGCGGCGGCGGTGGCGGCACTGGCGCGCCGGGCCGGAATCTCCGAGCCGCTGGCACTGACGCTGGCCGGTATCGCCGCCTCGTATCTGCCGTTCGTACCCGAGGTGCATCTGGAGCCGGAAGTGGTGCTGCTCGGGTTGCTGCCACCGCTGCTGTACACCGCGGCCATCCGCACCTCACTGGTCGATTTCCGGGCCAATATCGGTGCGATCGCCTCACTGTCGGTGGGGTTGGTGCTGTTCAGCACGTTCGCGGTCGCCGCGGTCGTCTGGTGGCTGCTGCCGGTGCCGTTCGCGGTGGCCGTCGCCCTGGGCGCGGTGGTCGCGCCACCGGACGCGGTGGCCGCGACCGCGGTGGCGCGGCGGATCGGGATGCCACGGCGCATCGTCTCGATCCTGGAAGCCGAATCGCTGTTCAACGACGCGACCGCGCTGGTGGCACTGCGTACCGCGATCGCCGCCTCGGCCGGAGCGGTATCGGTGTGGAATGCCGGCGGGGATTTCCTGCTCGCGGCCGGTGGTGGCGCGGTAGTGGGGATCGTGGTCGCCTATGCCCTGGCCCTGCTGCGCCGCCGGATCACCGATCCGGTCCTGGACACCACCCTGTCCTTCCTGGCGCCGTTCCTGGCCTATCTGCCCGCCGAGGAGATCCACGCCTCCGGCGTCATCGCGGTGGTCACCTGCGGCATGATCCTGGGGCACGGTGCACCGGTCTGGCAGAGCGCAGCCTCTCGGACCGCCGAACGCATCAACTGGGGCACGGTGCAGTTCATCCTGGAGAGCGCGGTCTTCCTGATCATCGGTTTGCAGGTGAACACGATCGTCGGAGACGCCTGGGCGAGCGGATTGGATCACGGCACCCTGATCGTGGCCGCGATCGCGGTGCTGCTGGCGGTGATGCTGGCGCGACCGGTGTGGGTGTTCGGCTGGACCTTCCTGGAGCGCGCGTTCGGCCGCGCCCCGGAACCGCTGGCCCATCCGACAGTGGTCTCCTGGGCCGGGATGCGCGGGGTGGTGACCCTGGCGGCGGTCCTGCTGCTCCCCGCCGACACCCCACAACTGCCGGTGCTGAAACTACTGGCGCTGGTCGTCGTCGCGGGCACGCTGCTGCTCCAGGGCACCTCGCTGTCGTGGCTGGTGCGGCGCTTGCGCCTGCGCGGGCCGAGTCGCGCCGAGGACGCGTTGCAGAAGGCGAATCTGCTGACCCAGGCGTCGAATGCGGGACTGGCCGCGCTCGACGCGGCAGTCGGCCCCGATACCCCGGAAGATGTGGTGCGCTCGCTGCGTGACCGGGTCACCTGGCGGACCAACGCGGCCTGGGAGCGGCTCGGCCGCCCGGAATCCGAACTGGCGACCCCGACCGCCGAGTACCGGCGGCTGCGGCTGGAGATGTTGCGTGCCGAACGGGAGACGGTGCTGCGGGTCCGCGACGCCGGGGGCGTGGACTACGAGATCCTCCAGCATGTGCTGGCCCGGCTGGACCTGGAGGAGTCGATGATCGACCGGTTCGACGAGGGCGACGACGAGGACCGGGTCGAGACGCTGGCGGTGCCGGGCGGTTCGGCCGAGGACTGCGCACATCTGCGGTCGTCCCCGCTGGTATGCGAATCGGACCGGCCGGATGTGTGCGCGCAATGTCTGGTGGAGGGCCTGACCTGGGTCCATCTGCGCATGTGCCTGACCTGCGGCAATATCGGTTGCTGTGATTCCTCGCCGGGTAACCACGCGGCCGGGCACTACTCGTCGACCGGCCATCCGGTGATGCGGAGTGTGGAACCCGGCGAAGCGTGGCGCTGGTGCTACGTCGACGAATTGCTCGGTTAGCCACCGGCCCGGCCCGGGCGCCGCGGGTTCGCTGGAGGTGTCCTGCCTGCGTGCTGCCGGTGTCGGTGGCCTGCGGCAGGATGGGCGCCATGACGACAGCACCGGGCAGCACCATGGGCGGGGCCGGCGAAGTCGCCGGCGGACTACGCGAGCACGCCGAAGCGCTCCTGCGGGAGCTCGCCGGGCCGGACGCGCGATTGCGGGACGACCAGTGGACCGCGATCGAAGCGCTGGTGGTCGGTAAACGCCGCGCACTGGTGGTGCAGCGCACCGGGTGGGGTAAATCGGCGGTGTACTTCATCGCGGCGAAGCTGCTGCGCGCCCAGGGGCGCGGACCCACCGTCATCGTGTCGCCGCTGCTGGCCCTCATGCGCAACCAGGTCGCGTCCGCCCAGCGCGCCGGGGTGGTGGCGGCGACCATCAACTCCGGCAACGTCACGGAATGGGACGAGATCCATCAGCAGGTCGCGGCCGGTTCGGTGGATGTACTGCTGGTCAGTCCCGAACGGCTGAACAACCCCGATTTCCGGGATCAGGTGCTGCCCCGGCTCGCCGCCGACGCCGGTCTGGTGGTCATCGACGAAGCGCACTGTGTCTCCGACTGGGGGCACGATTTCCGTCCCGACTACCGCCGGATCCGGACCCTCATCGCCGACCTGGGCAGCGAGGTGCCGGTGCTGGCCACCACCGCCACCGCCAACGACCGGGTGGTGACCGATGTGGCCGGGCAGATCGGTACCGACACCCTGGTTCTGCGCGGCGACCTCGATCGCGCCTCCCTGCATCTGTCGGTGGTCCGGTTCGACGACGCGGTGGAACGCACCACCTGGCTCAGCGGTCATCTGGACCGGTTGCCGGGATCGGGGATCGTGTACACGCTGACCGTCGCCGGAGCCCACGATCTCGCCGATGTGCTGAATTCGCACGGTCACAAGGTCGCCGCCTATACGGGGCAGACCGATCCGGCCGAACGGGAGGCACTCGAAACGGCCCTGCTGAACAACGATGTCAAAGCACTGATAGCCACCTCCGCGCTGGGGATGGGATTCGACAAACCCGATCTGGGGTTCGTGGTCCACGTGGGCGCCCCGTCGTCGCCCATCTCCTACTATCAGCAGGTCGGCCGGGCCGGGCGAGCCACCGAACGCGCCGAGGTCGTATTGCTGCCCGGGCCCGAGGACACCCGGATCTGGAGTTACTTCGCTTCGGTGGCGTTCCCCCGCGAACATGTGGTCCGTTCCGTTCTGGAAGCGCTCGACCGGGAGCGCCCACAGTCCACCGCGGCGCTGGAGCCCCTGGTCGAGCTCAACCGCTCTCGCCTCGACATGGTCCTGAAGGTGCTCGATGTCGACGGCGCGGTCCGCCGGGTCCGCGGCGGCTGGCTGGGTACCGGCGAGCCCTGGGCCTACGATGCCGACCGTTACGAACGGCTCGATGCCGCGCGCACCGCCGAACAGCAGGCGATGCTCGATTACCAGCGCACCACCGACTGCCGGATGGAATTCCTGCGGCGGCAACTCGACGATCCGGCGCTGCACGCCGCGGCACCCGGTACCGGTGCCTGCGGCCGCTGCGACAACTGCACCGGCGAGCACCGCGACACCACCGTCGACACCGCCGCCGTGGATGCCACGCGGGCCCGGCTCGACCGTCCCGGTATCGATCTCGCGCCCCGTAAGCAATGGCCGACCGGGATGGCGAAACTCGGGGTATCGCTGTCGGGCAAGATCTCCGCGGGCGCCGAGACCGGCCGGGTCCTGGGCCGGCTGAACTCGCTCGGCTGGGGTCGGCGGTTGCGCCCGATCCTCGACGGTCCCGACGCTCCGGTGCCGGACGAAGTGGTCGACGCCTGTATTCCGGTACTGCGGGAATGGGACTGGGCCGTGCGGCCCACCGCGGTGCTGGCGCTGGAATCGCCCACCCACCCGGTGCTCACGGGTTCGCTGGCCGAGCGTCTCGCCGGAATCGGCCGGCTCCGTAACCTCGGCACCCTGCACACCCGCCCCGACCGGCCGCCGGTATCCGCCGTCAATTCCGCCCACCGGGTCGCCGCCCTGCACGATGCGTGGGAGATCCCCGATCTCGGCGGCTCGGACGGTCCGATCCTGCTGGTGGACACCCTCACCGATACCGGCTGGACGTTCACCGTCGCGGCGTGGGCGCTGCGCCGGGCGGGTGCTCCGGCCGTTCTTCCGTTCGCCTTGGCGACCCCGGCCTGATCTCCCGGCCCGGCTCCGGCCGGCCGGTGGCGGTGGGGAGCCGGTCGAGCAGCGCGAACACGGCGACGAGCACCACCGCGACAACGACCACCAGCAGGGTGTTGAACAGCGCGGTCGCGTATCCCTTCCGGGCGGCGTCCAGGAACGGATACGGATACCAGTCGGTCACGGCGCCGTGGGCGAATGTGTATCCGATCCACGCCACCGGCCAGACGAACGCCGCGGCGACTGTATCCCGATCGATCCGCGGCCGGGGTCCGAACACCAGCCACACCGCGAGGGTCGCCCAGGGTGCGAGGTAGTGGAAGCCGAGATTCGCCCACCATGCCGCGCCGGTGAGATGTACCTCGTCGGCGAGTATCAGCGCGAAGACCAGACCGGTGATCACGATCCCCAGCAGGGCATCCAACCGCAGCACCCGCCAGAGCCGGCCGTCCCGATCGGGCCGCCTCGCCAGTCCGGCCGAAACCACCAGTACGAACAGGTTGCTCTGGATGGTGAAGTAGCTGAAGAGCCGTACGAGTCTCGTCGCGATACCGGTGTCCGGGTCCGCGCGTCCGGAATTCGCGTCCGCGCCACCGGTGAACAGCAGTGCCAGTTGCGTCACCAACGCGGCGGTGATGACGAGGGCGATCACGAGATGGCAGACCCGGGCGGTGATATCCACCGCACCGCCGTGACCCGCCGAGCCGGTGCGCACGTTCACACCTGCCCATATTGCCGCCGGTGGGAGCGCGCGCCACGGCGACACGCGACAAGGGGGTACGAACTCGCGCCCGGGTGCGGCAGGATCGGTGTGGTGACCACATTGCCCGAGAAGGCCACCGCATTCCTCGAACTCCATCGCCCCGGCGACCCGGTGATCCTGCCCACGGTATGGGACGCCTGGTCGGCGGATCTGGTGCGGCAGGCCGGTTTTCCGGCGCTCACCGTCGGCAGCCATCCGCTCGCCAACTCGGTCGGCAAAGCCGACCGGGAGGGGATGGCCTTCGCCGACGTACTCGGTCGCGTCCGGGAGATCACCGCCGCGGTGGATATACCGGTCTCGGTGGATCTCGAATCCGGTTACGGGGTCGAACCGGTGGCGCTGATCGACGGGTTGTTGCAGGCCGGCGCGGTCGGGTTCAATCTCGAGGACACCGTGCACAAGGAGGGCGGCCGGCTGCGCGAGCCGCAGGAGCACGCCGATCTCGTGGGCCGTCTGCGGCAGGCCGCCGACGATACCGGTGTGCATGTGGTCGTGAACGCCCGCACCGACCTGCTGCTCGCCCCGTCCGGCGACCCGGCCGAGCTGGTCGGCCCGGCGATCGACCGGTTGCGGCTGGCGGCCGCGGCGGGCGCCGATGTGCTGTATCCGGTCGGCCGTTACGGCCCGGAGGTGCTGAGCCGGCTGTGCGCCGAACTGCCGTTGCCGGTGAATGCGGTCACGCTGCCGGAACAAGGCGACAAGGCGTATTTCGCCGAAGCCGGTGCGGCGCGAGTGAGTTTCGGGCCGTTCCTGCAGTACGCGCTCGCGGCGGAGGCGAAAAGGCTGCTCGAACCCTGGCAGTGAACCGGGCTGCGGAGCACGGTGCCGGGTCGGTCAGGACTCCGGGCCGGGGTCTTCGTCGAGATCCACCTCGTCGCGATCGGCCCATTCGATCAGTTGTCCCAGATCGAATACCGCGTCGTCCATACCGGCGTGCAGATCACCGAGGCGGCGGTACCGCTCGGGAACGGTGGCGATGGTGAAATCGCGGGGATGGATATCGTCGATCTCGTCCCAGTCCACCGGGGTGGAGACCGTCGCCGCCGGGTTACCGCGGACCGAATAGGCGGCCGCGAGCGTATGGTCGCGAGCGTTCTGGTTGTAGTCGATGAACAGTTGCGCCGGATCGCGGTCGCGCCGCCACCAGGTGGTCGTCACATCATCGGAAGCCCGGCGGCGGACCTCCTCCGCGAAGGCCAGCGCGGCCCGGCGCACCTGCTGGAAGCCGTAGTCCGGCGCGATCCGCACGTAGACATGCAAACCCTTGCCGCCCGATGTCTTCGGCCAGCCGACCGCACCGATCTCGTCGAGCACCTCGTGGACCACGCCGGCCACCCGCTGTACCCGGGACCACGGGCAGTCCGGCATGGGGTCGAGATCGATCCGCCATTCGTCCGGGCTCTCGGTATCGGCGCGGCGTGAGTTCCACGGGTGGAATTCGACGGTCGACATCTGGACCGCCCAGATGACCTCCGCCAGTTCGCCGACACAGAGTTCGTCGGCGTGCCGACCGTAGCGCGGAAAATATACCCGGACGGTGGACACCCAGTCCGGCGCTCCCGCGGGCAGCCGTTTCTGGTGGACTTTTCCGCCCGGCAGGCCTTTCGGGAAACGATGCAGCATGCAGGGACGCTCACGCAGCGCGTTGACGATCCCGTCGCCGACACTGAGGTAGTACTGCACCAGATCGAGTTTGGTCGCGCCGGATTCCGGAAAATACACCCGGTCGGGGTTGGAGATACGAACCTCGCGTTCCCCGACCGTCAGTTCCACCGCCGCGCCCGCGCCGCCAGCCATGGTTCGACCCTAGCCGCCGGAATCCGATCCGTCCGGTTGGCGAGCCGGCTCCGTGGACGGGACGGCCGAGCCGGCGCCGGAAATGTGCTATTTTCGTGCTGGACCGGGCATTTCCTGGACCAGGTAAATGGGGTTCCGGATGGCGGGTCGATGGCCGGTGACAGGTCTTGCTCGGAGACGGCACGGTGAAGCGGGTACGCCGGACGAGGATGTGCCCTTGGGGCCCGATTCTGGCTGGTGGTGTGGATGAGGGGCGTGCCCGGAATCCCCGGCGTTCTCGATGTGATCACCACGCGTGCGCGCGGTGTCGCCGATACATTGACCGCCGGGGTGGGCCGCTTCTACACGAATACCGGCGATGCGCTCGGCGGTATTCGCCGTTACACGGAAGTGGACAGCGAGAGCGCCGGTCAGATCAATCTGACGCGGGGCCGGGCCGGGCGGTCGCCGAGCGCGGAACCGGCGTCGCGGTATCGGCCACCGGCGGCCGAGATCGCTTTGCGTAGTGTGGAATTGGAGCACCCCGAGAACTCGACGCTCTATCGGCGCCGGCCGGTAGGTGTCCTCGGCAAACCCCATCCGTTCTACGAACTGAAATCCGCGGTGGGGAAATTCATCTACAAGCCGAATCGCGGTGAGCGAAATATGCGGATCGGGATTCCCACCGAACCGGGGTCTCAAGCGGCCCGGGAAGTGGCGGCGTTTCGCCTGGACCAGCTGCTGGGCTTCGACCGCATTCCGCCCACCGCGCTGACGGACGGACCGTACGGACGGGGTTCGATACAGGAGTGGGTAAAATCGACAGTTTCCGTCGGGATTCTGTCCTACTCGCCTACCCAGCGACAGCAGATGGCAGTCCTCGACTACATCATGGCCAATTCCGACCGAGTCTGGCAGAACTTCCGGACGGGCCCCGCCGGGGACGTTATCGCAATCGACCACAGCTTGACGTTTCCCGAAGCACCGGATCCCAGGGGCGGGATCCGATCCGACTTCGTTGCCGCCTATCGCCGTGAACCACTCGACGACGACATCCTGCGCGCCGTGGACGCTGTGGATCCGAAAGAACTGCGGGCGGCGCTCGAGGATCTGCGACTGAGTGAACCGGCGATCAGCGGAGCACTGAACCGGCTGGCCGAGATCCGGGAAAACCGCATGATCATGGGCGCTGAATGGCCCGATATCCGGCGCCATTCCCGGTCCGGTCCGTTACTGGAGTCGGAAATTACGGGTTCTTGAATGCTTGCCGGGGCGATGCGGCTTCATATCGAGTGATGCGGAATTCACCGATCGTGGTGGGCGAGGCCGGCCGGTTCGGTGGCTCGTCGACGGTCAGACTGCCCAGGAGCGACAGCGCGCGTTCGGATGGTGAGCCGGGTTCGGCGTGGTAGACGATGAGCGTCTGCCCGGGCGCGCCGTTGACGGTGAAACTTTCGTAGGCGAGAGTCAGTTCGCCGACCATCTCGTGGTGGAACCGTTTCACCCCGGCGGTTTTCGTCCGTACGTCGTGGCGCGCCCACAGCTGCCGGAAATCCTCGCTCTTGAGTGACAGTTCACCGACGAGTTCGGTCAGTCGCGGATCGTCCAGGTCGGTACCGGCGGTGGCGCGCAGGCTCGCGACCGTATCGGCGGCGATCGACTCCCATTCGGGATAGACCTGCCGGGCCCGCGGATCGAGGAAAACCATCCGCACCTGATTGATACCGGGTAGCGAGCAGGCGTTCACGGCGGCGGCCAGCGGATTGGCCGCCAGGACGTCCAGGCTCCGGCCCAGGACGAGGGCCGGGGTGCGCTCCCACATATCCATGAGCCGGAGCAGCCCGGGCGCCACCCGCTCGGGTCGTCGCGGTCGTTTCGGCCGGGCCGGCGCGGGCCGGGCGAGTTCTCGCAGGTGTGCGGTCGCTTCGTCGTCGAGTGCGAATACCCGGGCCAATGCGGCGACCACTTGTTCCGAGGGGTGTTTGTCCCGGCCCTGCTCCAGGCGGATGTAGTAGTCGGCACTTACGCCCGCGAGCAGCGCTATCTCCTCGCGCCTCAGCCCGGCCACCCGCCGTTGACCGCCGCCGGGCAGCCCGAAATCCTGCGGCCGGACCAATTCGCGGCGGGCGCGCAGGAAGGTGCCGAGGCGGTTGTCCGAATCCATGCTGTCCAGGGTAGGAGCCGATGGTTGCGGCTGACTGGCCCTGTGACTACCAGGAAGTCCGCGACCTGGTAGCGCGCCCGGTGCGGGCCGAATGTGGTGGACATGACGAGCAACGAGAAACTGAACGGCCGGGTAGCGGTGGTCACCGGAGCTTCCAGCGGGATCGGCGCCGCTACGGCGCGCCGGCTGGCGTCCGACGGTGCCCGAGTGGCAGTACTGGGGCGTCGTAAGGAGCGCATCGAAGAGCTGGCCGCCGAAATCGGCGGAGACGCGATCGCGGTGGTGGCCGATGTGGCCGACCGGGATTCCGTGCGCGATGCGGCAGCGACAGTGCGTGTGGCCCTGGGCTCGGTCGATCTGGTGGTGGCGAATGCGGGAGTGATGCTGGGCGCGCCCTTCGAATCCGCCGATACCGGCGAATGGGATCAGATGGTCGGGACGAACGTGACCGGGCTCCTCTACACCGCCCGGGCGTTCGTCGACGATCTGCTGGCGGCCGGCCGCGAAGGCCGGCCGGCCGATCTGGTGCTGGTGGGTTCGGTCGGTGGGCATGCGGTGTTCCCCGAATACGCGGTGTACACCGCCACCAAGGCCGCGGTGGCGCATCTGACCCGTAACCTGCGCGCCGAATTCGGACCGCGCGGGGTGCGGGTGAAGAATGTCGAACCCGGTTTCGTGGCGACCGAACTCGGCGCGGGTATGCGCGGGGCGGAGCAGCAGGCCCAGTTGGCACGCTGGCGGAGCGAGATGACGATTCTGGAGCCGGAAGATATCGCCGCAGCCGTCGCCTTCGCGACCTCGGTGCCCGCCAGGCTCAACGTGGCCGAACTGATCCTGGTGCCGACGCAGCAGGGCTGAGCCTCCGGTGGATCGGTCCCGTCGCACCCGGATTCCGGACAGGACGGGACCGATCCGCTCGTGGCTTCAGTGCACGGCCACCACAGTGAGTGCCGCGGGTTCGCGGTCCCGCCGCAACGCGGGCAGTAACCCACCGGCCCACAGGGCGAGCGCGAAGTACCCGATCTGCTCGGGGATCCGGAACCACAGTGGTGTGGCGGCGTCGCCGTTGAGCGGAATATCGTTCAGGGCCGCATAAATATTGGCCGGGATCATGATCACCAGCAGCGCCGCGAGCCCGAGTCCGGCCCAGCGGCGGGTGCCCGTCACCACCAGGCCTACGGCGCCGGCCAGTTCCAGGACGCCGGTGGCGTACACGGCGAAGTCCGCGAACGGGACGAACGACGGCACCATGGTCACCAGATCGTCGTGGCTGGGCATCACGGTGACCGAATCGGGCGCGAAATGCGCGATGCCGGTCATGGTGAACAGGAAGGCCAGCCCGTGTGCGGCGCTCACCTGCCAGGTGGTGAACCGGCGTACGCCGATCAGGCCGAGTAGACGCAGCACCAGCGTCGGGATCACGAACAGCATCAGGGTGTCGAACATGTGGATCCTCCGAAGCGGGAGTCGTGTCCGGCCGGGCGCCGCCGGGCAATTTGTTGTTATCGACTGATAACAACAGTAAGAGTATGCATCGACTGATAACTAGTCAACGGCAAGTTCGGGCAGCGCCGTGACCAGGGGCTCCGGCGGACTCCGTCGCCCGAACTCCCTACGGCCCACGGGCCGGGTAGTAGAGGGCGGAGATCGCGGACGGCGCGTGGTGTCGGCCGACTGTTCGCCACCGGTTGACGGTGTCGTCCGCTCACCCGTCGTACTGGTCGATGAACCTCGGTATACGAAGGGCGCGGTGCGTCCATCGCGCGGCGCCCCGCCGCGGCCGTCGAAAGACCCGGAGCAGATGTATGACCACTGGAGTCGAACAGCCCCCGAACCCGCGGCGGCACACAGCCGATCCGGCCCCGCGTACGCGGTCGGGAAACAAAGCCGCGGAATCCCGGCCGGCCGACCGGGACGAACGATCGGGATCTGCCCACCCCCGGCGCGATCCGGGGCGGTGGCGGCGCTCGGCATCGCTGTCACTACTCGCGATGGTGATCACGCCGGTGGCACTCGGTATCGCCGCCAACGGCGCGGTGACCGGCGGGCGCTGGTGGGACAGCGGAGATCGCTGGTCCACACCCGCGCAGTCGGCGCTCGGCGCGCTGTTGTTGCTGGTGGTCGCGGGACTCGCGATATCCACACCGGCAGCTGGGGTCACCGCCGGGCTGGTGTGGGGCATCGCCCCCGCCGTCGTGCAGATCGCCGCGCCGCGGGAGACCTACCGGCTCATCTCGGCGGTGCCCGGACTGCCCAGCGACCTGGCCCGGGCGCTGCACACCTGGTTGTCGAGCGGAGTGGTACTGCTGTTCGGTGTCCTGCTGGCCGGGGTCGGGATCATCGCCGCGACGCGCCGCCACCGGCTCGCTCGCTGAGCATCGCGCCGCAGTGGCGCCCCGATGGTGCCGGATGGTCCGGAACCCACCCGGCACCCGGGAGACCCGAGCGCTCCTCAGCCCTTCACACACAGCACCTGACGCAGCGTCGCCACCACATCGACCAGATCGCGCTGGGCATCGATCACATCGTCGATGTTCTTGTATGCGGCCGGGATCTCGTCCACCACACCCGCGTCCTTACGCGATTCCACACCCTCGGTCTGCGCGATCAGATCCGCCACGCTGAACTGCCGCTTCGCCGCGTTACGACTCATCCGGCGGCCCGCGCCGTGCGAGGCGGACCGGAACGAATCCGGATTGCCCTTTCCGCGCACCACATAGGAACGAGTGCCCATCGAGCCCGGAATGAGCGCCATATCGCCCGCACCCGCCCGGACCGCGCCCTTTCGGGTCACCAGCATGGGCACGCCGTCGATCGTCTCCTCGGCCACATAGTTGTGGTGGCAGCTGATCGGTGTATCGAATCGCACTTCCCGGGTCGGGAACTGCTCCCGTACCGCCTGGCACACGAGTGCCAGCATGACCGCGCGGTTACGGGCCGCGTACTCCTGGGCCCAGTTCAGGTCGTGCCGGTACGCCGCCATTTCCGGCGTATTCGCCAGGAACACCGCCAGATCACGATCGACCAGATTCCGGTTGTGCGGTAGCGCGCGGGCCACCGCCATATGCCGCTCGGCGATTTCCTTGCCGATATTGCGGCTGCCCGAATGCAACAGAATCCATACCTGATCGTCCTGGTCCAGGCATATCTCGATGAAATGGTTGCCGCCGCCCAGGGAACCCATCTGCTTGTGTGCCTTGGATTCCCGCGGTGCCACCGCCTCGTCGAGATCGCCGAACGCGGACCAGAACCGGTCCCAACCGGTGCGCAGGGTCGCGGTGGCCACCCCGGACGGCCCCGGTGCCAGCTTGTTCACCGAGACGGCGTGCCGGTGGGCGGCGAAACCGACCGGCACCGCAGCCTCGATGGCCGACCGCACGGTGCGCAGATCGTCGGGCAGATCGGCGGCGGTCAGGTCGGTACGGACACTTTCCATCCCGCAGCCGATATCCACCCCGACCGCAGCCGGTGCGACGGCATCACGCATGGCGATCACCGAACCGACCGTCGCGCCTTTCCCGAGGTGCACATCCGGCATGACCCGGACGCCGTGGACCCATTCCAGCCGGGCGATATTGCGCAGCTGTTGCAGTGCCGCCGCATCGATATCGTGCTCATGGGCCCACATCAACGTCCGTGCCCGGGTACCGGACAGCTCGACGGGAAACATTCTCGCGATCCTTCCATTCGGGGCGGACCGATATCCGCCGCCGTAATCAACGGTAGGCCGCCGGGCCGGGGAAGGCATTCGAATTATTCCGGGCGGAAATACCCGGCCGGCCGACGACAGGCGCCGGGGAATCGGACCGTGGCGCAGGCGATATCGGGGAAGAGCGGGGATGCTCGGATGGAATAGCCCGCGCCGTGCATCCCGGTGGGATCACCTCTGCCGCGTGCCTCGATCGTGTGTGCCGCGCGAGCCGGTCGCCAGCGCGGCCTCGATCTCGGCGCGCGCCGGAATAGCGGCGCTGGCGCCGAGCGTCGTGGTGGCCAGCGCGCCGGCGGCACAGGCGAAACGCATCGCCGCAGCCGGTCCCTGTGACCAGTGCACGGCCAGCGCACCGGCAAAGGTATCGCCCGCACCGGTGGTGTCGACGACCTCGACGGCGGGCCCGGTGACAGTGGTCTGCGCACCGTCCGGGCCTCGATGCCGGGCACCGTCCGCACCGAGCGTGACCACGACATGCGGTACTCCGTCGAGGGTGGCGCCCAGCTCCCCGGCCTCGCCGCGGTTCACGATCGCGACATCCAACCCGCTCCACAATTCAGCGGAAAGATGCTGCGCCGGTGAGGGATTCATGACGACGGTGGTGTGGTTGGCCCGGGCGTGGGACACCGCTTCGGCGATGGTGGGAATCGGGACCTCCAGCTGGCACAGCAGGATATCGGCAGCAGCGATCGCGGCGCGATCCCCGGCGCTCAGGCCGGTCAACCCGGCATTGGCGCCGCCGACCACGATGATCGAATTCTCACCGGTGGCGTCGACCACGATCGCGGCGACCCCGCTGGGCCCCGCGAGCGTGCGCAACCCGGTGGTATCGACCCCGGCATCGGCCAGAACCGCCCGCAAGCGCGGGGCGAACACATCGTCGCCGATCGCGCCCAGGAACAACACCCGGCCACCGGCGCGGCTCGCCGCGATCGCCTGATTGGCGCCCTTACCGCCGGGAACCATGGTGAAACCCCGGCCCAGCACCGTCTCGCCGGGATCGGGACGGCGATCGGTGGTGGTCACCAGATCCATGTTGATACTGCCGAGTACGGCGATCAGGGGAGTGGTCACGGAGAGAACCTAGCGCGGTGAGCGCCGGTAGAAGCGATTTTCGGCGGTGCGTAGGCTGTACGGCATGACGGTAGAGACCACCGCTGAGTTCGATATGCGCGCGGCCGTGCACGACGCCGCCCGCCGGGCCCGGGTCGCTTCCCGGGTGCTCGCGCAACTCACCACCGCGGCGAAGAACGAGGCGTTGCACGCCGCCGCGGACGCACTGCTGGCCGCCGCCGACACCGTGCTGGAAGCCAACGGCGAAGATCTCGTCGCGGCGAAAGCATCCGGGACAGAGGATTCGCTGCTGGATCGGTTGCGGCTGACGAAGGATCGGGTCGACGGAATCGCCTCCGGCCTGCGCCAGGTGGCCGGACTGCCGGATCCGGTGGGCGTCGTGGAACGCGGATCGACGCTGCCGAACGGGCTCGAGATCCGGCAGATCCGAGTGCCGCTGGGCGTGGTCGGCATGGTCTACGAGGCACGGCCCAATGTCACCGTCGACGCGTTCGGACTGGCGCTGAAATCCGGCAACGCGGCATTGCTGCGCGGATCCTCCTCGGCCGCGCGGTCCAACGCGGCGCTGGTCGCCGTCCTCCGGGAAGCACTCACCGGCGTCGGGATCCCGGCCGACGCCGTCCAGTTGCTGCCCAGTTCGGACCGCTCCAGCGTGCTCCACCTGATCCAGGCCCGGGGCCTGGTGGACGTCGTCATCCCCCGAGGCGGCGCGGGACTGATCAACGCGGTGGTGCGCGACGCGCAGGTCCCCACGATCGAGACCGGCACCGGCAACTGCCACGTCTACGTACACTCCGGCGCCGACCTGGATATGGCCGAAGAGATCCTCGTCAACGCCAAGACCCGCCGCCCCAGCGTCTGCAACGCGGCCGAGACCGTGCTGATCGATGCGGCCATCGCCGATACCGCCCTGCCGCGGCTGAGCAAGGCCCTGGCCGACAAGGGCGTCACCCTGCACGGTGACCTCGACGGAATGATCCCGGCCACCGACAAGGACTGGGGCGAGGAATACCTGACCCTCGATATCGCGGTGAAGATCGTCGACGACCTGGACAAGGCGATCGAGCACATCAACACCTGGGGAACGGGCCACACCGAGGCCATCGTCACCGGTGAACTGGCGGCGGCCGACGAGTTCTCCCGCCGGGTGGACGCGGCGGCGGTCATGGTGAACGCCTCCACCGCCTTCACCGACGGTGAGCAATTCGGATTCGGTGCCGAGATCGGAATCTCCACCCAGAAACTGCACGCCCGCGGGCCGATGGGACTGCCGGAACTGACCTCCTCGAAATGGGTAGTCCGGGGTTCGGGCCAGACCCGGCCGTAATATCGGCCCCGCCTCCGGCGGGGCTGTCGGGGCCCTTGTGACCCCGGTTCTTCACTCCTACGCTCCTCCGCTTCGCTCCCCCGCTACGTCGCTCCAGAACCGGGGCGGGCCCCGACTGGGCTGTTCGGAGTGGGCCGGAGGTTTTGTGCGGGGGTTGTGCCTCGTGTAGCGCGGGTGGGTTCGTGCTTCGAGTGCTCGCGGCGTTCCGGTCCGTGATCGGACGCTGCTCGTCTGTGGCCGGACTCCGCACGGCTCGGCGGCGTGCGGTCGGCCGTCCAAGGATCGGCGACCTTCGAGCACTTTCAGAGGCGTACGTCCAACGGGTAGTCCAGGTGCACGTCCACGCATATCTTCCGTCCACTCCGCACGGTCCGCATCCGTGGTCGGGACCCGCCCCGGTTCTGGAGCGACGGAGCGGGGGGCGAAGCGGAGGAGCGTAGGAGTGAAGAACCGGGGTCACGAGGGTCCCGACCCCGCGGGGCCGCAGGCACCGCAGATAAACACAGCCCGGTAGCGTGGGATGGGAGAGTTCGACGGAAGGACGGCCCATGGAGCCCGCGAGTTCCCCCACCACGCCGGTTCAGGAGCCGATCTTCGCATCGGTGGACGATGTGGTGCGCCGCCTCGCCGAGACCGGCTACCTGGCCGACAAGGCCACCGCTACCTCGGTATTCCTGGCCGATCGGCTCGGTAAGCCGCTGTTGATCGAGGGACCGGCCGGAGTCGGAAAAACCGAACTCGCGCGGGCCGTGGCTCAGACGGCGGGTGCCGAGCTGGTGCGCCTGCAGTGCTACGAAGGTGTGGACGAGTCACGGGCACTCTACGAGTGGAACCACGCGAAGCAGATCCTGCGGATCCAGGCCTCCAGCGAGAACGACTGGGCCGAGACCCAGGCTGATGTGTTCAGCGAGGAATTCCTCCTCTCCCGGCCACTGCTCACCGCGATCCGGCGTACCGAGCCGACGGTGCTGCTCATCGACGAGACCGATAAAGCCGACGTCGAGATCGAAGGGCTGCTGTTGGAGGTGCTGAGCGATTTCGCGGTGACCGTACCGGAACTGGGCACCATCACCGCCGCCCGCACACCGTTCGTGGTGCTCACCTCCAACGCCACCCGTGAACTGTCCGAGGCACTCAAACGCCGCTGCCTCTACCTGCATCTGGACTTCCCGGACGAGGATCTGGAGCGGCGGATCCTGGCCAGCCGGGTGCCCGAGCTCCCGCAGGCGGTCGCCACCCAGCTGGTCCGGATCGTGCACGTGCTGCGCGGGATGCAGCTGAAGAAACTGCCCTCGGTCGCCGAATCGATCGACTGGGCCCGAACTCTGCTCGCCCTGGGGCATACCCAACTCGACGACGCCACGGTCCGCGAAACCCTCGGTGTCGTGCTCAAACACCGCAGCGACCATCAGCGGGCGCTGGCCGATCTGAAACCGGCCTGACCGTGACGGCCGCCGGCGACCAGCCGCTCGCCCCGTACGGTCTGCCGGGACATCTGGTCGGTTTCGTGGAGGCGCTGCGGGCCCGCGGCATACCCGTCGGGCCGTCGGAGACGGTGGACGCGGGCCGGGTGCTGTCGGTGCTGGACCTGATGGATCGGGAAACGGTCCGCGAAGGGCTGGCCTGCGCGCTGCTGCGGCGCACGACCCATCGCGGCACCTACGACGGGCTGTTCGACCTGTGGTTCCCGGTCGCGCTGGGCGAACGTTCCGCCGCCGCGGAGATCGAGATCCCGTACCGGGACGACGGCCGGGTCGATATTCCCGAACTGCGCCGCATGCTGGCCGAGATGCTCGCCGACGAAGGGTCCGGACAGCAGCAGGCCCTGATGGCCGCCCAGATGGTGGAACAGATGGGGCAGTACCAATCGGCGCGAGGGGCGTCCTTCTCGTCGTATCAGGCGCTCAAGGACGTACAGCCGCAGACGTTGCTCGCCCAGATCCTGGCCGCGATGGCCACCCCGGGGATGAGCGATTTCGAGACCGAGATAGCGCGGCGCGCCGCCCGCACCCGGATCGACGGATTCCGGCGCACGGTGGAGGCCGAGACCCGGCGCCGGGTGGCCGAACGAATCGGCAAGGAGCGTGTCGCCTCCTACGGGGTTCCACGGCAGGCGGAGGAAGTGGATTTCCTGCGTGCCTCGCAGGCCGAGCTGGCCGAGCTGAAACGCAGCACCCAGCGACTGGCGCGGATCCTGGCATCACGGCTGGCGGCGCGGCGCCGGCATGCCCGGCGCGGCGAGATCGATCTGCGCAAGACGCTGCGCAGATCGATGTCCACCGGTGGGGTACCGATAGATCTGGTGAACCGCAAACCGCGGCCCGCCCGCCCCGAACTGGTGCTGCTGTGTGATGTGTCCGGTTCGGTGGCCGGTTTCAGCAATTTCACGTTGCTGCTGGTGAGCGCGTTGCGTGAGCAGTTCTCGAAGGTGCGGATCTTCGCGTTCGTCGACCACACCGACGAGGTGACCAGGTTCTTCGACCCGCACACTCCGCCGGACGAGGCGATGCAGCGGATCTTCGCCGAGGCCGATATCGTCGGCTTCACCGGCCACTCCGACTACGGAAGTGCGCTGATGAGCTTTGCCGAGGAGTTCCCGGACGCCGTCACCAGCCGCAGTTCGCTGCTCATCCTGGGGGATGCCCGGACCAACTACCGGGATCCGGAGCTCGCGACACTCGACGCCCTGGTCGAGACCGCCAAGCACGCGCACTGGCTCAATCCGGAACCGCGCACCAACTGGGGGTCCGGTGATTCCGCCGCCGACCGATACCGGGGAATCATCGAAATGCACGAATGCCGGTCCGCCGCCCAGCTCACCGCCGTGGTCTCCCGGCTGCTGCCGGTTTGAGCCGACGGGTACACGCGCGCCACGGTCCGATTCCCACAGACGAAGGCCGATCGGCCCGAGGGAGCCCATAACCGACCCGTTAAGCTCGACACTCATGCGCGGAACAGGCCAGGGCGGACCCAAGCTGGGGGTGATGGGCGGCACCTTCGATCCCATCCACCACGGTCACCTGGTCGCGGCCAGTGAGGTCGCGCACCGGTTCGATCTCGACGAGGTCGTCTTCGTGCCCACGGGACAACCCTGGCAGAAGACCGATCGGCAGGTCAGCCCGGCCGAGGACCGGTACCTCATGACGGTGATCGCCACCGCCTCCAACCCGCGGTTCTCGGTGAGCCGGGCCGATGTGGACCGCAGCAAGGTGACCTACACCGTCGATACTCTGCGTGACCTCCGTGAGCAGCATCCGGGTGCCGAGCTGTACTTCATCACCGGGGCGGACGCGCTGGCCAGCATCCTCACCTGGCAGGATTGGGCCGAACTGTTCGAGCTGGCGAAATTCGTGGGGGTCAGCCGGCCGGGGTACGAGCTCAACATCGACCATCTCGCCGACCATCTGCGAGGTATGCCCGACGATGCGGTGACCATGATCGAGATCCCCGCGCTGGCCATCTCGTCGAGCGAATGCCGTCGGCGCGCGGCGGAGGGGCGGCCGGTCTGGTACCTCGTACCGGACGGGGTCGTGCAGTACATATCGAAGCGGCATCTCTATGTGCCCGCTCGAGCGGAAGGTGACGGAAACGTGAACGAGGTGCTGGCATGAGCGGTGCACGCCCGGAGAGCAGCAGCATGAGCGGTGCACGCCCGGTGGCGGCAGCCTGCGTGATCACAGAGGTGACGGTATGACCGCGTCGGACGAAGCTGTGCAGATCTCGACCGTGGCCGCATTGGCCGCCGACGAGAAGCTGGCCACTGATGTGGTCGTACTCGATGTCTCGGAACAATTGGTGATCACTGATTGTTTCGTGATCGCTTCGGCGCCGAACGAGCGCCAAGTGAACGCCATCGTCGATAATGTCGAAGAGAAACTGCGCGCGGCCGGCCATAAACCGGTACGCCGGGAAGGGACCCGCGAGGGCCGTTGGGCACTCTTGGACTATGTCGACGTGGTGGTGCACATCCAGCACAACGACGAACGTAATTTCTATGCGCTGGAACGGTTGTGGAAAGACTGCCCCACCGTTGCGGTCGAGGGGATCGGCATGAGCGAGTCAGGCCCGGAGGCGGTAGCGGAGCGTGACCACGCAGGGCCCTCGGTCATGCCGCGTGGACACGGCGCGCCACCGGCCGCCGGAGACGAAAGTGCTGGAGAAACCGAGTGAGACAGAAAACCGGTGCGCGCACCCTTATCCTGTTGCGCCACGGGCAGACCGAATGGAATGCCAACGACCGGATGCAGGGGCAGATCGATACCGATCTCACCGATCTGGGCCGTCGGCAGGCGAAAGAGGCGGCGCGGGAGCTGGTTTCCCACAAGGCCATCGGCTTGATCTCGTCCGATCTGCGGCGGGCCTACGACACCGCTCAGGCATTGTCGGAGCATTCCGGGCTCGAAGTGGTCCGGGAACCGCGGTTGCGGGAGACCCATCTCGGAGACTGGCAGGGGATGGGGGATGTCGAGGTCGATTCCCTCTACCCCGGCGCCCGGCTGGAATGGCGGATGGATGCGACCTTCACCCCGCCCGGCGGTGAATCGAAACTGGAGGTCGGTGCCCGCGCGCTACCCGTTGTCCAGGAATTGTTCGACGACCGGCAGGATTGGCCCGGCGCCACTATGATTCTCGTGGCGCACGGCGGGCTGATCGCCGCGCTCACGGCCGCGCTGCTCGATCTGCCGCCCCGGAACTGGCCTGCCCTCGGTGGCCTGGCCAATGCCAGCTGGGTGCAGCTGAGCAGTCACGGCCCGAGCCTGGAAAAGCCCGGTTGGCGTCTGGATGTGTGGAACGCAGCGGCGAAAGTAGCACCCGATGTCATCTGAAGACCTGAACCGCCAGATACCGGACGAACTGTTCCGGAAGGTATCCGCGAAACCGGAGCGCGCCCTACCCGACGCCCTGTTCGGCCCGGCGCCCGGACAGGACCCGGCCGAAACCACCGAGGACACCGGACCCGCCGACGACGGCGATGTTCGGAGAGCCGTCTGAGCACCAGGAGGGTTGCGCGGTGACATCCACGTCGGAGGGCGCGCCCGCGCCCGATCCGGGTACCGCACGCGAAGCCACCGGCCCGGCACCGGGTTCGGTCGGTGGCAGCGGAACCGCGCAACGGATCGGTTCGGACGTGGAGGCCACGACGGACCCGGCGGTCACCACCCCGGCCGGCGGTACGGGAGCGCAGCGGCCCGTGCTGCTGGTGATCGCGGACTCGCTGTCGTATTACGGCCCGAAAGGCGGCCTGCCGGCCGATCATCCCCGGATCTGGCCGAATCTGGTGGCGGCCGAACTGGATTGGGATGTCGAACTGGTCGCCCGGATCGGCTGGACCTGCCGGGACGCCTACTGGGCGCTCATCGGTGACCCACGAATATGGGCCGCCGTCCCGCGTGCCGGTGCCGTGGTGTTCGCGGTAGGCGGTATGGATTCGCTGCCCTCGCCGCTGCCCACGGCAGTGCGCGAATTGATCCGCTACCTGCGCCCGTCGGGCCTGCGCCGTGTCGTGCGTTCGGCATACCAGTGGATCCAGCCCCGGGCCGCGAAAATCGGCCGCCCGGTCGCGCTACCGCCCGCGGTGAGCGTGGACTATCTGGAGCAGTGCCGGACGGCGCTCGGGCAACTGCGGCCCGAACTGCCCGTGGTCGCGGTCCTGCCCTCGGTGCACGACTGTGCGGCCTACGGCCGGGTACACAGCGGCCGCGAACCGGCGGTGCGGGCGCTGGAAGCATGGTCGGCGCGAACCGGTGTACCGCTGGTGGACCTGAAAGCAGCGGTACACGACAACATCTTCTCCGGCGACGCCAACCCCGACGGGATCCACTGGGGGTGGGACGGGCATACCGAGGTCGCCAGGGCGATGGTGAAAACTCTGCAAGAGGTCGGGTGAGACGTGGCGGTCGTGGTCGTCACCGATTCGTCCGCCAGCCTGCCCGCGGAGCTGATCGGCGAACTGGATATCCGGGTGGTGCCCCTGCATGTGCTGGTGGGTGATACGGAGATCCGGGAAGGTATCGATGCGCACGCCATCGATTACGCCGCCGACACCGTCACCACCTCGGCACCCTCTCCGGGCGAACTCCGCGACGCCTATGCCGAGGCACTGACCGGTAGCAACGGTGCGGGCGTGGTCGCGGTCCATCTGTCCCGGCAGCTGTCGGCGACCTGGGAGGCGGGGCGGCAGGCCGTTCGGGATATGGACGCCGCGGAATCGGTGCTGCTGGTCGATTCGCTCGGTGCGGGTCTGGCGACCGGGTTTCCGGTACTGGCCGCCGCGCGGTGCGCGGCCGCGGGCGGCACCCTCGACGAGGTGTACGAGGCCGCGGTGCGGGCGGCGGAGAGCTCGCATACCTTCTTCGTGGTCAATCGCACCGAACAGTTGCGGCGTGGCGGCCGGCTGAGTACGGCCGCCGGTTTCTTCGGCAGCGAACTGGTCAGCAAACCGGTGCTGCAGCTGGTGCAGGGGCGGCTGGAACTGCGGGACAAGGTGCGTACGCGGTCGAAGGCCTTCGCGAAACTGGTCGCGGCCGCGGAGGAGGTAGCCGGGGCGGGTATCGCCGCGATCGGTGTGCAGCATCTGGGCGCCGCTGAGGCCGCGGAATCGGTGACGACTCAGCTGCGCGCACGTATTCCGCGAGCCCGGGAGATCCTGACCGCCGAGTTCGGGCCGGCGCTGGCTGTTCATCTGGGAGTCGGCGCGGTCGGGGTGCTGGTTGTGCCGGGCGGGTGCGGCTGACCGTCCCGCGCTGGGAGTTCCGGTAATCGCTCCACAGGGCCGGGTTGTCCACAGGGTTGTCGAATTCCCTGGTGGGTGTGACTGTTCGGTGGTGCCACCGGCCTAGCGTCGCGGACATGGCACCACACGACGAGCGTGAACGAGTACGTAGGCAACTGGGCGGGCATCTCGGGGAGCTGCCGGGTAACGACCCGGGGGAGACGCGCGCGTGGCCGCAACGCACGTACGCCGCCGACGATGCCGTACGTACTCCACGCTGGCTAGAGGAAGAGCCGGGTCCGGCCGACCGGCGAGATCGTCTGATACCCGCCCGGTTCCGGGGCGCGCTCCTGGACTCCGGGCGCCGCGGGGTGACGACCATGGCCGGTATCGGACTGCTCACCGCGCTGGTAACGGTGGTGGTCGTGCTGTGGGACCGGCCCGTCGCGCAATCCGTTCCACCACTACCCGCCGTGCTCCCGGCGGCGTTGCCGGTGGATTCTCCCGCTCCCGTCGATGCGCCGCCCGCACCGGACGGCGCTCCCACCCGAGCGCAACCCGCCGAATTGGTGGTGAGTGTGGTGGGTCTGGTGGGCCGGGCCGGTCTGGTGCGGCTCCCGCCCGGTGCCCGGGTCGCCGATGCGATCTCGGCGGCAGGCGGTGCACTCGACGGCGCGGATCTGGCCGGTCTCAACCTGGCTCAGCGGCTGTCCGACGGCGACCAGGTCCGGGTGGGAGCCGCCGGGCCCGGCGCGCCACCGCCGGGCAGTGCGACGATCAGCGGTGGCGCGGGGGAAGCGGCGTCCGCCGGCGGGACCGGCGATTCCGCACCCACGGCCGGTGCGCCGGTCGATCTGAATGCCGCTACCGAAGCCGATCTCGATGCGTTGCCCGGAGTCGGGCCGGTGACGGCCAAAGCGATCGTCGCCTGGCGCGAGACCAACGGGCGGTTCACCGACGTGGCGCAGTTGGCGGAGGTCGACGGTATCGGCCCGGCTCGGCTGGCCCGTTTGCGTGCACTGGTGACGGTATGACGGCACCGGGCGCGTGCGGCCCCCGGTTGTCCCGGCGCGCGGTGCGGGTATTCGGTCGGGTATGCCGGTGAGCGCGGCACCGGGCACCGTCACTCGCACGCCGGCTCCGGAGCCGGTGGGGGAGGCGGTGAAGGCGGCCCCGATTCTGGACGCACGGTTGCTCCCGGCCACACTGACCTGCTGGCTGGCCACGATCATCGCGGTCGGCGCCGGCTGGATCGCCGGGGTGGTCGTTGCCCTCGTACTGGCGGTGCTGGCGCTGATGTCGTGGGGACTGTTGTGGACCGGAGTCGGGCATCGCAGCGAACGGCGTCGAATCGTCGCGACGGTACTACTGGGTGCGGCGCTTGTCGGTTCGGCGTTCGCCTGTTGCGGCGCATGGCGGGAGTACCGGGTCGGTGCGCATCCGCTGCGCGCGGTTCCGGCCGCGGCGACGGTCGATATCGTGATGGTGCCGGACGATGATCCGAAGCCGGTGCGCGGCAGCGGGTCCGGATCGGGGCGGCTCTGGGTGGTCCGTGGCGAACTGCACGAGTTCCGGTATCGCGACCGAGTGATCCGCGGTGGTGGCGCGGTGGTCGTCCTGGCGGCCGGGCCGGCCTGGAGTGAACTGCTGCCGGGCCGGCCGATCGAGTTCCGGGCCCGGCCCGCACCGCCTCGGCAACGCGATCTCACGGTCGTCACCCTCCGGCCGGTCGGACAGCCCGCCACTGTGGGCCCGCTGCCGTGGTGGCAGGCCGCCGCCGAGTCGGTGCGTTCGGATCTGGTCGCGGCCGCCGGCCGAGCTCTCGCGCCGGACCCGGCCGGGTTACTGCCCGCGCTGGTAGTCGGAGACACCTCGGCTCTGAGCGACCGGGTACACGGCGAATTCGTTACCGCGGGCCTCCAACATCTGACCGTCGTCAGCGGTGCGAACTTCTCGATTCTGCTCACCGCCGTGCTCGCCACCACCCGGCTGCTCACCCTCGGCCCACGACTGTCGGTGCTCGGCGCGGGAATCGCAGTGGTGTCGCTGGTGATCATCGCCAGGCCCGATCCGAGTGTGCTGCGGGCCGCCGCGATGGGGTCGGTGACGCTACTGGCCCTGCTGATCGGCCGCCGCAAACAGGCACTTCCCGCGCTGTGCGCGTCGGTGATCGCGCTGCTGGCGCTGTGGCCCGCCCTCGCGGTGCAGGCCGGGTTCGCGCTCTCGGTCCTCGCGACCGGGGCGCTGCTCCTACTCGCTCCGAGCTGGGCTGATCATCTGCGGGCCCGCGGCTGGTGGCGGCTACCGGCCGAACTGGTCGCGGTCGCCGCGGCAGCCTTCGTCGTCACCACGCCGCTCACCGTCGCGCTGTCCGGAAAGCTCAGTCTGGTCGCCGTGGCCGCGAATATCCTGGTGGCCCCGGTGATCGCCCCGATCACCGTCGGTGGAGCCCTCGCCGCCGTGGTAGCCACCTGCTGTGAGCCGCTCGCTCAGTTGATACTGCGCACGACCGGGCCACCGATGTGGTGGCTGCTCACCGTGGCGGCCGAGGCGGCCGCTGTTCCCGGTGCGGCGCTCGTGGTTCCCGGCGGATCGTCCGGTGGCCTGTCGGCCGGGATCGTCGCGGCCGGTGTGATCGCGGCGCTGCGACTGCCCCGGGCCCGGCGGATACTGACGGCCGTGGCAATCGGATTCCTCGTCGCATACCTGGTCCTGGTACTTCGGTTCGGCTGAACCACTCGGACGCGGTCACGGAATCCACGGGCGCACCGGCTCGGCTGGGCGAGGGGCGAAAACCGGCCGACAACACTACGGTTGCGGTCTGCGGCCGCGTACTCGATCATTATCCGATGCGGCGCACGATTCGAGCGGCCGATGAGCTGTCCGGAGTGGAGCCGTGCTCGTTCACCATGTGGAGAAGACTCTCACCCGGCTGGTGCCCGGGTCGCGGACCGACGTCCGGGACTTCTACCGGGACCTGACGAAACTGGGGCAGCTACATCCGCTCGTCGTCGGTGTCGAACAACTACCGGACAGCGACGACGGCGGTCGGCGCGTGAGCAACTACCGGGTGACCGATCGGATACCGTTCGGACCGCTCGCCTGTCGAATCACCTACCGGGTCCGGAGCCGGGAAACCGCCGAGGGCAATCTCGTCGTCGACGCCTACCAGTTTCCCCGGGTCCACGTGCACGGTGAAGTGGAGTTCGCCGAACAGGCTTCGGGCACCTTGGTCACCGAGCGATTGCGGCTCGGCGCTCCGTGGGGACTGCTGGGGACCGTCCAGCGCCGAGGTATCGCCGCCCACATCATGATGCTCGAGAATCTCCACCGCCTGTTCGACACCTCTTCGGCGGGCGAGAGCCGGTGAAAGCCTCGGCTACCGCGCCGGATTCCGTGCCGGGAAGAACCGCACCGTAGTGGTCCGAGCCTCCGGTTCACTTCCTGTCCACCGGTGTCCGACCGGGATACACCGGCGCGCCCGCGGCGCCGTAGCGGCGAACTGTCCTCGTCTCGAGTCGCGGCGGTGGGGGACGAGACTCGGACCGGCGGATATCGCCGACGGCTGATCCGCGTTGCCCGGAACGGCCGGACCCACCCAGTACCATCGGACCCGTGAGCGAGCGACCTGCGGCGGTGCATCTGGTTCTGGGGGAAGAGGAACTGCTGATCCAGCGGGCGGTGGCCGAGGTGACCGCGCAGGTACGTGCGGTCGCACCCGATCCCGCGTCGGTACCGGTGGATCGGCTGCGCGCCGGCGACGCCAGTAGTGCGGAGTTGGCGGAGCTGCTGAGCCCCTCACTGTTCGCCGAGGATCGGGTGATCATTCTCGAATCCGCGGACCAGGCCGGTAAGGACGCCGTCGCGGTGATCTCCGAGGCCGCGGCGACACCGCCGGACGGGGTGGTGCTGGTGGTGGTACACAGCGGGGGCGGTCGCGCCAAAGCGCTGGTACCCGCGCTGCGGAAGGGGGGCGCGGTCGTGCACGAATGCGCGAAGCTCACCAAATCCGCGGAGCGGGCCGAATTCGTCCGGTCGGAATTCCGGGCGGCCGGGGTCCGGGCCGGCGCGGACGTGGTGCAGGCGGTCCTGGACGCGGTGGGGTCGGAGCTACGCGAACTCGCGGCGGCCTGCTCGCAGCTGGTCGCCGATACCGGGGGAGCGCTCGATGTCGCGGCGGTGCGCCGGTACTACTCCGGTAAAGCGGAGGTCTCCGGATTCGAGGTGGCCGATCTGACGGTCGCCGGGAACCGGGCGGGGGCGGTGGAGGCGCTGCGCTGGGCGCAGGACCGCGGGGTACCGCATGTGGTGCTGGCCGACGCGCTGGCCGATTCCGTGCACACCATCGCAAAGGTGGGTTCGGCGGGCCGCGGGGACCCGTTCAAGCTCGCGGGTCCGCTGGGGATGCCGCCGTGGAAGGTCAAGAAGGCGCAGGGACAGGCCCGGGGCTGGACTCCGGCCACCATCGGGTCGGCGCTGCAGGTCGTTGCGACGCTGAACGCCGATGTCAAAGGTGGCGCGGCCGACTCCGGGTTCGCACTCGAGGACGCCGTTCTGAAGCTGCTCGCTCTGCACGGGCGCAGCTGATGGACCGGCCGACGGGGGCCGGCGGGGGAGGGAAGCGCTATTCGACCGCGCTGAGTTCCAGGGCTTCTTCGGCCGCCTCGTCGTAGCGGCCGTCCCACTCCTCGTAGACGGGGGTCTCCTCGTCCCTGGTGACCATCCAGACCACCACGTGCCCGCCGTCGTCATCGGCCGGGGCCAGCACGTTCTCGATCTTCACTCCGATACCGAGGACCTCGGCGGCGCGGATCACGCCGGGCAGGTCTTCGGCTTGGACTACCGATTGGTTCGCATACACCGTAACCATGCGCCGCATGCTACGGCAGGAACCGCGCACCCGGCTCGGCGCCATCCGGGATCACCGGGAAATGCCGCGCTGACCGGGGATGGACACACGAAAAGCCGCCGTGGTCCTCAATGCCGCGGCGGCTGCTGTCGAAAAGAGTTCGGAAGATCAGAGCTTGTTGAGCGCGGTCGCCATCGCCGACTTCTTGTTGGCGGCCTGGTTGGCGTGGATAACGCCCTTGGAGGCGGCCTTGTCGAGCTTGCGGCTCACGAAACGCAGGCGCTCGGCAGCGGCATCCTTGTCGCCGGCCGCGGCAGCGGTCCGGAAGGCGCGGATATGGGTGCGCAGCTCGGACTTCACCGACTGGTTGCGCTGACGCGCCGCCTCGTTGGTGCGGATCCGCTTGATCTGAGACTTGATATTGGCCACGCCGGTATCCTCTGATTCTTGTCTGGTTCGGTCGGAAAGTCTGTGTGCACCCCCGCCCTGATGCTCATCCACCGGGGGAAACGACCGGGCACGGGGTAGGCAACGCCGATTGGCCAGGTTACCAGCAGCGGGCGGCGCGGCGAAATCGTGGGCGGATCGTCACACTGCGGGGTCGTTGTGTACGACGAACGTCGCGCGTAACGTCGCGCGGGATCATCGTAGAAGTTTTCCCAGCAGGACCCAGGTTTCCCGGTGCGTGCCCCGGTAGCAGACGGGGCGGCGATCCTCTCGGAAGGCGGACGGTATGTCTCCCACTGCGCAGGAAAAGGAAGCGATCCTCGAGGGCGTGGAACCAGCGGTTCCGTCCGACCCCAAGAAATGGACCGCCGAAGCACTCGGCACATTCGTGCTGGTGATGGGCGGTGTGGGGACAGCGGTACTGGCCGGGGAGAAGGTGGGGCCGCTCGGCGTGGCTCTGGCTTTCGGCCTGTCCCTGCTGGTCCTGGTGTACGCGATCGGGCCGGTATCGGGTTGCCATGTGAACCCGGCCGTCACGGTCGGCCAGTTTCTCATGGGCCGGCTGTCGGCGGTCAGCGCCGTGGGTTACGTCATCGCCCAGGTGGTGGGCGGGCTCGTGGCAGGCCTGGTGTTGTTCGCCCTCGCGAAGAATCTGCCGTCCTACGATCGCTCCGCCGACGGGCTGGGCGCGAACGGCTGGGGTTCGCACAGCCCGTCGGCGGTGACCGGTCCCGCGGGTGAGGTGGTGATCCAGAACGGTTACGGGTTGGCCGCCATGATCATCGTCGAGGTGATGCTGACCGCGCTGCTCGTCTTCGTGGTGCTGGCCGCGACCGATCACATCTCCGAGATCCCGCAGGCCGGTCTGGCCATCGGTTTCACCCTGGCGGTGATCCACCTGATCTCGATTCCGGTCGACAACACCTCGGTGAACCCCGCCCGCAGCCTGGCGGTCGCGCCTTTCCAGGACGGCGCCATGGGTCAGCTGTGGGCCTTCATCCTGTTCCCGCTGATCGGCGGTGTGCTGGGCGCTTTGGTGTACGGGATGCTGTTCGGGCGTTCCCGGGATCTGGAGGTTTGATCCGCCGGTCGCCCGTCAGCTCCAGCGGTATTCGCGGACGAGCCGGTGGGCGACCAGATCGAACAGTTTGCGCGGGAGAATGGCGCCCTCGCGCCGGATGCCGTCCTCGGGGACGTCGAGCACCCGGTCCAGCCGTACCCAGCTGTCACGGCCCTGATGGTCCCACGTGCCCGCGCCGATCCCGATCCAGTCCGGATCGTTTCCGCGTACCGGGTTCGAGCTGAGCATGAGTCCGAGCAAGGTGTCGCTGTCGCGTCCGACGACCAGCACCGGCCGGTCCTTGCCGTTGTTCGGGTCCTCCTCGAAGGGGACCCAGGTCCAGACGATCTCTCCGGGATCGGCGCGGCCGTCCAGTTGCGGCGCGTAGACGACACGACGCGCGCGCTGTGCCGTCGGCACCGGGGTCGAGGCGGCGGGGCGCACCGGGATACCGCCCGGCCGCGCGGGCCGGGCGCCCTCGGCCGGACCCCGCCGGTCGAGCAGGGCTCCGATCAGCCGCGGCGCCTGCCGTTTGACGATCTTCGGACCCTGTTGTTTCGCGATCGCGGTGAGTTGCTTGCCGAGACTGTTCCAACTTCGGGCCATCTCAGGAGAATAACGTCACCCCGCCACCGGCGATATCGCCTCCGCCGGGTCGCGGCGGGACCTGGGCGGTAGTGGACGGGGCCCAGCATGGGACGATGGTCGGCAGTACGCCCGATACCCCATGAGGAGTGGAGTGCCCGCCAGCTTCGCCGATACGACGTTCACCGATCCGTCGCGGATCCGGAACTTCTGCATCATCGCGCATATCGATCACGGCAAGTCGACGCTGGCCGACCGGATGCTGCAGCTGACCGGTGTCGTGGAGGACCGGCAGATGCGTGCGCAATACCTGGACCGCATGGATATCGAGCGGGAACGCGGTATCACCATCAAGGCCCAGAACGTGCGCTTGCCCTGGACCCCGCGATCCGGAGAGCACGAGGGCGAGGATTTCGTCCTGCATCTGATCGATACGCCGGGTCACGTCGATTTCACCTATGAAGTGTCGCGCGCGCTGGAAGCGTGCGAGGGCGCCATTCTGCTGGTGGACGCGGCGCAGGGGATCGAAGCGCAGACGCTGGCGAATCTGTACCTGGCGCTGGACAAGGACCTGGAGATCATCCCGGTCCTGAACAAGATCGACCTGCCGGCCGCCGATCCGGAGCGCTACGCAGCCGAACTCGCCCATATCGTCGGCTGCGAGCCCGAGGATGTGCTGCGCGTCTCCGGTAAGACCGGGGTGGGCGTGACCGAACTCCTGGACCGGGTGATCGAGCGGGTGCCGGCTCCGGTGGGCGAGGCGGATGCCCCGGCACGGGCGATGATCTTCGACTCGGTCTACGACACCTATCGCGGTGTCGTGACCTACGTCCGCGTGGTGGACGGCAAGCTCACCCCGCGCGAGAAGATCAAGATGATGTCCACCGGCGCCACCCACGAACTCCTGGAGATCGGGATCGTCTCACCGGAACCCAAACCCACACAGGGGCTGGGTGTCGGCGAGGTCGGCTATCTGATCACCGGTGTGAAGGATGTCCGGCAGTCGAAGGTCGGCGATACCGTCACCGCCGCCCGCAACGGTGCCGAGAACCCCCTCACCGGCTACCGAGAACCACGGCCGATGGTGTACTCCGGGCTGTACCCGGTGGACGGGTCCGACTACCCGGACCTGCGGGACGCACTGGAGAAGTTGCAGCTCAACGATGCCGCGCTGACCTACGTTCCGGAGACCTCGGTGGCGCTGGGCTTCGGGTTCCGCTGTGGATTCCTCGGGCTCCTGCACATGGAGATCACTCGGGAGCGCCTGCAGCGCGAATTCGATCTCGAGCTGATCTCCACGGCCCCGAACGTGGTGTACCGCGTGGTGATCGAGGACGGTACCGAACATATCGTCACGAATCCGTCGTACTGGCCGGAAGGCAAGGTGCGCAATGTTTTCGAACCGGTCGTCAAGGTCACCATCATCACGCCGAGCGAGTTCATCGGTGCTGTCATGGAACTGTGCCAGTCGCGGCGCGGCGATCTCGGTGGGATGGACTACCTGTCGGAGACCCGGGTGGAACTGCGCTACACCCTGCCGTTGGCCGAGATCATCTTCGATTTCTTCGATTCGCTGAAATCGCGTACCCGCGGCTATGCCTCGCTGGACTACGAGGAAGCCGGTGAGCAGGAATCGCAGCTGGTGAAGGTGGATATCCTGTTGCAGGGGGAGGCGGTGGACGCGTTCAGCGCCATCGTGCACCGCGACGGTGCCCAGGCCTACGGGAACAAGATGACCACCAAGCTGCGCGAACTGATCCCGCGCCAGCAGTTCGAGGTGCCGATCCAGGCCGCCATCGGTTCGAAGATCATCGCCCGCGAAAACATTCGCGCCATCCGCAAGGACGTCCTGGCCAAATGCTACGGCGGTGACATCAGCCGGAAGCGCAAACTGCTGGAGAAGCAGAAGGAGGGCAAGAAGCGGATGAAGACGATCGGCCGGGTCGACGTCCCGCAGGAGGCCTTCGTCGCGGCCCTGTCGTCGGACGCCCAGTCCGATAAACCGAAGGACAAGAAGTAGGGGTCATCCCGCCCCCGCTCGGGAATATCGCTGTGCGATAGCCGGATCTGTCGTCGCCGCCCGCCCCGCCCACGGAATCTGCTGATAACGAAAATGTGACAGCCGCAGATGTCGACAATAGGCTGATAGCGGATCCGCGCCGGGCCACCCCGGCGTGGTTGCTGTTGAACGCGAGAGTGGAGTACTGGGATGGCGCGTGATCTGCCGTTCGACGGCGAAGAAGAGGTCACCGAACGCGGTGGTGACACCGCCTATCGCATTGCCAGCGCCACCTCGCGGGTCGCGCGCGGCGGTGCCTATGTCACCGGCGGCGCGCTGATCGCGAACAACGGTGGCGGCGTCCCGGCCCCGCCGAGCGAGTTGGACAGCCGCAACGCCGGTTGGGCGCGCACTGCCGATCCCGATCCCGATGTGCCCAGCCCGGTGATCACCTTCCCGGACCCCGTTCCGGCCGATTCGCCGGGATCCGGCGGCGACGCGAGCACGACGGCGCCGCTCCCGCACGGACCGTCACTCGATATCCAGGTCGGCCGCCCCGGCGACTTCGACCTCGACGACTACTACCCCGGTGTCCATATGGAGGACATTCCGGGGCTCACACTGGAACCCGGCCGTTCCGAGGGCGGCGCCCCCGGTGCCGGGTTCATGCCGGGAACCGGGGTGCCCGACGCGGTGGTTCCGGGAGTACCCGAATTCGGTGCGCCGGATCCGGGTGTCCCGCCCCCGAACCACTTCCCGGGCTTCGACGGTATTCCCGGGCTGGGTGAGGGTTTTCCCGTGCCGGGCAACGACGGCCTCGGCGCCCCGGGCGAATTCGAGCTGCCGTCACCGGGAGATGCCTTCCAGACCGATATCTTCGATCTGCCCCGATTCGATCTGAGCCCGGATTCGGCGGTGCGATCGGTAGCGCGCGAACCCGGTGACGATGATTGGGGATTCGACCCCACCGACCTCGCCGTGCGTCCGGGCGGTGCTCCGGATTCCGGTTGGCTCGACGGTGCCTTCGACGGGGGCGTCGGTGGTGAGTTCCTCATCGACTACGGAGTCGACGGCGGTATGGCCTTCGCCGACGGGTTCGGCCACGCGGTGGCCGTCGATTCGCAGCTGGGCCTGGATATCTCGGCGGGGCAGGACGGGTTCTGGATCGCCAGCGACTGGGATCTCGATATCACGGTCGGCGACGGCAGCCTGCTCGACGATCGGCTCGACCAATACCTGGACTGGGCGCGCACCGGCACCGCCGCGGATTCCCTGCAACTCGACGGGCGCGGCCCCCTGGATCCCGCCGCGCGGGCGGGCGCGGCCGAAGCCGAATCCGGCGCCGCGGCCGGGGCCGATACCGCCGGTCCGGTGCTGGGAGTGCCGTCCGGTACCGGTGCCACCTCGGGGGTCGCGGTATCGAGCGGTATCCCGGGGGCCGGTGCGGTGCCTGGGGCGGCTGTTCCCGGCACCGGCCAGGCCCCGGCCGCGGTGAACGCCGCCCCGTTCGCTCCCGCGCCCATGGCTGCCGCGCCGATCGCACCCGCGCCCGTTGCCGCCGCGCCCAGTGCGCCCGCGCCGATGGCACCGTTGCCCGTTCCGCCGCCGGTCGTCGTCCCGGCAGCCGTCGCGCCGGCGGTGCACCCGGTCGCGGCGACTCCGCTGCAGACCACAGTTCAGCCCGATGCGGCGACCACCCCGATGGCACATGTCTTCCATCCGCCGGCGGGCCAGTCGCCGCTCACCGCGCCTCCCGCACAGGTGCCGGATCTGTTCCACCGTCCGCACCAGCCGCCGGTGCCCGAGCCGCAACCACCGGTCGGTCCCGTCCTGCCCGAAACGTCGACGCCGGTGGTGCCCACCACCAGCACACCGACGACCACCGGAAGTTCCACTGCCACCACAGACACCACGACCACCGGACCCGACGGCAGCACGACCACTTTTCCGGGCGGCAGCACGACCACCGGACCGGACGGCAGCACGACCACTTCGGTGGGCGGCGGTAGCTCCACCTCTCCCGACGGTTCGACCACCGCCCCGGAGACCACCACCGGTGCCGACGGCCCGTCGACCGGAACGACGCCGGAGACCACCACTTCCGGGGGCGAGTCCGCCGCCACCACCGGTGGATCGACCGGCGTCACCACCACGAGCCCGGGTGTCACCGGTGAAACCGGAACAGGTGGTACCACCACCGATCCGATCGGGGGCACCGGTTCCAACGGTCCGGTGACCGGTGATCCGACTCCCGGCGGAACGCCGTCCACGGTGGAGGTACCCACCCACCAGGCGCCCACGGTGGATCAGCCACCGGCGTCGGTGCCCACCGTGAGTGTGCCCACCCAGCAGCCGGTCGTACCGGATGCCCCGGCGCCGGCGGCACCGCAGCCGCTGCCGACCCAGCTACCGGCGGCACCGCAGGTGAAACCGGTAGCCGATCACGGTTCGCCGGTTCCGTACGATATCCACGGGGCGGCCGCCACGCTGTACACCGATCATTCGGTGATCGGTGCGACGGACGGTGGCCTGACCGGCGATCTCGCGGCCGGGTTGCTGCCGCATACAGTGGCTGTGACCGAGAGCCCGATTGTCGATCACGGCCACTGGGTATTCATGTGACGATTCACAGCCGGCGGGGGTTCTGTCCGGTTGTTCGGGGGTCGATTCGACCGAGCGCGGTCGATGGCGTGATGTTGTGACCGACAGTGAGGAGCTGGGCTTGTCTGCCGTAGCCGGACCGCGAGCCGCGACGGTGAAGAATCCGGATGTGATGGCCCCCCTCATCCAGATCATCGATGAGTTGCGGGACGTATCGCGCACCGCGAGCCGAAACGATCTGCGTGGCCGCCTCGGGATGGTGCGTGCGCGGGTGGCCGATACCCGGGTGCGGCTGGTGGTGGTCGGGCCGCCCAAGAGCGGAACGAGCACGCTGGTCAACACCATGGCGGGAGCGCCGATCAGCGCCACCGACAGCGCGATCAGCGTGCCCGCGATCGTCGAGTACGGTCCCGAACCGACGGCCACCCTCATTCGCCGCGAGGGCGGCGGCCGGATCCGGCGGCAGCCGGTGGATCCGCTCGACCCCGGTCCGGCGCTCAGGGCGACCGGCGTGATCCGAGCCGATTTCACCCAGCCCAGCCCGCTGCTGGCCGAGGGCATCGTGCTGATGGACGCCCCCGGCGCGGCGTTGCAGGATCGCAGCACCTGGTCGATGATCGCCGCCGCCGATGCGGTCCTCTACGTGAGTGACGCCGATTCCGAGTACAGCCGGGAGCAGATCGCGCATCTGCATCGGATCGGACAGGTCTGTCCCACGGTGATCTGCGTGCTCAACAAGATCGACCGCAATGCGCACTGGACCCATGTGCAGGAACGCAATCGGGAACTGCTCGATGCCGCTGGTCTGGGTTTCGCGGTGGCGCCGGTCTCGGCCGCGATCCACCAGGAGGCGCAGCAATCGGGCGACCAGCAGCGGGCCATCGAATCCGGTCTTCCACAGCTGGTGGAGCATCTGCGCGAATACGTGGTCGCACAGGCCGATGCGACCGCCGTGAAGTCGGCGGTCCGCGATATCCAGCTGGTCGGCGACCATCTCGGGGTCACGCTGCGCACGGAGGCCGACGCGTTGCGCGATCCGCGCCGCCGGGCGCATGTTACCCAGCAGCTGGCCACCGCCCGGGACCAGGCGGATCAGCTGCGGCAGCGCACCGCCACCTGGCAGATCACCCTCGCCGACGGCAGCAGTGAACTGATGGCCGATATCGAACACGATCTGCGGCACCGGCTGCGCACGCTGGTGCGCGACGCGGAGTCGGAGATCATGCGCACCGATCCGCAGCGGCGCTGGGCGGATTTCGGTGCGGAATGGGAGGCGCGCAGCGCCGAGGCCATCGGAGAGAACTTCGAGCTCGCGAACTATCGTGCCGAGGAACTGGCCGACCAGGTATCGGCGCGTTTCCCGGCTGATCACCGAACCCCGGACCTACCGGATATCCGCCCCGCCTACCCGTCCGAGCTGCTCGAGGACGTGGCACCACTCGAGTCGTTGCAGACCACCCGGGCCGGCGCGCTGGACCAGTTCCTGTCCGCGCTGCGTGGTTCCTACGGCGGCATCCTCATGGTCGGTATGGCCACCAGCCTGCTGGATATGCCGTTGGTGAACTGGTACTCGATCGGCGCGGGCCTGCTGCTGGGCATCCATGTCCTGTGGGAGGACCGCCGGGGCCGCCGACTGCGCCGTCAGGCCGAAGCCAAGGCAGCGCTGGCCCGATGGATGGAAGATGTCGTCTTCCAGGTCGGTAAGGAGTCCCGGACCCGCCTGCGCGAGGTACAGCGGGTGCTCCGGGACCATTTCACCGATATCGCCACCGACGCCCTGCGCGCCGCGGACGAAGCCCTCCGGGTCGCCGAGGAAGCCGGTGCCCAGTACGGCGACCGGGGCGCCGAGCGGCTCGCCAGACTGGACAGCGAAATGGGCAAGCTCCGCGATCTCCGGCAGCAGGCCGGCAGTATCGCCGCCGCGTGATCGGCGGCCGCACCGGACCGGTGCGGCCGCCGATCCGTCGAGCACGGACGTACGCGAGGAACGCCCAGCCGAACGCGGTGGTATTCACGGCCGGAGCGAATGCGGAGGTACGCAAGGTGCGCACGGCCGGAGCGAATGCGGAGGTACGCAGGGTGCGCACGGCCGGAGCGAATGCGGAGGTACGCAGGGTGCGCACGGCCGGAGCGAATGCGGAGGTACGCAAGGAGCGCACGGCCGGAGCGAATGCGGAGGTACGCAAGGAGCGCACGGCCGGAGCGAATGCGGAGGTACGCCTAATGCCGAGGCCGGCTGCGCCAGGGCGTACCGGTGGTTCTGCCGTGTGCCGGGCGGAACGTCCCGGCCGGTTGGGAGCCCTCGGCCCGGATCAGGTGTGTGACCGCGTTGATCAGCGCCAGGTGGGTGAATGCCTGGGGAAAATTGCCCAGGTGCCGACCGGTGTAGGGGTCGATCTCCTCGGCGTACAGCTTGAGTGGGCTGGCATGGTTGAGCAGCCGCTCGCACAGTCTGCGGGCCCGGTTGATCTCGCCGATCTCCACCAGCGCCGACACCAGCCAGAACGAACAGATGGTGAAGGTGCCCTCGGTACCGGATTGGCCGTCGTCGGTGGTTTCGGTCCGGTATCGCAGTACCAGGCCGTTTTCGGTGAGTTCCTCGGCGATCGCGAGTACGGTCGCGCGGACCCGGGCGTCGTCCGGCGGTAGGAAGCGGGTCAGCACCACCAACAGCAGCGAGGCGTCGAGGGTGGTGCCGCCGTACACCTGGGTGAAGCGGCCGCGGTCGTCCACGCCGTGCGTCAGTACATCTGTTCTGATCTCGTCGGCGATCCGGTGCCATTCCTTGGAGATATGTGTCTGACCGTGGAGTTCGGCGATCTTCGCGCCGCGGTCCAGCGCCACCCAGCACATCACCTTCGAGGACGTGAAGTGCTGTGGTTCGCCGCGCACCTCCCACAGGCTGCGGTCGGGTCGGCGCCAGTTGTCGATGGCGGCGTCGACCTGGCGTTCCAACATGGGCCACAGCGTTTCCGGGACGTGCTGACGCGATTTCACGTGCAGGTAGACAGCATCGAGCATGGTGCCCCAGATATCGTGCTGTTCCTGGTTGTAGGCGCCGTTGCCGATCCGCACCGGTTTCGCGTTGCCGTAGCCGGTCAGGTGATCGAGCGTGCTCTCGGTGATATCGCGTTCCCCGCCGATCCCGTACAGCACCTGCAGCGGTACCGCCGCGCCGTCGGTGCCTGTCGTGGCGTCGTGCAGGAAGGCGAAGAAGTCGTCGGCTTCGCGGTCGAGGCCCAGCGTGTAGAGACCCCACAGGGCGAAACTGGCGTCGCGCACCCAGGAATAGCGGTAGTCCCAGTTCCGCTCGCCGCCCGGGGCCTCCGGTAGCGAGGTGGTACCGGCCGCCATCAGCGCGCCGGTGGGGGCGTAGGTGAGGCCTTTGAGGGTGAGCGCGCTACGTTGCAGGTAGCGGCGCCAGGGGTGGTCCGGGAAATCGCCGAGCGTGATCCACTGCCGCCAGCATTCGACGGTGGTCCACATCTTGTCGGCGGCTTCGTCGAAGGTCTGCGGTGCCGGCAGTTCCGACCAGGTCAATGCGACGTAGGCGCAGTCGCCCTCGTTCATCCGGGTGCGTGCCCGGGCCTCCCGCCCTTCCAGTCCGAGCCGCAGGTCGGTGGTGAGGGTGAGCCCGGCCGTCGGGTCGGCGGCGCAGAACGCGGATGCCTCCTCGTATACCTTGCCGGTGTACTCCCAGGTGGCCATGGCCCGGTGGTAGTCGAACGAGGGCTCGCAGCTCAGCTCGAGTTCGACGGTGCCGCTGACGCATTTGACCGTGCGCAGCAGCATATGCCCGGCATCCCAGTCGGTCGGGGTGCGCCGATGGGTGCGGCTGCGCTGTTCGGTGCTGTGCCACGGTCCCAGGACGAGTGCGTCCCGGACGATCAGCCAGCCCGTTTCGGTCTGCCAGGTCGTCTCGAGGATCATGCCGCCGGGCAGATAGCGGCGGGCGGCGGGCACATTGCGCCCGTACGGGCCCAGCCGGAAATGTCCGGCGCTGCGATCCAGCACAGCCCCGAACACACTCGGTGAGTCCGGGCGCGGTACGCACATCCATTCCACCGACCCGTTGCTGGCGATCAGGCAGGTGGTCTCGCAGTCGGAGAGGAAGGCGTAGTCGTCGATCGCCGGGAAGTTGTTCCCCGGCGGCGGGGCCGCCGGGAAGTTGCCCGGTATGCCTGCGGTTGGCGCGTGCTCGGGACTCGGCATACCCAATCATGGGTCGCCGGGGCCCGAGTCGTCCACCACGTGTCAGCCGACGCGCCGGATCCGGGCCAGCCAGGCGGCCAGCTCGACCTTTCCATCGGCATCCGGGGTGAGATCTCGGGCCTGGTCGGCCACCACTTCGGTGATCCGCCCGTAGTAGTGGTCGGACCGCAGCTCCTCGAGGTCCCAGCCGGGGCCGGCGAAGGCGTCTCGGATCATATCGGCGCCGATCCGCGGGCCGAATCCGGCTTCGGCGTCGGAGAGCGCCAGGATGTGCACGTGACCGCCCGGTGCGCAGAGGCGGTGCAGGGCCCGGACATAGTCGGCCCGGGCGGCGGGGTCCTCGACGAATACATGGAACAGCGCACTGTCGACGATCGTGTCGAATACGCCCAGCGGGTTGTCCTCGGCTCGGGCGAGAGCGACCATATCGGCCACCTCGAACCGTGCGTCCGGCACCTGTTTGGCGGCGGCGTTGCGGCGGGCATACGCGACGGCGCTCGGTGCCAGATCGACGCCCAGCACGTCGTAGCCGAGGGCGGTGAGCGCGATGGTGTGCTCACCGGCACCCGTGCCCGGGTCCAGGACGCGGCCCCGGATCCGGCCGGTGCGCTCCAGTTCGGCGATCGCGGGCTGGGGTTCGCCGATGATCCACGGCGCGGTGTCGTTGTCGTAGGCGGAGTTCCATACCTCTGCTGCCTGTGTCATGGGTTCAGCCTGCAACCTGTAGCCGGGTTGAGGTCAAGACACGGGTCGGGCGGCCGCCGGACGGTGTTCTACGCTGGTCGCCGTGGAGCGTATTGCCGACTGGTGGGACGGGTTCGAGATGTGGGTGGCGGGCCTGCCGTTCATCCCTCAGTTCCTCGTGGTGCTGGTGGGTATGGTGCCGATCAGTTTCGCTATCGCCTATCTGATCGACCGGGGGCTGCACGCGGCGGGCGCCGCGCTGGGCCGCAACGAGACCGACGGTGACCGCGATACCGGAAGCGAGGTGTGCTGATGCCGCGCTCGCGGGTGCAGATCGCCCTGCTGGCCCTGCTGGTACTGGTCGTCGTCGCCTGGCTGTTCACCCGGTGAACGGTGCGGTCACGCCCGCCGGCGGTGAGTCGGTGCGCGGGAGCGGTATGTCACGGTTGTCCGCGCGCGATACGCGCGGGCTGTCCGGTCGTCTGCTCGCGGTACTGGTCGCGTTGCCGGTAATGCTGGCCGGCTGCGCGGGCGGTTCGAGCGATCAGGTCGGCGGCGGAGGCGCCGACGGCAGCGGCGGCACAGTGGATCTGTACGCGTACGCGATCCCCAAGGCCGGTTACGACGAGGTGGTCCCGGAGTTCAACAGGACCGAGGTGGGCGAGGGCGTCGAAGTGCGCCAGTCCTATGGTGCGTCCGGGGACCAGTCGCGCAAGATCGCGCGGGGGGCGCCCGCCGATGTGGTGAGCTTCTCCCTGGAACCCGATATCACGCGCCTGGTCGATGCCGGGCTGGTGGATCGGGACTGGAACGCCGACGCCACCCGCGGTATCCCGTTCGGGTCGGTGGTGACCCTGGTGGTGCGGGCCGGGAATCCGAAGAACATCCGGACCTGGGACGATCTGATACGTCCCGATGTCGAGGTGGTCACGCCGAACCCGTTCAGTTCCGGTTCCGCGAAATGGAATCTGCTCGCCCCCTACGCGGCGGCGAGTGAGGGCGGACGCAACCCGCAGGCCGGAGTGGACTATCTGAACCGGATGCTGGCCAATGTGCGGGTGCAGCCCAAGTCCGGCCGCGAAGCCACCGAGGCGTTCCTGCAGGGCACCGGCGATGTGCTGATCAGCTACGAGAACGAGGCGATCTTCGCCGAACGGCACGGTGACCCGGTCGAGCACATCGTGCCCGATACCACCTTCAAGATCGAGAATCCGGTCGCGGTGCTCGAACACGCCCAGCATCCGGAGAAGGCGATCGCCTTCCGCGACTTCCTCTACACGACCCGGGCGCAGCGTGCCTGGGCCGATGCCGGGTTCCGTCCGGTCGATCCCGGTGTGGCCGCCGAGTACACCGAGGTCTTCCCGGCCCCGCCCACCCTGTACACCATCGCCGACCTGGGCGGCTGGGACACGGTGGAGGCCGATCTGTTCGCTCCCGACACCGGCACCATCGCCGTCGCCTACGACAACGCGACCGAGTAGCCGGGTGACCCGGACCACACGCGATACTCGATACTCGTGACCACCAGCCCTGCCATCGAGCCCGCGCCACCCGGCGCCGGCCCGGAAATCTCGACCTCCCGGCCGCTGCGGTCCTGGCTGCGGTTCACCGGCTCGGTGGGCCCGCTCGGTATCGCCACCGCCATGCTGTGGCTCAGTGTGATCGTGCTCCTGCCGCTGGCCGCGCTGACCGTCAGCGCGTTCGACGACGGCTGGTCCGGCTTCTGGAACGCGGTGACCGATCCGGCGGCCCTGGCATCGCTGCGGGTGACAGTGCTCGTCTCGCTGGTGGTGGCGCTGGTCAACGTCGTGATGGGCACCCTGATCGCCTGGGTTCTGGTGCGTGACGACTTCCCGGGGAAGGGCATGGTGAACGCGCTGATCGATCTACCGTTCGCGCTGCCCACCATTGTCGCCAGCATTGTGTTGCTGGCCCTGTACGGGCCGCAGAGCCCGATCGATATCCACCTCAACGCCACTCGGCCGGGACTGGTGGTGGCGTTGGCCTTCGTGACGCTGCCGTTCGTGGTGCGGTCGGTGCAGCCGGTGCTCATCGAAGCCGACCGCGAGGTCGAGCAGGCGGCACTGTCGCTGGGCGCCGACAACTGGACGACCTTCCGCCGGATCGTCCTGCCGGCGTTGGCGCCGGCCGTCATCAGCGGCGGTGGCCTGGCCTTCGCCCGCGCGATCGGTGAATTCGGCTCGGTCGTGCTGATCGGCGGCAATATCCCGCGCGAGACCCAGGTGGCGTCGCAGTACATCCAGCAGCAGATCGAGATCGACCGGCCGGTGAACGCGGCGGCCGTCTCGGTGGCGCTGCTGGTGATCGCGTTCGTCGCGCTGCTGGGCTTGCGGATCTTCGCGGAACGTACGGCGCGCAAGGAACGTGAGGCTCGATGAAACTGTCCGCTCCCGGCCGGATCGCCCTGCGTGTGCTCGCGCTCGGCTATCTGTTCGTGCTGCTCGTACTGCCGCTGGGCATCATCCTGTACCGGGCCTTCGGACAGGGAATCGGGGCGTTCATCGAGCAGATCAGCACGCCCGCCGCGATCTCGGCCTTCAATCTGTCCATGATCATCCTGGTGATCGTCGTGCCGGTGAATGTGATCCTCGGGGTGGTGATCGCGTTGGCCCTGGTGCGCGGCGAATTCCCCGGCCGCCGGCTGCTACAGGGTGTTGTGGACCTGCCGTTCGCTGTCTCACCGGTGGTGGTCGGTGTCGCGCTGATCATGCTGTGGGGCGTGGACGGCTGGTTCGGCGCGATCACCGATTCGGGTTTCCGGGTGATCTTCGCGCTACCGGGCATGGTGCTGGCGACCATCTTCGTCACCATGCCGTTCGTGGTGCGCGAGGTGGAACCGGTACTGCACGAGATAGGCGACGACCAGGAGCAGGCGGCGGCCACCCTGGGCGCCTCGCGCCGACAGACCTTCTGGCGGATCACGGTCCCCGCGATCCGCTGGGGCCTCACCTACGGCGTGGTGCTCACCGTGGCCCGGGCGCTGGGGGAATTCGGCGCGGTGATCATGGTGTCCTCGGGGTTCCCGGGTGTCTCGCAGACACTGACCCTGCTGGTGCACGAACGCTACATCAACGACCACAACGATTTCGGCGCTTACTGTGCCGCCACTCTGCTGATGGGTCTCGCGCTCGTGACCCTGCTGTTGATGACGCTCCTGGAACGTAAACGGGAGTCGTCTTGATCGTTCACGCCGGAGGCCGCCCGTGATCACCGTGACCAATGCGCGCAAGAACTACGGTTCGTTCGCCGCTCTCGACGATGTCAGCCTGGATATCCCGTCCGGGGAACTGACCGCTCTGCTCGGCCCGTCGGGATCCGGGAAGTCGACGCTGCTGCGCTCGATCGCGGGACTGGAGAACCTCGACTCGGGTGTGGTGACCATCGGTGGCCGGGATGTGACCCGGGTACCGCCGCAGAAACGCGATATCGGCTTCGTCTTCCAGCACTACGCCGCGTTCAAACATATGACCGTCCGCGACAACGTGGCCTTCGGCCTGACCATCCGCAAACGGCCGAAGAACGAGATCGCGAAACGAGTGGACGAACTGCTCGGCATCGTCGGCCTCGACGGCTTCCAGCACCGGTATCCGGCGCAGCTGTCCGGTGGACAGCGGCAGCGCATGGCCCTGGCCCGGGCGCTGGCGGTGGACCCGCAGGTCCTGCTGCTCGACGAACCCTTCGGTGCGCTGGACGCGAAGGTCCGGGCGGATCTGCGCACCTGGCTGCGCCGCCTGCACGAGGAAGTGCACGTCACCACCGTGCTGGTGACCCACGATCAAGAAGAGGCCCTGGACGTGGCCGACCGGATCGCGGTGATGAACGCCGGCCGAATCGAACAGGTCGGCAGCCCCGAGGACGTCTACGACCGGCCCACCAGCGAGTTCGTCATGACCTTCCTGGGCGCGGTCGCCCGCCTCAACGGACACCTGGTGCGGCCACACGATATCCGGGTCGGCCGGGATTCGAATATGGCGCTGGCCGCCTACGAGGGCACTGCGGAATCGGCCGGAGTCACCCGCGCGACGGTCGAGCGGGTGGTGCGACTCGGTTTCGAGGTCCGGGTGGAGATGCGCAACGCCGCCACCGGCGACCTGTTCGTAGCTCAGGTCACCCGCGGCGACGCCGAGGCACTGCGCCTCGCGGAAGGGGAAACGGTGTACGCCCGCGCCACCCGCATCCCCGAGCTGTAATTTTGGCGCCGCCTCCGGCGGCGCGGGTCGGGGCCCTATTAACCCCGGTTCTTCCCTCCTCCGCTCCTCCGCTTCGCTCCTCCGCTCCGTCAGTCCAGAACCGGGGAGGGCCCCGACCATGGATGTCGACCGTTCGGAAAGCGAGGGAACGAATGATGCCCCATCCCGTAGACCGGGAATCGACTGTTCGGTGAGTGTTCGCGCATGGTCGTTTCCCGCTCGACAGCCGAACGATCTCCCGTCGGTCGGAATGTGGGGCGTACCGCCGACCGCATTCGTCGCCGTCCAGAACAAAGCAATCGAGATACGGAGCCCACTGTGCCCCGCGACGAGCACGCCTACATGCCGTCCCGGCCGTCGAATGCCGACGCAACCCCCCGAGTCGAGTTTTACGAGACACCTCAAAGGGTTGAGGCCCGTCTCGCCGTTCAGGCCTCGAAGCGCATGCGCCGAAGGCGCGAGTCTCGAG
>NZ_JBSFDZ010000024.1:0-93469 GCF_053594175.1 Nocardia sp. NPDC001965
GGCCCCGGCCCGGGCGCGGTCGTCGAGCGGATGCGGCCGAACGCGGACTGTGCCGAGTATCAGCCGACCCCGGCATCGGACACACACGTTCGCCCACACCCTTCCCCCTACCCCCTACCCCGGATGGTCGACCTCCCTGGTCGGGGCCCGCCCCGGTTCTGGAGCGACGGAGCGGGGGAGCGAAGCGGAGGAGCGCAGGAGTGAAGAACCGGGGTCACGAGGGCCCCGACCGCGCCGCCGGAGGCGGCGCAATTCAACACAGCATAGGCTGTTGCGCGGCTGTCGTAGCGGAGCGATGCGTGGTTCGGGTGTCGCAGTACAGGAGGGTGGCGGATGTCGGCTGGTGGAAGTAAGAGGGCGATTCTTGCCGCGTTGTCGGCGAACGCCGGGATCGCGGTGGCGAAGTTCGTGGGTGCCGCGATCACCGGGTCGGCGTCGATGCTGGCGGAGGGCGTGCACTCGGTCGCCGATACCGCCAATCAGGGTTTGTTGTTGTTCGGGCAGAATCGTGCCGACCAGCAGGCCGATGAGTTGCATCCGTTCGGGTACGGCCGGAGCCGCTATTTCTATTCGTTCGTGGTGGCGCTGGTGTTGTTCACCTTGGGTTCGGTGTATGCCCTGTACGAGGGGGTGCACAAGATCCAGCATCCCGAGGAGTTGAGTTCGCCGATCGTGGCCGTGGTGATCCTGGTGATCGCTATCGCGCTCGAGGGTTTCAGTTTCCGTACGGCGGTGAAGGAGTCGACGCCGTTGAAGGGGCGGGCGAGCTGGTGGCAGTTCATCCGCAATTCGCGGAGCCCCGAGTTGCCGGTGGTGTTGTTGGAGGACACCGGTGCGCTGATCGGTTTGATCTTCGCTCTCGGCGGTGTGGGTCTCACCATGTTGACCGGTGATCCGGTGTGGGACGGTGTGGGCACGCTGGCGATCGGTGGGTTGTTGGGGGTGATCGCGATCGTGTTGATCGTCGAGATGCAGAGTTTGCTGATCGGTGAGGGCGCGACCGCCGCGGAGGATGCGGCGATTCGCGAGAATCTGGTGGACGGGACCACTATCGACCGCCTGATCCATATCAAGACCCAGTATCTCGGACCCGAGGAGATGTTGGTGGCGGCCAAGGTGGCGGTGGCCCCGGGGTTGGATATCGAGGAGATCGCGGCGGGTATCGATGCGGCGGAGAGCCGGGTGCGCGCGGCCGTGCCGGCGGCGCGGATCATCTATCTGGAACCGGATCTGTATCGCGAGACCGCGCGCGAGTCCTAGGCGGCCGGGTTCGCGGTGAGCAGGGTGTGCGGGTCGGTGTGGTTGCCGAAGACGGTGCGCAGTGCGTGCCGGGCGGCGTGCACTCCGCTCATTCCGTGGACGCCGCCGCCGGGCGGGGTGGCCGAGGAGCACAGGTAGACGCCGGCCAGCCCGGTGCTGTACGGGTTCCAGCGCGGCACCGGCCGGAAAACAGTCTGGGTGAGGGTCATCGCGCCGGTGTTGATGTCGCCGCCGATGTAGTTGGCATTGTGGGCGGGCATTTCGGCGGCTGTCCGGACGTGTTTTCCGAGGATCAGGTCGCGGAAGCCCGGGGCGAATCGTTCGATCTGGGCGGTGACGAGTTCGCTGATGTCCCGGTCGGAGCCGTGTGGGACGTGGGCGTAGGTGTAGAGGGTGTGCCGGCCTTCGGGGGCGCGGGTCGGGTCGACGACACCGGGCTGAATGACCAGGGTGAAGGGCCGGTCGGTGTGTATTCCGGCGGCCACGGCGTGTTCGGCGGCCATCGCTTCGGCCCGGCTGCCGACCAGGTGCAGGGTTCCGGCTTCGGCGCAGCCCGGTGCCTGCCACGGCACCGGGCCCGCCAGCGCGAAGTCCACTTTGCAGGCGCCGCCGCCGTAGCGGTAGCGGTCGACCCGGCGGCGGTATCCGGCCGGGAGGCGGTCGCCGGTGATGCGGACGAGTTCGGTCGGTGCGGTATCGCAGAGGATCGCGCGGGCGGTCCGGAATTCTTCCGTTGAGTCGACCCGGTGGCCGGTGTGTATCCGGCCGCCGCGGCGTCGCAGATCGGCGGCCAGCGCGTCCACGATCGCCTGGCTGCCGCCGCGCGGCACCGGCCAGCCGCCCGCGTGCGCGAGGGTGGCCAACAGAAGTCCGGCGCCGACCGCCGGGAGGGCGCGCGGCGGGGTGATGACGTGTTCGGCGACTCCGGTGAACAGTGCGGGCGCCACGTTTCCGCGGAACCTCGTGTTCCACAGCGGGGATCCCTGTTCGAGCAGGCGCAGGCCGAATCGGATCGTGGCCGCGCCCATCGGTATGTGCCGCATATCGGACATGGCTGTCCGCACTACGTCCGGCCAGTCGCGGACCAGGGGGCCGAACAGCGATCGCCAGGCCTTTCCGTCGGCGCCGAGACCGTCCACTGTTCGGTCGAGGTCCCGCCAGGCCACTCCGGCCACGCCGCCGTCGAGCGGATGGGCATAGGAGGCTTCGGGAGTGAGTAGTTCGACCCCGTGGGCCGGGAGGTCGAAGGCCTGGAAGAACGGTGAGGCCCAGGCCATCGGATGTGCGCCCGCGCATTCGTCGTGCCGGAAACCGGGCAGGGTCGTCTCCGCGGTGCGGCAGCCGCCGCCCAGGGTTTCCGCAGCCTCGTACACCTCGACCTCGAGGCCCGCGGCGGCCATGGTCACCGCCGCCGCGAGGCCGTTGGGCCCGGAACCTACCACTACGACATCCGCCATCCCCCGATTCTGCCTCGCCGCGCGGATCAGGGTCGGACGGCCACCGCGTCCACCTCGAACAGCATGGTCGGCAGGGCCAGGGCGGCGACGCCGGTCAGGGTCTGGACCGGTGGCCGGTCGCCCCAGATCTCGGCGATCTTCGTGCCGAGGACGGCCAGTTTGTCCGTGTCGTGGTCGACGATATGGGTGCGCAGCTGGGCGATATCGGCGAAATCCAGTCCCACCGACCGCAGCGCAGTGCCGAGATTGGCGAATGCCCGGTCCACCTGGCCGGCGAAATCGCCGGTGGTGGTGGCACCGTGCGCGTCGGAATCGTTTTGTCCGGCCACGAAGACGAGCTCGCCGCTGGTGACGGCGATATGACTGTAGCCGAACGGAACCGGATTGTGCAGGGCCGGCGGGTTGCTGATGTCGATGGACATGCGGATCTCCTCGCGTTCGTGACTGTCGACAGAGATCCGACGAATCGGGCGCGACGACTGTGACATCGCCCGGCGATATCGCCCGCCGGATCAGCCGATGGGTGCCCCGGTCCGGGCGCGGGGACCGGTGTGTACGGGCAGCGTCTCGTAACCGTGCAGCGTGTAGAGCTGGCGGCGGCGCGGTACACCGCTGAGCCGGAGGTCGGGGAACTGTTCGAAGAGTGCGCGCAAGGCGTGGGCCGCCTCCATCCGGGCGAGGCTGGCACCGAGGCAGGCATGGATTCCGCTGCTGAATCCGAGATGCTCCTTGGCGTTGGGGCGGGTGATGTCGAATCGGGTGGGGTCGGGGAACATCGCCGGGTCGCGGTTCGCCCCGGACAGGGACAGCACCAGGGTCGCGCCCTCGCGCAATCGCCGGCCCGCAACTTCCACGTCGGCGTGCGCCAGCCGCGCGGTGGTCTGGACCGGGGGATCGAACCGCAGGATCTCCTCGACCGCGCCGGGCCACAGGTCCGGCTCGGCCTGGAGGCGGGCGAGCTGGTCGGGGTGTTCGAGCAGCAGCACGATGCCCTTGGAAATGAGGTTGACCGTCGTCTCGAAACCCGCGCCCATCAGCAGGGTCGCCGATGCGCAGAGTTCGTAGGTGGACAACTCGTCCTTACCGACCAGACTGCTGAGGATATCGTCGCCGGGCTCGGTGCGCAGCCGGTCGATATGGTCGAGCAGATAGTCCTGTACCGCTTCCGAGGAGCGCATGGCGCGTTCGTGGGCACTCCAGGAGATCCCGATATCCAGCAGCGGGCTGATGGCATCGCCCCAGCGCAGGAACATCTCTCGATCACGGTCGGGGAAGCCGAGCATCTCGGAGATGATGGCGATCGGCACCTGCGCAGCGAACCGGCTCACCAGATCCGCCGGGCCGTCCTCGGGCAGCGCGGCGAGCAGTTCCGCGGTGACCGTGACGACCCGGTCGCGCAGCCGTCCGATCGCGCGCGGAGTGAACGCCGCCGCGACCGGTTTACGCATCCTGGTGTGTTCGGGCTGGTCGAGCATCAGCATGGAAGGCGGATCGACCGGGTTGGCCGGGACCGGTCGCCGGGCCAGCGCCCGGCGCGCGAACCCCGGCAACCGGATCAGCATCGGCATGCCCACCCCGAACCGGTTGTCCCGCAACACCTCCCGGACAACCGCATGATCCATGGTGATCCAGAGTGGTCCGACGCGGTGCACGCCGCCCTCCCCGCGTAGTTCCTCGAGCAGCGGATACGGGTTCGCGATCCCCTCCGGGCCGCCGTTGAGGCGGGCGAACAGATCCCCCCGGCGCAACTGCGCCTTCTTCGCGACCCGGATCAATCCGTGCTGGTTCACCCAGCGGAACACGTATTCCGGCTTCATCCCACCCACTCCTGTCGTACCGACGGCGTCGTGCCCCGCGCTCCCGCCTGCTGTCCGGGCGCGCGTTCGGCGGCCGGTCGGCCCGGTCGTGTTCGACGGCCACCGGCGCCGGAGGACCACCGATACGAACGCTACGGAAACATCCGGCAGCCCGGGAACCTGCCGGAGTCGGAACCCGGGACCTACCGTGGTAGGAGGCGCGTCACAGGATGTGGGTGACCCGTTCGGTTTCCACCCGCCGTTCCCGCAGCGCGGGATCGGGCTCGGCCACCTGGACGAGCGAGGCGCCCGCGACGAGTACCGAGAGAAAACCGTCGATCAATTCGGCGGGTGTATCCCAGGTGGCGCTGGACAGCACCCGGTCGCCCTCGGCGAAACCCTGCCGGACAGCCGATTTCCGGGCCTCGGCGAGCACCGCGGACACCGGCATCCCGTCGAGGGCGGCGCCGGTGCCGCCGGGCAGGAACTGGTCGCCGTGCACCCGGACCGCGGTCGCGTAGTCGGTGACCCCGATCGGCAGATCACGGACCGGGCCGCCCATGGGGTCCAGCGAGAGCGCCGCCACTTCGGGCGCGTCCTCGGTTTCGGCCAGCCGGTCCGCGGCGGCGAACACGAGCTCCGCGTCGGGATCGGCGTGCAACACCACTTCGGTTCCGGCCCACCAGCAGCCGAGCAGAACCGCCGCGGTCTGCCAGTGCGCGGGGAGCAGCACCGCGACCCGCGCGCCCGGGGTGAGCCCGAACTCGTCCCGGATCAGATTGCCGGTCTTGGCGGCCCAGTTGGCCAGGGTCAGCCCGGACAGCTCGATCCGGGCGCCGGTCGCGTCGTCGTACCAGGTGACGCGGGGGCCTGCGGGGTCGCGTTCCAGAATCGGTTCGAGGACCGCTTCGGGGAGGGTCGTTGCCTGATCTATGTCACGCATCGTCTGCTTTCGGCGCTCAATTCACACAGGTGGGTCCGTCTTCGGCCGCCGCGATCGGCGGCGCGGGCGGCACCGGAGTGGCCGAGGTCGACGTACCGCCGAAATCGATCACGTCTCCGCTGCCGGATCCGGGGCCAGCGTAGTCGCTCGTCAGAACCACGTTCACCGCTCCCGTCGCTATCGACGGATCCGACACCACGGGAAGCCCGCCCAGCGCGGCCGCGACCGCCTTCCCGCCCGGATCCGACGCCGACGGGGCACGCACCTGACTCTGCGACACCGACGACCCACCGGAATAGTTACCCACGGAACCCTGGGTGTAACCGAGACCGCGAAGTTCCTGGGCGACGGCGTTCGCCAATCCGGCGACCGTGCTCGAGTTGTAGACCGATACCTCGACATTCTCCGGGTCGACATTCGGCGTGGTGGTCTCGGTCGCGGGCCGGTCGGCGGGTTCCTCCCCGACCAGTGCCGCGACATAGTCGTGCACTTCGTCACGGTCGACGCGGACCACCGATTCACCGTTGGAGGTGGTGCCGTTGAGATCGGCGACCGGAACGGTCTCGAAGGTGACCTCACCGGCGGCGAGGTCCTGGAGCTGGGTGAGGAAGCCGAGCAGATCCCAGCCCTCGTCGAGAACCACGGTGCGCCCCACCGCATCGCTGAGTTCCCGCAACCGGCTCGGATTGCTCAGGGTGTCGGCGCTGACCACCTGGTGCACCAGCTGGGCCATGAACACCTGCTGGCGCACGATACGGTCCAGGTCGCCGCGTTCGAGATTGTGCCGTTGCCGCACGAAACTCAGTGCCTGCGGGCCGTCGAGTTTCTGCCGGCCGCCCGGAAAATAGGCTCCCGACATCGGTTCGTCGACCGCATGGCGCAGGCAGACGTCGACGCCGCCGACCGCGTCGGTGAGCAGGACGAACCCGAGCAGGCTCACTTCGGCGTAGTGGTCGACGGTGATACCGGTGAGCCCGGCCACCGATTCGATCAACGCCTGCCGTCCGCGTTGGGTCGACTGTGCTTCGGCGTCGTCCGCCGATACCCCCTCGGCCAGCAGATCATCCTGCACGGTCTGTTTTGTCACCCCATAAGCGGAATTGATCTTGCCCTTGCCCAGGCCCGGGATATCCACGTAGGCGTCCCGTGGAATCGAGATCGCCGTCGCCGACCGCCCGTCGTTCGGTACCCGGACCAACACGATGGTGTCGGTATTGGTACCTATCTCGTCACCGGCGTGCAGCATGGCCCGCTCCGCGTCGCTGAGCGGATTGCCCTTCGCGTCGGTCCGGGAATCCACCCCCACCAGCAGGATGTCCACCGCCCCGTCGGTGTGCCCACCCAGGCCCAGATCGCTGATCCGCTCGATATTCGAAACCAGCGAATCCACACCGCGCCAGGCGAACCCGGTCGCGACCAGCACAATCAGAGCAACCGATGCGACCAGGACCCGCACCGGACTCCACAACGTCGGCTCCCCACGCTGCACCACCTTGGACTTCCTCTCCCCTTGTCGGTGGCTCGGTCGAGGACCCCGACCCACGTCGCGTATGCCGTCGAAACACCTTCCGCACCACGCAGGCTAACCAACAGCAGCCCGGGTGACCCCGATTCGGCGGCCGACGGCGTGCCAGACTGGGCCGGTGAGCGCCGCCGTACCCGCCGGATCCGAAACCGCCGACCGCATCCTCGTCACCGGGGCGGGTGGCCAGGTGGGTGCCGAGCTCCTCCGGCTGATACCCGCTGTCCGCGCTTTCACCCGGTCCGAGCTCGACATCACCGATCCGACGGCAGTGGAATCAGTCGTCCGACCGGGCGATACCGTCCTCAATTGTGCCGCGTTCACCGCGGTCGATCGGGCCGAATCCGAACCCGCGGCCGCATTCGCCGCGAACGAGACCGGCCCCGCGGTATTGGCGGCGGCCTGTGCCCGCGCCGGCGCCCGGCTCGTCCACCTGTCCACCGACTATGTATTCCCCGGGACCGCGACCGCCCCGTACGAACCGGCCGATCCCACCGGCCCGGCCACGGTGTACGGCCGCTCCAAACTCGCCGGCGAACGCGCGGTACGCGAACTCTGCCCGCAGGCCCATATCGTCCGGACGGCCTGGGTGTACTCCGGAACCGGCGGCGATTTCGTGGCCACCATGCGCCGGCTCGAACGGGAGCGCGACACCGTATCGGTGGTGAACGACCAGATCGGCTCCCCCACCTTCGCCGCCGATCTGGCCGCCGGACTGCTCGAACTGGCGGCGAACCCCGCGGCGCCCGGTGTGCTGCACGCTACGAACGCCGGACAGGCCAGCTGGTTCGAGCTGGCCCGCGCGGTCTTCGCCGGAATCGGCGCCGATCCCGAGCGGGTCCGGCCCTGCACCACCGCGGAATTCCCCCGGCCCGCCCCCCGGCCCGCGTACTCGGTCCTGTCCGCCACCGCCTGGCGGGAGGCCGGACTGACACCATTGCGCCCGTGGGAATCCGCGCTGACCGAGGCACTCACCCGGGCCGCCCATTAGGGTGGTGCGCTGTGAGCGCTTCCGATAACCCGCACGACCGCCCACGTCTGGCCGTGGTCACGGTCACCTATTCGCCGGGCGAACATCTCGAGCATTTCATCAGCACCCTGACAACGGCCACGGCGGAGAAGCCGCAGGTCATTCTGGCCGACAACGGCTCCACCGACGGCGTCCCCGAACTAGTGGCCGACGCGAACGCCCATGTGCGCTTCCTACCGACCGGCGGCAACATCGGATACGGCGGCGCCATCAACCGGGCAGTCGCCGAACTCGACCCCGATCTGGAATACGTACTGATCGCCAACCCGGATATCCGCTGGGGCAACGATTCCATCGACATCATGCTCGAGGCCGCCCAGCGCTGGCCCCGGGCCGGCGCGATCGGGCCGATGGTCCTCGAACCCGACGGCAGCGTCTATCCGTCCGCGCGGTCGGTGCCCGGCATCCTCGACGGCGCGGGTCACGCGATACTCGGCGCCGTCTGGAAGACCAACCCGTGGACCCGCCGCTACCGCCAGGAGAACGAGGAGATCTCCGAGCGCACCGTCGGCTGGCTGTCCGGTTCCTGCCTGCTGGTGCGGCGCGCGGCCTTCGACTCGATCGAGGGGTTCGACTCCCGCTACTTCATGTACATGGAAGATGTCGACTTCGGCGACCGGATGGGCCGGGCCGGCTGGCACAACGTTTTCGTGCCCGGCGCCGAGGTCACCCACGCCAAAGGGCACGCGGCCGGCCGCCATCCCGAGACGATGCTGCCCGCCCACCACGCCAGCGCCTACCGCTTCCAGGCCGACCGCCATCCGCACTGGTGGCAGGCCCCGCTGCGCTGGGCGCTGAAGGCCGGACTTGCGGTGCGCTGCCGGATTGCGGTTCGATCCGCTCTGCGTGCACGGGAGCGGGAGCAGGCCGGATAGACAACTCACCGCTAGCGTGCCGGGTCGATGGTCGATTTGGAACAAGGGAGCTCCATGGCATCACAAGCAGGCGCGGACGCGGTGATTCTGGTCGGCGGTAAGGGGACGCGGCTGCGGCCGCTGACCCTGTCGGCGCCCAAACCGATGCTCCCGACGGCCGGGGTACCGTTCCTGACCCATCTGCTGACCCGGATCGCGAGCGCCGGACTCACCCACGTGGTGCTGGGTACCTCCTACAAGGCAGAGGTCTTCGAGGAGCATTTCGGCGACGGTGCCGAATTCGGTCTGGAGCTGGAATACGTCACCGAGACCGAACCGCTGGGCACCGGCGGCGGTATCCGCAATGTGCTACCCCGGCTCACCGCCGACAACGTCATGGTGTTCAACGGTGACGTCCTCGGCGGTACCGATCTGCGGTCCATCCTGGAAACCCACGAGAAGACCGAGGCCGACGTCACCCTGCACCTGGTGCGGGTCAGCGATCCGCGGGCTTTCGGCTGCGTTCCCACCGACGCCGACGGCCGGGTCACGGCCTTTCTCGAGAAGACCCAGGACCCACCGACCGACCAGATCAACGCCGGTTGTTACGTCTTCCGGCGCGAGTACATCGAGAAGATCCCGGCCGGACGGCCGGTATCGGTGGAACGCGAAGTGTTCCCAGCCCTGCTGACCGAAGGAGCCCGCGTCCAAGGCCACGTCGACACCTCCTACTGGCGGGATATGGGCACCCCGGAGGACTTCGTCCGCGGCTCCGCCGATCTCGTCCGCGGTATCGCCCCCTCCCCCGCGCTCCCCGGTCAGCGTGGGGAATCCCTCGTCCACGAGGGCGCCGGTATCGCCCCCGGAGCGCTGCTCATCGGCGGTACCGTCGTCGGCCGCGGCGCGGAAGTGGGCGCGGGTGCCCGGCTCGACGGCGCCATCCTGTTCGACGGCGCCAAAGTGGAAGCCGGAGCCACGGTCGAACGCTCCATCGTCGGCTTCGGCGCCCGCATCGGCCCCCGCGCCCTGGTCCGCGACGGCGTGATCGGCGACGGTGCCAGCGTGGGTGCCCGCTGCGAACTGCTCCGCGGAGCCCGGGTGTGGCCGGGCGTGGAGATCCCCGACGGCGGCATCCGCTTCTCGACCGACGTCTAGATTCGCGGGTCGAGGCCCCGGGATCCCGCCGGTCATCGCCGCGCGGCACCACCCCGAGCGCCTCCGGCTCAGGCGAACCCGACCGCCCGCTCGCCCCAGGCGGTGAGCAGGTCACCCTCCGGGTCCGGCACCACGCGGTCGATCGTGTCGATCAGCAGCGTTTCCCGGGATTCCGGGTGATAGGGCGGCCAATGTTTGGAGCCGTCCAGCGCCGCCGGTACACCGTGTGCGGCGAAGGCCAGCCAGCGGCGCATCATCCGGCCCGAGACCTCGGCGGCCTGTTTACGGCCGCCGAGCCAGAAGGTGGGGTCGTGGTCGAAGGTGCCGAAGTTGCCGAATACGTACGGCAGTTCGGTGGCGTGACCGGCACCGACGCGGGCCGCCCGCAGCATCGGGGTGGCGTGGTCGAATCGGTACATCCAGGTGCGTGAGTGTTGCGCGTGGCCGTCGGCGACCCAGAGCGCGGGCATGCGGAACGCGGCGTCGGTGGACATGGCCAGCGCTCCGCGCGGTTTGGCCAGGTCGGGATACACCGAGGTGATCTCGGCGAGCCGCTCGGCCGACAGACCTGGATGCCCGGCCTGCACCTGCTCGAGCATCGTATTCACCGCTTCCGGGGTGACCGGCATGATCGGTGACCGGAACAGGCGGAACAGCGAGGCCTCGTCCTTGTTGGTACCGATGATGAGCGGTACCCGGTGCGATCGGCCGTCCCGGAAGCGGTCGGTCGGGTAGCCGGGCAGCAGATCCTCGTCCACCACCGGCGCCGCGGCCAGCGTCCCCGGGGCCTGCAACGGGATCTCGTCGATCAGGACGGCCGCGGCCCGGACGATCCGGTCGAGTGGGCATTCGAGCAGTTCGCCGATACGAGCGCGGGGCAGATCCATCAGTTGACGAAACCGTTCGGCCACGCCGGCCGCACGATCCCGCCCGTACACGGTGGTCGCGGGCGGACTCTGCGCGATGGCCCGCTGGAACAGGCCCGCGGCCCGTGGCGCGGTGAGCAGCGCGGTGACGCAACCGGCCCCGGAGGACTCACCGAAGAGGGTCACATTGCCCGGGTCGCCGCCGAAGGCGCCGATATTGTCCCGCACCCATTCCAGCGCGGCGAGCTGATCGAGGAGGCCCAGGTTGGGGACGAACTCGTCGGACAGCGACGACAGATCCAGGAATCCGAACGCACCCACCCGGTAGTTCACCGTGACCACCACCACGTCGCCGGATTCGGCCAGGTGGCGGCCGTCGTAGACGGCTTGGGCGGCCGAACCCAGGCAGTACGCGCCGCCGTGCAACCACACCAGCACCGGTCGGGGTTCCGCGACCGCCGTGGCCGGTGCCCAGACATTGAGCCACAGACAGTCCTCGCCCATGGCCAGCGATCGATCCATGGGCACGGTGTTGGCCATGTCCTGCGGTGCGATCTGCCCCGGCACCACGCAGTCGCGCACCCCGTCCCAGTTCATCGGCGGTCGCGGCGGGCGGAACCGGCGTGGACCGGCGGGTGCGGCGGCATAGGGGACACCACGCCAGACCGATACCGCGCCCTCCCGGGTGCCGCGGACCGTACCGAACTCGGTCCGCGCCACCGGGGCGCCCTCGTCGCCCACCGCAGGCGTCACCTCGAAGCACTGGACGTTCATCACAGACCTCCTCTACCTGTGCATTCGAGGGTACGACCGAAGTGGTTACACTTCGGTTTCGAAAATGTCGCGTTGCTCCGCGAATACGGGCCGACCGACGGCCCTAGAATTCGGCCATGCCGAGTTATGAATTCCGCTGCCGCAGCTGCGGCGATACCTTCGAGGTCAACCGTCCGATGGCGGAGGCCTCGGATCCGGCGAACTGTCCGCACGGTCACGACGACACGGTCAAACTGCTGACCACCTTCGCCACCACCGGCCGCGCGGCCGCTCCGGCCGTATCCGCGCCCGCCGCACCGGCGGGTGGGTGCTGCGGCGGCGGTTGCTGCGCCTGATTCCGGCGCCGGGCCGGGTTCGGGAGGGCCGGCCGCCGGGTATCGACCGCGGCTCTCTCGCTGATCACTGCTCCGGCCCTGCCCACCGGTCATCCCGGGGTGCCGGGGTCCACGTTCGCTCGGCCGCGATCTAGATGACCGAGGTCGCGCGCCGGGTCGATCCGGTCGCGGACCCGCTGTTTGAGGACGGCGATATCCGGGAATCCACCGTCGGCTTTTCGCTCCCACACCTGCACCTCGTCGACCGTGATCCGGAAGACACCGCCGTCGCCGGGGATCAACGCGACTTCGCCGATATCGGTGGTGAAGGTGCTCAGGAGTTCCTGAGCCATCCAGCTCGCACGCAGCAGCCAGCGGCACTGTGTGCAGTATTCGATGGCTACCCGCGGCATACCGGGCACACTACCGGCGGCCGGGACCCGCGGCCGGGTGACCGCGACGGCGCGGACTCACCATCGATCGATCTCGCCGTCGAGGTACTGCCAGAATCCGTCGACCCGAAGAAACCTGCTGATCTCGTGCAACCGGCCGCGACCACTCCGATCACGATAGTGAGCGGTGAATTCGACGGTCCCCGAATCGTCGAACGGGCCACCTCCCGCCGTGTCCAGGATCTCCACGAAGAGCCAGCGGCGGTCGGGATCGAGTTCGAGTTCGCCGGGCCGGGTCGTGGCATGCCAGGAACGCCGCAGGTAACCGGTATCGCCGAGAGCGAAAGCGGTGAACCGGGACCGCATCAGCGCTTCGGCGCTGGGTGCCGGACGACCGGCCAGCAGCGGGCCACAGCATTCGCCGAAGGTATCGCCGCGACGGCAGGGGCACGGCTTCGTATCGTCCACACCCCGATTCTCCCCCCGCGCCATCGGATCGCGCCGCCCGGCAGCGCCGGTCACCCGGGAACAGCGCCCAGTTCCGCGGCTATCCGGGCGGTCTCTTCGCGCCAGCGGCACAACTCGGTGACACCCGGCGCGAGTTCGTAGTCGTGATGATGGGTGGCATGGGACAGCGCGGTCCACAGCGTGGCGATGCGGGCCGCGGTGAACGGATCGGTGACCACCCGTAGCGCCAGGAGCTGGGCCCGCATCGGACAGCGCGCCAGATCCGGTTCGGTTCGTGACCACAGATCGTCCACGGCCTGCTCGAGCGCGATCCGCAGGATCCACGCCGTCGCCCGCGACCAGACGCCGCCGGCGGCGGGCACCGAACCGTCGAGGAGCCGGTCGGCCGCCGCCAGCCGCTCACCGATACTCGGACGCGATATCGCCGCATCGGCCGGACGCGACTGCTCACGGCCGGGACGGTTCCGCCCGCTGCCGCGCCGCCCCGCCCCGTCGGATCGACGTGCGTTCACCGGGCCAGCCACTCGGCGAACCGTTCGGTGTCCGCGATGAGTTCGGCGAGATCGCGGTCGATCGGCACATGGGCCCCGGCCGTCGCGTCCCGCACGACCTCGACCGCCCACCGGCCCTCTCTGGCGAGCTGTTTGTTCAGGTCCTCGATCCTGTGCCCGGGCCCCAGCACCGCGAGAGTGACCATGGCCCGGGTGGATTGGGCCCGGTCGATACGTCGCTGCACCTCGCGATGATCCATACCGCCGGCCAGCAACACCCGTTTGGCACGCGCCAGGCTCGCCGCCTCGAGGGCGGAACGGCAGCAGGTCGCGACCAGTTCGTCGGCGATGGTGCGGGGCAGTTGCGGGGTGCGCAGCAGGGCGCGGGCGTCGTCGAGGTAGCGGTGCACGGGGTCGCCGGCGGGGCGGATCTCCACCACGGACCGTTCCCGCCGTTGTACTTCGATGATCCGGGCGTCGATCTGCATCCGCCGCACCGCTTCGGCCAGCCGGTCGTCGTGAGTGAAGACCACCACCTGCCGTTCCCAGGCGACGGTCGCCAGGACCCGGGCCAGGCCGTCCACTTTGGCGGGATCCATGGCCTGGACCGGATCGTCGATCACCACGAACCGGAACGGGCTGGCCGCGACCGTGGCGCGCGGCAGGAACAGCGCCAATCCCAGCGCGTGCAGCTCACCCTGGCTCATCACGCCGAGCGCGGCGCCGTCCACTTCGTCGACAGTCACCTCCAGATGCACCCGGCGGGCGCTGTTGGCATTGCCCTGAAGGTGGATTCCGCCGAGTTCGACGCTGCTCTGCTGGCGAAGGGTCTGCCACACCCAACGCGCGGTACCGGCCAGCGGGGCCAGCCGTTCGTCGCGTACTCGCGCGGTCGCCGATTTGAGCCACTCCTCGGCCGCCCGGGTGGTCTGCAGCTCCGCGGCCTGCGCGGTGACGGTGCGGGTGAGTTCGAGCCAGTCCCGCAGCCGCGGCACGAACGGCGCCCATGCCTCGTCGAGCCGGTCGAGTTCCTTGCCGGCGCAGTGCCGAGCGAAACCCAGCTCCGCACACAGCCGTCCGTGCACGGTCCGCAGCAGTGCGGGCAGTGCGTCGATGTCCGGGGATTCGGGCAGGCCCACCCAGCGCGCCCAGGTCGCGCGCAGGCCTGCCGTATCGAGTCCGGCAGTTCGGGCCGCGGTGGCCAGTTCCGGTGGCAGATCCCCGGTGGACACCCGCAGCTCGGCGAGCGCTGCCGTGAGTTCGGCGCGGGCCCGCGCCAGTTCCGCGGTACGCACCGACAGACCGTCGACGGCGGCCGCGGTGTCGAGCAGCCACTGCCGATCCAGGGTGCCGTGGCCGCACACCGGGCAGAGCGCGATGTCGTGACCGGCGGAGGCGGGGCGGTCCGGGGTCCGGTCGGCGGGCACAACGGGACCGGCGGGCTGCTCCCGATCCGCGGTTTGGGCGAGACGGGTGTGTTCGACGGCGTGCGCGTGGGCGGCCCGCAGCAACTCCAGTATCCGCAGATCGGCTACCACATCAGGGGCCGTCGCGGCGGCGACGGCGGCCACTGCGGCGGAGATCCGCTCGGCCAGCGCTTCGATCCGGGCCGCGGCGGGCAGTTCCAGGGCCAGTACCGCGCGTAATGCTTCCGGCTCCGGCCCCGCGGCGGTATCGGCAACCAACTCCGTGAGTTCGGCGATATCGGCTACCGGTTCGCGCAGCAGCGCACCGGCGCGCAGCGCACGACGGTCGGTGACCTCGGCGAGTTCGGACAGCAGGGCCTGCCGTTCCCGCCGCGCTGTCCGGGCCGCGCGCTCCAGATCCAGCCGGCGGCCCCGGATCCGCTCGTGCGCGGCGATGAGTTCGTCCAGGCCGAGCAACTGGTGCAGGGCGTCGAAGAGTTCGCTGGGCTTGCCGTCGACGAGCGCGCCGAGCTCGCTGTAGGAGAGGAACGGCCGGTACAACTCCATCGGGACCGCCCACTCGCCTGCGGCGAATGCCCGCTGCGGACCGTTCCCGCGACGCTGGGTCCAGATTCCGCCCGAGAGCGGCTCGTCGGCATCCCACTCCCGGGTGACGGTGAGACCGGACTCCGGACCGTCGGTGCGCATTTCCAGCTCCACCCGCACAGGCCCGGACCGGTGCAGATTGCGCCAGCCCTCGCGCCAGGTGACCGAGCGGCCGTCCCAGCGGCGGTTACCTCCGGTCAGCGCCAATTCCGCGGCCTCGGCGAAGCTCGATTTCCCACTGCCGTTGCGACCGGTGACCAGGGTGAGGCCCGGCCCGGGGGGCAGTTCGAGGGTGGTTTCGGGCCCGATACCCCGGAAGCCGCGCACTCGGACCGCGTTCAGGAAGACCCCGTCGAGTCCGGGATCCGCTACATCGGCGCGGGATCCGGACGCCGGTTCGAGCGCCGCGCGGATCACGGCCGCCACTTCGCCGGCCAGCACCGGATCGGTATCGATCCGGTGCGCGATCAATTCGGTGAGCCGGAACGATATTTCCCCGGATTCCTCACGCCCAGGCTTCACGAAAGTTCTCCACCCCCTCGAGGCCACACTCCTGCCGAGCCCCCGTGTGTGGTCGTACGGTCGAAAGCTGTGCGAAATGCTAGCCGATAGCGGCCGATCCGGACAGAGCCGGTGCACGGCTCCGTCCCGGACGGTCGTGGACAGCACACCGGAACCGGACGCGTGGAAAGTGCGTACGGCCGATGGCGCGAACTGACCCGCGGGGATGGGATCTGGTCATCGGCCGGGCCGGTCGGCTGCCGATGGCCACCCCTCGCCAACCCCGTCGGGTAGCTCGTCGGTGCGTCACCCTTCGGGGCGGCTCGGTCTGGCCGAACAGGACAGAATGCCAGAGACTTCCGGATCCCGCAACATTTACGGTCGGGCTCCCCACCCTCGAATACGGCTCGGCGACAAGCACTTCCGCTGGTAGCACGGCTGGGACAAGATTCTGTCGGTGGGCTGCGATAGAAATCTCGAGACCGAGAAACGGGGGCACGATGACCGATAGAAACAGGTCCGCCGGATGACACAACGGTGGACCGAGAACCAGGTGAGCGCACTCGCACCCGATACGAGCTCGCTCGCCGCCGCACGCAAACTGGCCGGAAAATGGTCCGGCACCGGCTGCTCCGGGACCGCGGTCTGGGGTTCGTGCAAAGGCAGCGGGAAAACTCCGTACCAGACGATCGTCGATCTGGCCGGGCCCGCCTTCCGGTGCTCCTGCCCGAGCCGGAAGTTCCCGTGCAAACACGCCCTGTCGCTGCTGCTGCTCTGGTCGGTAGGCACCGTGACCGAGACCGCGGAAACCGCCGATTTCGCCGCCGAATGGCTGGACCGGCGCGCCACGAAGGCGGCCACCCCGCCGAAGAAATCCCGGGGCAGCGATCCGGCGACCGCTCAGCAGCGCCGTGGACGGGTGGAAGCCGGCCTCGCCGAGCTCGGCACCTGGCTGGCCGACCAGATTCGCACCGGTCTGGCCCAGACAGATCGATCCCATGCGGCATTCGAAGCGGTGGCCGCGCGTCTGGTGGACGCTCAGGCACCGGGCCCGGCCACCGTGATCCGCCGCTTGCCCGATTCGGTGGTGCGGCGGGCGGACTGGCCGGAGGTGGTGCTGGGCCGGTTCGCGTGGCTGCACCTGCTCATCACCGCGCATACGAAACTGGATACGCTGCCCGCGCCTTTGGCGGCGGCAGTCCGCAATCGTGTCGGCTATCCGACGGCGGCGGAATCGGTACAAGCCGAACCAGCGGTGGCCGACCGGTGGCTGACCGTCGGAATGCGTACCGAGGAAGAGGATCGGCTACACACTCGCCTGACCTGGCTCTACGGTCTGCGCACCGGACGCCGGGCAATGCTGGTGGACCATTCGTTCGGTTCGCCCGTCTTCACCGCGAACACCCCGCCCCTCGGGCTGGCGGCCGAATACGACCTGCACTTCTATCCGGTGGCGGCGCCGCTGCGCGCGGTGGCCGGACCGGATCGTGCCGATTCGCCGCCCACGCCCGCCGAACCTCCGGATACCGCCGGGCCGGGCAGTATCGCCGCGGCACTGACGGATTTCGCGACGGCGGCAGCCGCCGATCCGTGGCTGGAATCCTGGCCCGTATTGCTGCGCGGAGTCGTACCCGCCCAGGAGGGCGAGGACTGGCTGCTCGCCGAACCCGACGGTACGGCGCTGCCGCTGGCATCACCCGCAGAGCCGTGGCGGTTGCTCGCGCTGTCCGGCGGCCGGCCGCTGACCGTCTTCGGCCGCTGGACGGGCCACCGGCTCGAAGCGATCTCGGTGGTCTCCGGCGGCGAGTTCCACGATGCGGGCCCGACCGCGGATTCCGCCTGGTCCGCCGTCACCGCGACACCCGAGGCGGCCTCGATCGCCCTGCTGGGTACCGCGCGCGGTGCGGCCGGCCCACCGGGGCTGTCCGAACCGGTTTCCGCGGTGGTCACGGCGCTACCCGGCGGCGATACCGCCGACCGGCTGCTCGCGACCACCGCATTGGAAATGGCCTGGTCACGGGCCGGATATCTGCCACGCCGCGTCGAGGTCACCGGCGAACCGGCCGGGGACGACCCGCGGGCGGTATTGCCCCGCGCGGCAGCCGACCGGCTGGCGCTGCTGATCGGATCCCGACCCGATCTCCTGCCCGAATGGTTCGCTGCCGCGGCGCCGCACGATTACCGTGCCCCGGATCGGCTCACCGGGCAATTGCTCGAATTCGCCGCGGGCGACAGTGACTTGCGTGAGGCGGCGTTACTCCTGGCCGGCGCCCGCGGCCGCTGGCTGGCCGGGTGGATTCCACGCTGGCACGATCTGGTCCGCCGCGATACCACCCGACCCGAACCCGAAAACGAGACCTGGCACCTGGGGCGGCCGCCGGAACGCCTCCGCTGGCTGACCGAGTTGCGGCATCGCGACCCGATGGCCGCACGAGATGCCCTCGAGGCGGCCTGGCCGCGGGAATCGGGCGCTCCCAAGGCCGGACTGCTAGGTGTGCTGGCCGACGGATTGGGTCCCGCGGACGAGAACCTGCTCGAACGCGCACTCGACGATCGCCGGGGTGATGTGCGCCGCACCGCCGCCGAATTGCTCGCCCGCCTGCCCGGTTCGGCCTTCGCCGCACGGATGACCGCCCGCGCGGCCGACTGGCTGAAATGCGCGGCGGCCGGCGAAGGCTCCGAGCTGATCGTCGGTATTCCGGAGCAGCTCGACCAGGCGTCGATCCGCGACGGATTCACCGACGGCAGCACGGAGTTCGGCTACCGCTGGAACGGGCAACCGGATCTGGCCGCGACCAGGCTCCGCAAGCTCGTCGCCGGTCTGCCGCTGAGCTACTGGACCGAACAGCTCGGTCCGCCGGCCCTCGCCGTGGCGACACATGTGGACGACCGTTTCCGGCAACCGCTGTTCGACGGCTGGATGGACGCGGCACTCGCCCAGCGCGATACCGAATGGGGCCGGGCCCTGTTCACGGTCGGCATGCCGTCGAATCTGGCGATCCTGCGCCGGCGGGAATTGTTCGCGCTGATCCCGCCGGGTGATCAGCTCGGGCAGCTGCTCCGGCTGGGATCGGCCTGGCTGTCCGAACTCGAATCCCTGCTGCCCGCGGTGGCCCACCCGTGGCCCCCGGAACTGGCCCGGCATCTGCTGCACCTCTTCGAGGAGCGGGCCCGGACCGCGGCGGCCCGGCGGGGCGCACCGGGCACCTATCCCAGCGCGCACCGTTCGCTGTTGCACACCGCCGCTCTCCATCTACCACCCGAATGCGCGGGCGAGGTCACCGCGCTGGCCGGCCGCTGCGAAGCCGACGACTGGGCCGCGGCCCTCGGACTGCTCGCCCACGACCTCCACCAACGATCCGCGATGCTCGAGGAGCTGAAATGACCACCGTCGCCACCGAACCCGCCCCGGCGCTGCTGCGCCCGCACGCAGAACAGGCCTTCGCCGACGAACTGCGCGCCCTCGGCGCCGCGGACGATCGGCCGCGGCCGCCGTCGTGGACGATGTCGCCGTGGGCGGTGGTGACCTATCTGCTGGGCGGCACCCTCGCCGACGGCACCGTCATCACGCCGAAGTACGTGGGGCCACGCCGCCTCATGGAGGTCGCGGTCGCGACCCTGGCCACCGATCGCGCCCTGCTGCTGCTCGGCGTGCCCGGTACCGCGAAGACCTGGGTGTCCGAACATCTCGCGGCGGCCGTCAGCGGATCGTCGACCCTGCTGGTCCAGGGCACATCCGGTACCGCCGAGGAGGCGATCCGGTACGGCTGGAACTACGCCCGGCTGCTGGCGGAGGGTCCGAGCGACGCCGCACTGGTGCCCTCACCGATCCTCAATGCCATGCGCACCGGCGCGATCGCCCGGCTCGAGGAACTCACCCGGATCCCCTCGGATGTGCAGGACGCGCTGATCACGATCCTGTCCGAGAAGACCCTGCCGGTTCCCGAACTCGGTATGGAAGTGCAGGCCGCCAAGGGTTTCAATATCATCGCGACCGCCAACGACCGGGACCGCGGGGTGAACGAACTGTCCTCGGCGTTGCGCCGCCGGTTCAACACCGTGGTGCTCCCGCTGCCGGGCAGTGAGGCCGAGGAAATCGATATCGTGACCCGCCGGGTCGAGCAGCTGGGTTCCGCCCTCGAACTCCCCGAGGTCCCGGCCGCCGCCGAAGAGGTGCGTCGGGTGGTGCGGATCTTCCGGGAACTGCGCGCGGGCATCACCGCCGACGGCCGCACCAAACTGAAATCCCCGTCCGGCACGCTCTCCACCGCCGAGGCCATTTCGGTGATCACCAACGGGATGGCGCTGTCTGCGCATTTCGGTGACGGGGTCTTGCGGGCCGGCGATATCGCGGGCGCGGTGGTCGGTTCGGTGATCAAGGATCCGGTGGCCGATTCGGTCGTGTGGACCGAGTATCTCGAGGCGGTCGTGCGCGAGCGCCGGGAATGGTCCGATTTCTACCGCGCCTGCCGGGAGATCAACGGATGAGCCCCGCGGACGCGGGTGAACCCGGGCAGACCAGGGTCTACGGAATCCGGCATCACGGTCCCGGTTCGGCACGGTCGCTGCGGTCGGCGCTGGCGGAGTTCCGGCCCGATACCGTGCTGATCGAGGGTCCGGCGGACGCGGACCCCTTGGTGATCCATACAGCTGCCGCGTCGATGGCCCCGCCGGTCGCGCTGCTCGGCTATATCGCCGACGAACCGGCGCGCGCGGCCTTCTGGCCGTACGCGGTGTTCTCCCCGGAGTGGCAGGCGTTGCGCTACGCGGTCGACAACGATGTGCCGGTCCGGTTCTGCGATCTGCCCGCCGCGCAGGTGCTGGCAGCGGACGACCGGTCCGGCGGTCGCGACGCGCTCGCCGAACTGGCGGCCGCGGGCGGCTACGACGACGCCGAACGCTGGTGGGACGCGGTAGTCGAATCGAGTTCGGATACCGGGACCTTCGCGGCGATCACCGAGGCCATGGCCGCGCTCCGGGAGACCGCGGTGGTCGAGCCGGAGCCCGCCACCGGCGCCCCGGAGTCCGGAGCGACAGCGGGTGATCCGGCCGGTTCGCCGGGCGGCGATCCCACCGGTGGGCGCCCGGCCGCCGCGGTCGACGACACCGACGACACCGACGACACCGACGACACCGACCCGATAGCACCGGAACCCGAACCGCTGGTACTCGATCGGCATACCTTGATCCGGGAAGCTCATATGCGTCAGGTGCTGCGCAAGGCCCGCAGGGACGGTGCCCGCCGGATCGCCGTCGTCTGCGGCGCGTGGCACGCCCCCGCGCTCCAGGAGCCGCTCGGCCCCGCTGCCGCCGATATCCGTCTGCTCAAGGGCCTACCGAAGGTCAAGGCGACCTTGACCTGGGTGCCCTGGACACATTCCCGGCTGGCCGCGGCATCCGGTTACGGCGCGGGAGTCGTCTCGCCGGGGTGGTATCACCATCTGTTCAGCGAGACCGAGCGGCCCGTCGCGTCCTGGCTCACCAAGGTGGCGGGTGTCCTGCGCGGCCACGATCTGCCGGTGTCGAGTGCCCACATCATCGAGGCCGTGCGACTGGCCGAAACCCTGGCGGCGCTGCGGACCCGGCCGTTGGCCGGGCTCTCCGAGGTCACCGAGGCGACCCGGGCGGTGCTGTGCGAGGGCGACGAGACCATGCTGCGGCTGGTCGGTACGGAACTGGTCGTCGGTGAGGCACTGGGCACGGTACCGCCCGAGGCACCGACCGTACCGCTGGAAGCCGATCTACGAGCCGCCGCCCGGACGCTGCGGCTGAAACAGGAGGCACTGGTCCGGACTCTGGATCTGGATCTGCGCAAAGAACGCGATATCGCCAGATCCCGGCTGCTGCACCGGCTGCGGCTGCTGGGGGTGCACTGGGGTACCCCCGGCACCGGTACCGTCCGGTCGACCGGCACCTTCCGGGAGACCTGGGAACTGCGCTGGGAACCGGAGTTCGCGGTCCGGGTGATCGAGGCGTCCCGGTGGGGTACGACGGTGCGGGGGGCGGCGGAGGCGAAGATCCTCGATACGGCGGCGCGGCCGGGCAGCGGGGTCACCGAGCTCACCGACGCATTGGAATTCGCGCTGCTCGCGGATCTCCCGGGCGCCCTCGACGGATTGATCGCCCGGCTCGATTCGGCGGCAGCGGTGGACCACGACATGACCCACCTGCTGGCGGCCCTGCCGGGTGTGCTCCGCACGTTGCGGTACGGGGACGTCCGGGGTACCGACACCTCCGCCCTCGGCCATGTCGCGGACGGCATGCTGGTCCGGATCTGCGCCGGACTACCCGCCGCGGTCACCGGCCTCGGTGACGATACCGCCGCGGCCCTACGCGATCAGCTCGATACCGCAACCACCGCGATACATACCCGCGATCACACCGAATCCACCGAACAGTGGCTGGCGGTGCTGGCCCGGCTGGCCGACCGGCCCGATGTGCACGGTCTGCTGGTGGGCCGGGCAGTGCGCCTGCTCTGCGACGCCGACCGATTCGATACCGACGAGGCCGCCCGGCGGCTGGCCGCGGCGCTGTCGATCGGCAACACCGCGTCCGCGAAGGCGGCCTGGGTCGACGGTTTCGTAGGCGGTCGCGGGCTGGTGCTGGTCCACGACCGGGCCCTGCTGCGGCTGATCGACGATTGGGTCACCGGACTGTCCGAGGACCACTTCGTCGAGGTCGTCCCGCTGCTGCGCCGCACTTTCGGCGCCTTCGAATCCGGGGAGCGGCGCGCGATCGGCGAGGCGGTCCGCGCCGGGGGCCCGGCCGCGACCACGGCCGCCACCCTCGACATCGATCCCGAACGCGGCCTGCTCGCCTTGCGTACCGTCGCCGAAATCCTGGGAGTTCCCGTATGAGCACGACCGCCCCGCACGAGATCACCGACGAGGCACGATTGCGCCGCTGGCGTCTCGTCCTCGGGTCGGCCGCGGAAACGTCGCTCGGCGGACTCGGTACCGCCGACGACAAAGCCATCGACAAGGCCCTCGGCGCGGTCTACGACACCGGCGCCGGCGGTTCGCGCGGAGACCGGGCCGGCGGCCTCGGCGGTTCGGCCCCGCGGGTGGCCCGCTGGCTGGGCGATATCCGCACCTATTTCCCGTCGACCGTCGTCGAGGTGGTCCAGCGCGACGCAGTGGAACGGCTGAACCTCACCCAGTTGCTGCTGGAGCCGGAACTGATGGAGGCGGTCGAACCCGACGTGCATCTGGTCGGCACCCTGCTCGGTCTCAATCGGGTGATTCCGGAGACCACCAAGGCGACCGCCCGGATGGTGGTGTCGAAGGTGGTGAAGGAGATCGAACAACGGATCGCCACCAAAACGGTGGCGGCGGTGAGCGGGGCGCTCAACCGCTCGGCCCGCACCTCCCGTCCCAAACCGCGCGATATCGATTTCGATCGCACCATCCGCAAGAACCTCGCCAATTATCTGCCGGAGCAGCGCACCGTCATCGCCGAGCGGCTGGTGGGTTACGGCAGGCGCGCCCAGGCGGTGCATCGCGACGTGATCCTGGCGATCGACCAATCGGGGTCGATGGCGTCCAGCGTGGTCTATTCGTCGGTCTTCGGCGCGGTCCTGGCGTCGATGCGGTCGCTGCGCACCTCGCTGGTGGTCTTCGACACCGAGGTCGTGGATCTCACCGAAAAACTGTCCGACCCTGTCGATGTGCTGTTCGGCACCCAGCTCGGTGGCGGCACCTATATCAACCGGGCCATCGCCTACTGTCAAACGCTGATCACCCGCCCCGCCGACAGCCTGTTCTTCCTCATCTCCGATCTCTACGAGGGCGGGGTGCGGGAGGAGATGTTGCGCCGCGTCCACGCCATGAAGGAGTCCGGTGTGCAGGTAGTGGTCCTGCTGGCGCTCTCCGACGACGGCGCGCCCTCCTACGACCGTGAGAACGCGGCAGCGCTGGCGGCACTCGGTGTCCCGGCGTTCGCCTGCACTCCCGATCGGTTCCCGGATCTGCTGGCGCAGGCGCTGAACCGGGGCGATCTCATGCACTGGGGTAAGTGACCCGGCCCGATCGTGAATTGTGATCGGGCCCGGTGAGCGGAACGCGAAGGGCGGCGGGAACTCTCGATCCGAGTCGTTCCCGGCGCACCGCCCGTCGTGTACCTCGCCGGTACGGACCGCGAAAATAATGGTACATATCGCAACCGGAGCAGACGCAATTCAGGTCGTTGCGCGGCCTGAACAACGGACCCACACATGTGATCGGCCGCTGCGCCACCCACCTGCCGCCGGCCGCGGACGATCCCACGGCATCGACCAGCGAGGTGATCACGGCGGAGGTGACGGGTGGCGGTATTCCGACCGGTAGCAGCGGCGGCTGATCCGGAAGTTCCGCACGACCAGAGGTAGACCACGGCGATGCTCCCGTAGGACGATATCGATCGACTGCCGGCGTGCGCGCCGGTGCTGTCCCGGGACGAGATCCGCGCCGTGGCCCGTACGGCCGGGCCACGGCGCGGATCTCTCACAGGTCGGCGATCGCGGCCAGCGGCGGGGTGCGAGCAGCCCGGACCGCGGGCCAGAGCGCCGCCAGCACACCCACGACCGCCGAGCCGACCAGCATGTACACCAGCTGATCCCACGGCACCGCGATCTGATCGAGCCCGAGATCGCGCAGGGTGCGCAGGAATCCGACACCGAGCCCGAGCCCCAGAACCGCACCGACCAGCGCGCCGAACACCGCGATCAACATCGATTCCAGATAGATCGTGCGACGTACCTGCGCCCGCTGGGTACCCACCGCACGCAGCATGCCGATCTCACGGCGTCGCTCCACCACCGACAATGCCAGCGTGTTGACGATGCCGAGGACCGCGATCACCACAGCCAGTGCGAGCAGCCCGTAGAGGATTGCCAGCAGATTGTTGATCTGCTTGGCATTCTCGCCCTTGAATTCCTCCCGGTCCTGGACCTGCACGATCACGAATTCCTCGGTGGCACGCTCCAGATCGGTGCGCATGGACGCGAGGTCGGTACCGGGCCGGGCCTTGATCAGCACCACGGCGTCGGCTCGCATGGCGACCGGGACCGCGCGCTCGTAGACGGTCGGCGGCACGATCAGGGGACCCAGTACCTGCGAATCCACGTAGACCCCGGAGACGGTGAGCGGGATCTCCGTCCCGTCGAGGGTTTTCACCGGGAGCCGGTCCCCTGCGGTCACCCCGTGTTCCTCGGCTTCGTCCTGGCCCAGCAGGATTTCCGAATCTCCCAGCGTCGCCGAACCGCTCAGCATATCCAGGTTCACGACCTGATCCAGCGGACCGTCGGGCGCGGTGCCGAACTCGTCGTCGCCGCCGATCTTCAATGCGACACCGCGCATCCCGACCGTCTGCGCCGCCGCGGGAACCTTGGCCCGTACCGCATCGGCGGCACCGGTCGGGACCCCCATCATCTGCGGTCCGGTGAGGACGTAGTCGGCTTCGACCCCCTGATCCACCAGGCGGGAGATACTGACCTTCGCCGATTCGCCCAGCATCCCGATGGCGGTGACCAACATCAGACCCAGCGTCAGCGCGAAGGCCGTGGCGGCGGTACGGCGCGGGTTGCGGACAGCATTGTTGCGGGCCATCCGCCCGATCGACCCGAACGGCCTGATGAGCCATCCCAGCCCGGCCAGCACGGGACGCGACAGCGCCGGCGAGGCGAACAACACGGCCAGGATCAGGCCCAGCGCGCCGACGCCGACAACGGCGGCCGCGCCACCACCGGTCTGCCGGGCACCCAGCACGACCAGCACAATGCCCACCACCGCGAGTACCGCACCGGTCACCGTGCGGGCTCGCAGCGAGTCCCCGATGGAGGCGAATTCCTCGCGCATGGCCTGTACCGGCGGGATCCGGGAGGCCCGCCGGGCCGGTGCGTACGCACTCACCACCGTGACCAGCAGGCCGACCACGAAGGCGACAGCCACGGTCCGCGGCAGAACGGCCATCCGACCGGTGGGCAATCCGAGGTCGAACGCGTTCAGCAGACCGGCCAGACCGTAGGCGAGCGCGATACCGGCCAGCAGTCCGAGCAGGCTGCCGAGCACACCCACGACGAGCGCCTCCCCGACCACCGATCGGCCCACCTGGCCGCGGCTGGCGCCAACGGCCCGCAGCAGCGCGAGTTCGCGCAGTCGCTGGGCCACCAGCATCGAGAAGGTGTTGTAGATGATGAAGGTGCCGACGATCAGCGCAATGGCACCGAAGGCCAGCAGGAAGTAGTTCAGGAAGTTCAACGCCTCGGAGATCTGCGCCTTCATATCGGCGCGCACCTGATCACCGTTCTGCACCTTGTAGTCCGGATACAGCATGGACAGCCGATCGCGCAGGGTGTCGCCCGGAATGCCCTCGGCGGCGATATCGAGGTAGGCGATATGGTCCCCGTCGGTGAACAGTTCCCGGGCCTGGGCCTCGGTGAACTGCAGGCCGATGAAGCCGCCGGTATCCGACGGCGGGGCGTAGGTACCGGTGAGCGTCACATCGATGGGCCCGCCGTGAGACGGGACCAGCACCTTGGTGTGGTCGCCGACCTTCAGACCGGCCCGTTCGGCGGCGCCGGTGTTGAGCGCTATCTGGCCGGGTTCGGCCGGGGGCACCCCCTCGACGAACGGATCGGGTTCGGCGACCGCCTGCTGCGGCGGAATATAGGCCTGGCCCCAGCTGGGGGCGCCGCCGGTCTGCACCGCTTTCTTCCCGGTCGGGTCGAGCAGTACCACCGACCCTTCGATACCGGGGGCCACCGTCCGGACCCCGTCCATACCGGCGACGCGGTCCACCACATCCTGGGGAATGCCCGCGGACTGCCGCTCCTCCGGGCTGATCCGCACATCGACGCCTTTGGCCTCGCCTGCGAAGATGCCGTCGAAGGTGCGCTGCAGCGTATCGGTGAAAACGAACGAGCCCGCGATGAACGCGGTCCCGAGAACCACCGAGAGCAGAGTCAGGACCAGCCGCACTTTGTGCGCGGCGAGATTGCGCAGGGCCACCCTGCGCATGGGATGGGCAGCCACTACCGGACCACCTTCGCCGCCCGGACCCGCACCGCGGACCCGATGCCGCCGCCCGCCTCGCGGTACGTCACCGGACCTCCAGGGCTTTCATCCGGTCCAGCACCGAATCGGCGGTCGGGTCGCGCATCTCGTCCACTATCCGGCCGTCGGCCAGGAACACGACCCGGTCGGCGTAGGCCGCGGCGGTGGGTTCGTGGGTCACGATCACGACCGTCTGACCGAATTCGTCGACCGCCGCCCGCAGGATGGACAGCACCTCGCCGGAGGATCGGGAGTCCAGATTGCCGGTCGGTTCGTCGCCGAAGATGATCTGCGGTTTTCCGGCCAGCGCCCGCGCGCAGGCGACCCGCTGCTGCTGACCGCCCGACAGTTCGCTGGGCCGATGACCGAGCCGGTCCTCGAGACCGAGTCGCTTCAGCACCGTGGCGAGCCATTCGGCGTCCGGGGCGCGGCCGGCGATATCCAGCGGCAGGGTGATGTTCTCCAGCGCGGTCAGCGTCGGGACCAGGTTGAATGCCTGGAAGACGAAGCCGATGCGGTCCCGCCGCAGCGCGGTCATCTGTTTATCGGTCAGATCGGTGAGCTCGGTATCGCCGATCACCACCCGGCCCGAACTGGCCTCGTCCAACCCGGCCAGACAGTGCATCAGGGTCGATTTCCCGGAGCCGGAGGGGCCCATGATCGCGGTGAACTCGCCCCGCGCGAAATCGACCGATACGGCATCCAGCGCGGTGACCCGGGTGTCCCCGGTCCCGTAGACCTTGGTCAGTTCGATGGCGCCGGCGGCGACGGTGGACGGGGTGCCCGGCTCGGCCGGGTCCACGTCGACAGCGTGAGCAGTCATGGGTCCAGTGTGTCGGGCCGTCGCAAACCGCGCCATCCGGGATCGCCCTGACCGGGTGTACGCCCTCCGGCATCCCCGGATACCCGGCCGGGATGACGGCCCGGACACGACACGGCGGGCACCGCCGTACGCGGTGCCCGCCGTTGTCGCCGTGCCTCAGTTCAGCGGCGCCGACTTCCACCAGGTCAGCATCTCGTCGACGGTGCCGACGATACCGTCGGTGTACATCAGGTACTGGGCCCGTTCCGGATGGTTGGTGAACACCGTGACCATTTTCGGGCCGTCGCTGTCCCATTTGTAGTTGGTGTAGGTCCGGCCGTTGTTGGTATCGCTGGACTTCTCCGCGGTGGCGGGCAGTCCCTTCACCACCGAATCGACATCGGTCGCGGAGGCGTAGGCGTAGATCCGGTAGAACGGATCGTCGTTGTCGTTACCGCCGTAGCAACGCCACTGCCAGGCCCATTTGCCTAAATCGGGTTCGCCGTCGTCGGGGCTGGGGGTGTAGCTGCTGTCGGTCTCCCAGCATTTCGCGCTGTTGTAGCCGACTTCTTCCGAGGTCGACTTCGGCACCAGCCGCGGGAATTCCTTGCTGATGGAATCCGCGGTCGCGGGTACCGGTGCGGCAGTGGACTGGGTGCTGGTCCCGGCGGCCGTGGGGTCGGTTCCGCCGCCGCTGTCGCTGGTGGCCAGCGCCACCACCCCGATCACGACACCGACCAGTACCACCAGCCCGATACAGATGGCGGCGATCAGTCCGGTGTTCGATTTGGGCGGCCGCTGTCCCTGCGGGACCTGTGACATCGGCTGCGGATAGCTGGTGGGCTGGGTGTAGCCGCCCGGCGTCCCTCCGCCGAAGGGCTGGCCGACCTGGTTGGTGTAGCCGAGGGTGCCGCCGTAGGGCTGCTGGTGCACGTCACCGGGGCCCTGCTGGAACCCACTCGCGTATTGCTGCTGGCCCTGCGCACCGGCATAGGGCTGGCCCTGGACGCCGCTGGCGTACGGCTGCGCCTGGACGCCGCTACCGTACGGTTGCGCCTGGGCGCCGCTCGCGTAGGGCTGGGGGGCGACGGTGCTCGGATACTGGTTCGCGCCGCTGCTGTAGGGGCCGGGCTGGTGGAGCGGGTTGATCGCCGTCGGCGCCACACCCTGCGGGATCCCCGGCGAACCGGGCGACGCCAGCGCGTGTTTGGCCGCTTCGGCGAATTCGGTGCACGAGGTGAACCGGTCGTCGGGACGTTTCGCCATCGCCTTGGCCAGTACGGCGTCCAGCGAAGGTGGCAGTTCCGGCCGGGCCGCGCTCAGCGACGGCGGCGGCGACTGCAGATGGCCCTGGATGACCCCCGCCGGATTGGTGGAGGCGAACGGCCCGCTGCCGGTGAGCAACCAGTACAGCGAACAGGCCAGCGAATACTGGTCCGAACGGTGGTCGAGGTCGGCGCCGGTGAGCTGCTCCGGCGAGGCATAGGCCAGCGTGGCGGTGAACGTTCCGGTCTGGGTGAGATGTCCGGTGTCGTCGCGCAGGCGGGCGATACCGAAATCGGTCAGGTACACCCGTTCACCGCGGCCACCGGTGGAACGCGCCAGCAGGATGTTGGCCGGTTTCACGTCCCGGTGCATCACGCCCATCCCGTGCGCGTAGTCGAGCGCGGACCCGGTTTCGGCGATGATCTGGACCGCTCGCTCGGGCGGCAGCCTCTGCGGATCCACCGAGGCGGCGTCGATACCGTCGATGAACTGCATCGAGATCCACAGCTGTTCGTCCTCGAGACCACGGTCGTAGACCGTGACGATATTGGGGTGGTCCAGCCGGGCGACCAGATCCGCCTCCCGTTCGAATCTGGCGCGCACCTCCTTGTCGAAGAACATCTCCCGATTCAGCAGCTTCAGCGCTGTCATCCGCGGCAGCCGCGGATGCTTCGCAAGGTAGACCGAGCCCATCCCACCCCGGCCGAGTTGCCGGTCGATGACATAGCCGGCGAAAACATCGCCGTTGGCCAGCATGTCTGCTCCAATTCCCGCCTGCGGGACCGGGACCCACCGGTACGCAGGCGTAGACGAAAAGCGCGTCCGGACCGCACTGGTCCTCCGCACGCGAAATCATCGAAACCATAGCAGCAGTCGAAAGGGCACCGAGGGCTCTCACCGGTACGCATACGCAGCCGCAACACGGTCGCTACGACTACGGCGGCCGGTCGGGCCCGCGCCGGTCGCGCCGTGATCGGAGTGCCGGCACTCGGGACACGCGCCGGAAGGAATGCCGGCACTGTGCGCGTCACCGTCGACGGGACACAGATCCGGATCCGTACGGACCTGCACAACACTCTGTGGGCCCTGTTGGACTGGATCTACTCGTCTACGGCGAAGCGGCGGGATCTGCGGGCGGCCGGTGTGGTGGTACCGCCGGTGCTCCCGCCCCGGGCCGGTTGCGGAATCCAGGGAGTTCGATCATCGCCGACTCGGCCGGACCCGAACGGTGCGGCCGGTCCGGACGGGTGATCCGCTCGTCGGCCGGGGAAACGGTCTCGGGCGCACGACGGGCGCCGGGGCCGGGCTGCCGGAACTCCGCCGAGCCGTGGTGCGGTCCGGGCGCACCCGGCGGCCGATGGTCACCCGGCGCCGGCCCACTCGGACCGGGCTGCCGGAATTCGGCGGATCTGTACGGCGGACCCGATGTGGGCTGCGGATACTCGGTCGACGGATGCCGCGGCGCGGCGGGGCCCGGGCGGCGGTATTCGGTGGACGGATAGGGCGGCCCGCCCCGGGCCGGCGGCTGCCGGAATTCGCCGGAACCGTAGCCCGGCGGGGGCCCGGGGGGCCGGCCGGTCGGTGCCGGATGCCGCTGGTCGGAACGCAATCGAACCCCTGGTGGCCGACCGCCGCGGGGCCCGGGCGGACGCAGTGCGCGGGCGGCGGCGACAGCGAATTCGGCACAGCTGAGGAATCGATCGGTGGGGCTTTTCGCCAGTGCCCGCGCCAGTACATCGTCGAGAGCCGGTGGCAGCCCGGCCCGGATCCGGCTGACCCTGGGCACCGGGGCGGTCAGGTGGGCCTGGATGAGTTCGGCCGGATTGCTGCCCCGGTACGGCCCGGACCCGGTGAGCAGCCAGAACAGTGTGCAGGCCAGCGAGTACTGATCGCCGCGCTGATCGAGTTTCGCGCCGGTGAGCTGTTCGGGTGCGGCGTAGGCCAGGGTCGCGGTGATGGTGTCGGCGGCCGCGATGGTGGTTTCGGCGTCACGTACCCCGGCGATCCCGAAGTCGGTGAGCAGTACCCGTTCCGGCTGCCCGATGGGCGGTTTCGCGAGCAGGATGTTGCCCGGTTTCACATCCCGGTGCAGTACTCCGTTGGCGTGGGCGAAATCGAGGGCGATCCCGGTGTCGGCCACGATCTGTACAGCTCGGCGGGGATCGAGGACGTGCAGATCCACCAGCGAGGCGTCGGAGCCCGGTACATACTGCATCGAGATCCAGAGCTGTTCGCCCTCGGCGCCGCGGTCGTAGACGGTGACGATGTTCGGATGCTCGAGCCGGCCCGCGAGTTCGGATTCACGTTCGAACCGCAGCCGGATCTCCCTGTCGGAGTAGAGGTCCGGGTTGAGCAGTTTCAGCGCGACCAGCCGCGGGAGCCGCGGATGCCGGGCGAGGAACACCATGCCCATACCGCCGACGCCCAACCGCCGCCGGATCGCGTAGCCCGCGAAGTCGTCACCGGGCTCCAGCATGGCCGATTCCCCCTCCTCGGGTCGTACGCGTTTCTTCCGGTGTATCTTCCCGCACCACCCGGGTGCAACACGAGGCCCGGCTGTCGGCCGGGGCCGATAGTCTGACGCTATGCGCATTGGAGCACACGTCCGCACGGACAGCGACCCGATCGGGTACGGCGAGCGACTCGGCGCCGATGTCGTCCAATTGTTCGTGGTGGATCCACAGAGCTGGGACAAACCGCAACCGCATCCGGCGACCGAGCAGATCCGGGCCAGCCCGATCGATGTGGTGGTCCACTCCTCCTATCAGATCAATGTCGCCAGCACCAACAACCGGCTGCGGATGCCGTCACGTAACGCGGTGGCCCTGCAGGCGCAGGCGGCCGCCGACCTCGGCGCGTTCGGCTTGGTCGTGCACGGCGGCCATGTGCGCTCGGACGCCGAGATGGAGGCCGGGTTCGTCAACTGGCGCAAACTCTTCGAACGTCAGCAGGACAAGGGCGGTTTCGCGGTACCGATCCTGATCGAGAACACCGCCGGTGGCAACCACGCGATGGCCCGGTATTTCGACAATATCGCCCGCCTGTGGGACGCCGTCGGCGAATACGGTGCCGGTTTCTGCCTGGACACCTGTCACGCGTGGGCGGGCGGCGAGGATCTGGTGGGTGTGGTCGAGCGGATCCGGGCCATCACGGGCCGGATCGATCTGGTGCATCTCAATTCCTCCCGCGACGAGTTCGATTCGGGTGCCGACCGGCATGCCAACTTCGCCGAGGGCACCATCGATCCGCAGCTGCTCACCGAGGTGTGCCGTACCGCGGACGCGCCGGTGGTGCTGGAGACCCCGGCCGAGGGGCTGGCCGACGATCTGGCCTATCTGCGCGAACACCTCGGCTGACCACGCGCTCCCGGCGTCGTCGGCGCCGGGACCGGATCGGCTCCGGCCGGTTACCCGGCTCCACCCGGCCGGTCCGGCGCACCGGGATATCCCGAACCGCCGGCCTGCCGAATCCGGCTGGGTCGCGCCTATCTGCTCGAACCCTTGTGATCAGTACGACCGCAACCCTGTTCGGTGCCGGAGGCCGGTGGTGTGCTCGGAGAGCGAACGATTCCGCTCTCGATCCGTGAGGTGCCCATGACATCCGAAAACACCACCCCCGCCACCCTCCCCACCGTGGTCAAGCTCGGGTCCAGGATCGGAGCGCGGATCGACGGGGTGCGGCTGGGCGGTGACCTCGGCCCGGCGGCCGTGGAAATCATCCGCAAGGCGCTGGTGGAACACAAGGTCATCTTCTTCCGCGGGCAGGACCGGCTCACCGAGGACGGGCAGTACGAGTTCGCCGAACTGCTCGGCAGCCCCACCACCCCGCATCCGACGGTCACCTCGCACGGCGAGAAGACCCTCGCCATCGATTCGGAGTACGGCAGCGCCAACAGCTGGCACACCGATGTGACCTTCGTGGACCGGATCCCGAAGGCGTCGATCCTGCGGGCGGTCACGCTGCCGCCCTACGGTGGCACCACCACGTGGGCGTCCACCGTGGCGGCCTACGATTCGCTGCCCGAGCCGCTGCGGTTGCTGGCCGAGAATCTGCGGGCGGTGCACACCAATGTGTACGACTATGTGGGTCGTCACGGTGAGAACCCGGACGACAAGACCCGCGAGCACCGCGCCGAGTTCGAGTCCTCGCTGTACGAGACCGAGCATCCGGTGGTGCGGGTGCATCCGGAGAGCGGGGAGCGCGCGCTGCTGCTCGGCCATTTCGTCCGGAACTTCGTCGGTTTCTCGACCACCGAATCGCAGACGCTGTTCCGGCTCTTCCAGGATCGGGTGATCCGGCTGGAGAACACGGTCCGCTGGGATTGGCAGCTCGGCGATGTCGCGATCTGGGACAACCGCGCGACCCAGCACTACGCGGTCAACGATTACGACGGCCGGCCGCGCCGCCTGACCCGGATCACCCTCGCCGGTGATATCCCGGTGGGTGTGGACGGCCGGCCCAGCACGGTGCTCACCGGTGACGCCGGACACTATTCGGTGGTCGAGGCACCTCGGCAGCTGGCTTCCTGAGCAGGTCGGGTCCCCGCGGCCGCGTCCACCGGGTAAACCCCGTTGCGACAAGCCGGGGGGCATCCGCCAGACTGGTGGCCATGAACAACTGGCCACCGACAGGTTCGCCCCATGCGGCACCGGGCGCTACCGGGGCCTTCCCGGGCGGTTCCGGCGGTTTCCGGGCCCACGCCCGGGGCCGGGTTCGCACCGCCGCGCTCGGTTCGTTCGACGGCGGTCCGGGAGCCGCCCGGTGAGGCGGCGTCGCACTGCCCGCGGCCCCCGCAGCCGCAACCGTCACGAACTGCGCGCGCCCGCCCACCGGCGCCCGACCGTGCATCCCAACCCCGCGGGACTCACGGACAAACCGTGCGGCGGCGTGATGTGTGTCCGCCCCGGGCCCGGGCAGCCCGAGAGCGGATCCTGATACCGGCTCAGCGCATACCGGGCATCCCGGCGAAGAGCACCTCGAACACCGTCGGATGGTTCTGATAGATCCGGGTGGACGGGATGAAGGGGTTGACCTCCGAGGTATCGGTGACCACGTAGTCGGCGTGGCTACCCGGTGCCCGGTCCAGTACTCCCGCGCAGCGCGGCCCGCCGGTGGCGTTCACCTTCGGTAGATCGTTCGGGTACTGGTAGGCCTCGGCGCCGTACATGAAGCTCGCGTTGAACGAGGCGCCCGGGTTGCGGCCGCCCATCAGATCGTCGGCCAGCGGCATCGCCTTGGCGAGACCGCGGATGACGCAGTCCAGCGAGGGTTTGTAGGTGTTGAGCAGTTCGGTGGTCGGCCGCAGCAGGTCCAGCGCCGTCACCAGGTTCTGCTCGTTCTCGGTCAGCACCGCGCTCGTGGTGTCGGCCAAGCCGATCGTATCGAGCAGCAGGGCGTCGAAGTTCTGTTCGTTGTCGGTGAGGGTGTGGCTCAGCGCCGTCGCGTTGTCGACAGTGCGCAGCAGGTCCGGAGCCGTATCGGCGTAGAGGTCGGTCACGGCGGCGGTGGACCGGAAATCGCGCTGGAGCGCGGGCAGGCTCGGATTGAGCTCGCGCAGCAGCCGGTCCGCGTTCACCAGCAGGTCGCCGAGTTGCTCGCCGCGGCCCTGGAGCGCCGTGCCGAGCGCGGTGAGGGTGGCGTTGAGTTTCTCCGGCTGGACCATGTTCAGCACTTCGGTGAGCCGTTCGAACAACGTGTTGAATTCGACGGTCACCGATTCGCCCCGCAACACCTGGCCCGGTTGCAGACGTCCGGCGGGCTGCGCGGGCTCCACGAAATTCACGTACTTCGCACCGAACACCGTGGTGGAGCGGATATCGACCTGAGCGTTGCCCGGTACCAGCCGCATCAGATCGGGGTTCATATCCAGTTCGAGGCGGACCTCCCCGTTCCCGGATTCGATCTTGCCGACCCGGCCGACCTCCGCACCGCGGAATTTCACCTTGGCGTCGGGATCCATCACCAGGCCGCTGCGCGGCACCACGATGGCCACCGGCTCCTTGGGCGTGAATCCGCCGAAGAACATGACCAGCGAGAAGACCACGGCGAGGACGATGACCAGCACCATCCCCAAGGCCGCCAGTTTGTACTGCACAGCGTCCCAGACCTTGCGCGCAGTTGTTCGCCGATCGGACCGGTCGTGTATCGGTACCACCACTCACCTGCCTCGAACCGTTCGGCACCCCGGCGTGCCGAACTAGCCGGATTTATGTCCAGACAGTTGTCCATGTTATGGCTGATTCAACCCGGGCGGGCGGTTTTCACCGATCACGTCCGGATTTCGCCGTATCACACCGTTTTCGCAGGTAGAAAGTGAAAAAGGCCCGCTCACGACTGGGTGAGCGGGCCTCGATCATAAGCGGTTAGGGCATCGGTTACAGCGCTTTCTCGATAGCCGCCACCAGCGTGTCCGCATCCGGTGTGGTAGTAGGCCGGAAACGCCCGGCCACGACCCCGTCCCGGCCGATCAGGAACTTCTCGAAATTCCACTGGACATCCCCGGCCGCACCCTCGGCATCGGGGGTGTCGATGATCTCCCGGTACAGCGGATGCCGACCGTCACCGTTCACGTCGACCTTCTCCAGCAGGGGAAAGTCCACCCCGTAGGTGGTGGAGCAGAACTGCTGGATCTCCTCGGCACTGCCCGGTTCCTGGCCCATGAACTGATTACACGGGACCCCGACCACGCTGAAACCACGGTCGCCGTAGGTCTTCTGCAGCTCGACCAACCCGGTGTACTGCGGTGTCAACCCGCATTTCGACGCGACATTGACCAGCAGGACCACCCGGTCCCCGACCAGCTCACCGAGCGTGGCGGCCGAACCGGACAGCGTGTTCACCGGAATATCTCGAACGTTCATTCGTAGCGCACCTGCCAACTCTTGATTCCGTTGATCCACCCCGATCGCAACCGTACCGGATCGGAATCGGATTTCAGGCCGGGCATGGCGTCGGCGATCGCATTGAACATCAGGTCGATTTCCAGGCGGGCCAGGTTCGCGCCGACACAGTAATGCGTACCGGTACCACCGAATCCGACATGCGGATTCGGGTCGCGCAGGATATCGAAGGTGAACGGTTCGTCGAAGCCGGCCTCGTCGAAATTGGCCGAGCTGTAGAACAGGCCGAGCCGCTGCCCTTTCTCGATCTCCTGCCCGCCCAGCACGTGATCGGCGGTCGCGGTGCGCTGGAACGCGGTCACCGGAGTGGCCCAGCGCACGATCTCGTCGGGCGCGGTCCGCGGCCGCTGCTCCCGGTACAGCTCCCACTGCTCCGGATTGTCCACGAACGCCTTCATCCCGTGGGTGATGGCGTTACGGGTGGTCTCGTTCCCGGCGACCGCGAGCAGGATGACGAAGAAACCGAACTCGTCGGAGGCCAACCCCTCACCGTCGAGGTCGGCGTTGACCAGCTGGGTGACGATATCGTCGGCCGGACACGAACGCCGCTGTTCGGCCATGTTCCAGGCGTAGCCGAGGATCTCCGCCGAGGCGACGGTCGGATCTCCGTATTCCGGATCGTCGTAGTTCAGCATCTGGTTGGACCAGTCGAACACCTTGCGGCGGTCCTCCTGCGGAACGCCGAGCAGCTCGGCGATCGCCTGCAGCGGCAGTTCACAGGCGACCTGGGTGACGAAATCGCCGCTGCCGGTCTTCTTGGCCTCGTGCACGATCCGATGCGCGCGCTCGGTGAGCGCGTCCCGCAGGCCCTCCACCGCACGCGGGGTGAAACCTTTGGAGACGATCCGCCGCACCTTGGAATGCTTCGGCGGATCCATGTTCACCAGCAACGCTTCGGTGAGCTGCATCTGGTCCGGGGTGATATCGCCGGGCAGCCGGACGATGGACCCCTTCTGCTGCGACGAGTACAGCTCCGGATTGCGCGAGAGTTCCTTGACGTCCTCCAGTGTGCTGACCACCCAGTAGCCGCCGTCGTTGAAACCGCCCGAGGTCTCGTCGGATTGGGCGTTCCACCAGACCGGCGCCGTCCGCCGCAGTAGCGCGAATTCCTCGACCGGACTGCGATCGGCCCACAGCGCGGGGTCGGTGAAATCGAAGCCCGGAGGCAGTGCGGTTGTCATCAGGCGTCCTTTCCTTCTTCCGGCAGCGGCCGCAGCGGCGCTTCCGGTTGCACCTCGACCAGCACGAGATGGGCACCCCGCGGGGTGCCGACGACCGCGGACACCGCCCGGGCCAGGTCACCGGCACGCAGCATGTACGGATGCCGCGCCAGGCCCCAGGCCTGCCAGGACTCCAGCAGCGGCCCCACCACCTCCGGCGATGCGTTCATCCCCATACCGGTCACGGTCGGCCCGGGCCGGACCAGCGACGCCCGGATACCGGTGCCCTCCAGTTCCATCCGCATCTGCTGCACCATCGCCTCGACCCCGGCTTTGGCAGCGCTGTAGGCGCCGTTCCAGGGACGTGGCAGCGGTGCGCAGTCGGAACTGATCAGCACCACATCGCCGCGCCGCCGCGCCAGCATGCCGGGCAGTACCGCGTGGGCCATCCGATGCGCGCCGATCAGGTGGATCTGCACCTGTTGTGCGAAATCGGCGGGATCCATGTCCTGGATGAGGCCGAATTCGATATCACCGGCCCCGGAGACCAGGACCTCGGTGGGTCCGATGGCCGCTTCGGCAGCCGCCACGAACTCGTCTACCGAAGCCTGATCGGTGACATCGAGACGATGTGCGAAAGCGGTACCGCCGTCGGCCCGGATCTTGCCGGCCAACTCCTCCAGGATCTCCACCCGGCGCGCGCCCAGCGCCACCGGATGGCCCTGTGCGGCCAGTTCCACGGCGGTGGCGGCGCCGATACCCGACGAAGCGCCGGCCACGATGGTCGGCCGCTTCTCGGGATGAGGATCGAACCGGGGCATTTACCGCACCTCCACGGAGATCGGGAGCTCGGCGAAGCCCCGGACATTGGACGAGTGCACGCGGACGAATTCGTTCTCACGCACTCGGTAGGACTTCACCCGCGCGGCGAATTCGCGCAGTGCGACAGTGGTTTCCAGCCGAGCCAGATGGGCGCCGAGGCAGAAGTGCACACCGGCGCCGAAGCTGGCCAGATTGCCTTTTTCGGCACGGTCCAGGTCGTAGACATCGCCGTCGTCGAAGACATCACCGTCCCGGTTGGCCGATCCGATCAGCAGCAACACTTTCGAACCCGCCGGGATCACGCGGCCGTGGTACTCGAGTTCCTCGGTCGCGGTCCGCGCGACGATCTGGCTGGAGGTGTCGTAGCGCAGGGTCTCCTCGACCCAGTCCGCGACCCGTTCCGGATCGTCGACGACCTTGGCGTATTCGGCCGGATTGCGGCCGGCCCAGTACAGGGCGTTGCCCAGCAGTTTGGTGGTGGTCTCGTTTCCGGCGACGACCATCAGGAACATGAAGCCGATGATCTCGTCGTCGGTCAGTCGGTCACCGTCGATCTCCGCCTCGAGCAGTGCCGAGGTGAGGTCGTCGGCCGGTTTCGCCCGCCGCTGCGCCACCATGTCCGCGTAGTAGACCACCAGGTTCAGCGAGGCTTCGATCGCCGTATCGGGGACATCGGTCACGCCGTCCTCGCGGTGCATGACCATATCCGCCATATGGCGGATCTCGTCGCGGTCGGCGACCGGTACGCCCATCAACTCGGAGATGACATCCATCGGGAGCTTGCCGGCGAATTCCTGGATCCAGTCGAATTCGCCGCGCTCGAGGGCCGGTTCCAGGTATTCGAGCGTGAGTTCCCGGATGCGGGTCTCCATATCGGCGACCCGTTTGGGGGTGAAGCCCTTGAAGACCAGCTTGCGCATCCGCATATGCCGGGGATCGTCCATCGCGAGGAACGACATGGTCTTGTGCGCGTGCGGGCCCCAGGCCGCGGGATCCAGCGAGACCCCGTTGGCATTCGACAGCTGGGCGGCATTGCGGAAGCCCGCGGTGACATCGGCGTGCCGCGATAGTGCGTAGAAGTCGAGTTCGGCGTTGTAGTAGAGCGGCGCCTCCGCGCGCAGCCGGGCGTAGACCGGGTACGGGTCTTCGTGGAAGACGTAGTCGTACGGATCGAACGTCACCGGCTCCAACGATGCGGCCGTCATCGGACCCACCTCTGTTTCGATAACGAGTTCTCGCCGGGCGCGACCGATCGGCCGCCGGGGAGAGACACATAGCTGGACATGTGTCTGGACGGTACCAGCGGCGCGCCCCCGCGACAATGATCGTACGGGAATTTACTGCTCAGACGCATAACGACGACCGATCGCGAGATTGCCGCGGGCTACCGGCCCCATCCGGCCCATCTTTCGGGCACGATCAGCGTGGAGCACGAACGATAGAACCCGTTCTTGCACTCGAGAAACAGTCCGGACTATATTCCATACACCTGTCCAGACAGTATTGGGGTCTTTCATGAACAGTCTTCTGCCCGGCGACAGTTCTCGACTGCTGATCGGCGGCAGCCTCACCCCCGGCGGCAACGGCGTGTTCGAGAATGTGAACCCGGCGACCGAAGAGGTCATCGGCACCGCGGCCGATGCGGACGCGGCCGATATGAACGCCGCCATCGCCGCCGCCCGGACCGCCTTCGACGAGACCGACTGGTCCCGCGACCACGCCTTCCGGGTGCGTTGCCTGGAACAGCTGCAGTCGGGCCTGAAGGCGCACGCCGAGGAACTGCGGGAGATCACCGTCGCCGAGGTGGGCGCGCCGATCATGTTCACCAGTGGGCCGCAGCTCGAGGGGCCCGTAGCGGATCTGAGCTTCGCCACCCGGCTCGCCGCGACCTATGAATGGGAGACCGAGCTCGGGGTGGCCGCGCCGATGGGTATCAGCACCCACCGGGCGTTGCGGCGCGAAGCGATCGGCGTGGTCGGGGCGATCACCCCGTGGAACTTCCCGCACCAGATCAACTTCGCGAAACTGGGTCCGGCGCTGGCCGCGGGCAACACCGTCGTTCTCAAGCCAGCCCCCGACACCCCCTGGTGCGCGGCGGCGCTGGCGTCCATCATCACCGAAGAAACCGATATCCCGCCCGGCGTGGTCAATATCGTCACTTCGTCCGATCATGCGCTCGGCGCGCAGCTCTCCGGTGATCCGCGGGTCGACCTGATCAGTTTCACCGGATCCACCAATACCGGCCGCGCCGTGATGGCCTCGGCCGCGGCCAATCTGAAGAAGACCTTCCTCGAACTCGGCGGGAAATCGGCGTTCATCGTGCTCGACGACGCCGACCTCGCCACCGCGGTGAGCTACGCCGGATTCTCACTGTGCGTGCACGCCGGTCAGGGCTGTGCCCTGTCCACCCGGCTGCTGGTACCGCGGAACAAATACGAGGAGGCGCTCGCGGCCGCCGCGAACACCATGCGCGGTATCCGCCCCGGCGATCCCACGAACCCCGGTACCGTCTGCGGACCGGTGATCTCCGACCGGCAGCGCACCCGGGTCCTCGGCTATATCGACAGTGCCCGCGCCGACGGCGGCCGGATCGTCGCCGGCGGCGGCCGCCCGGCCGAACACGACCGCGGTTTCTATGTCGAACCCACCGTCATCGCCGATCTGGACAACAGCGCCAAGGCCGCACAGGAGGAGATCTTCGGCCCGGTCCTGGTGGTGCTGCCCTACGACGGCGACGACGACGCCGTCCGGATCGCCAACGACTCGCCGTACGGCCTGTCCGGTGCGGTCTGGGGTAAGGACCCGGAGCGTATCCGCCGGGTCACCGACCGGGTGCGCACCGGAACCCTGGGCGTCAACGGCGGTATGTGGTACAGCGCCGACGCGCCGTTCGGTGGATACAAACAGTCCGGTATCGGCCGTGAGATGGGTGTCGCCGGGTTCGAGGAGTACCTGGAGACCAAACTCGTCGCCACCGCCCAGTAGGCCGCGCCGTGCGCATACCGAACCGCCGGTAGCCGCGAAATCCGTACCGCGCGGCGGGCGGGCACCCACCCGCGAGCGCGAGAAATTTCCGAACAGACAAGCTTTCCCGAACAACGAGGAGCTCATCCCATGGCTCGTTTCACCGGCAGGACCGCCATCGTCACCGGCGCCGCCCGCGGAATCGGCGAGGTCTACGCGCAGGCGCTGGCCGCCGAGGGCGCGTCGGTCGTCGTCGCGGATCTGAACGAGGAGGGCGGTACGGCCGTCGCCGAGAAGATCGTGGCCGACGGCGGTACCGCGTCCTTCCACACGGTCGACGTATCCGATCCGGATTCGGCGAAGGCGCTGGCCGATTTCACCGTCGAGAAGTACGGCAAGATCGACCATCTCGTCAACAACGCGGCCATCTACGGCGGCATGAAACTCGATCTGCTGCTCACCGTGCCCTGGGACTACTACAAGAAGTTCATGTCGGTGAACCTGGACGGCGCGCTGGTGATGACCCGCGCGGTCTGGGAGAACATGGCGGCGAACGGTGGCGGTTCGATCGTCAACCAGTCGTCCACGGCCGCCTGGGTGTACTCCGGTTTCTACGGGTTGGCCAAGGTCGGGATCAACGGTCTCACCCAGCAGCTGGCCACCGAACTCGGTGGCTCGAATATCCGGGTCAACGCGATCGCGCCGGGTCCCACCGATACCGAGGCCACCAAGACCACCACACCGGAGAGCATGGTCAAGGACATGGTGAACCGGCTGCCGCTCAAGCGCATGGGTACACCCGACGATATGGCGGGCGCCCTGCTCTATCTGCTCTCCGACGACGCCTCCTGGGTCACCGGGCAGATCTTCTGTGTCGACGGCGGCCAGGTGATCCGGTAATGAGCGCCGGCGTCGGCCCCCGGGTGGGCTTCATCGGGCTGGGTTCGATGGGCGCGCCGATGGCCAGGAAACTGCTGGCCTGGCACGGCGGGCTCACGGTCTGCGATATGCGGGCCGAAGTGCTCGAACCGTTCACCTCGGCCGGCGCGGAAGCGGCCGGAACAGCGGCCGAGGTGGCGTCGAAATGCGGGATCATCTGCATCGCGGTGGTCGACGACGAGCAGGTCCGGTCCGTACTCGCCGGCGAGAACGGGGTGCTGAGTACCGCTGCCCCGGGCACCGTGGTGGCCGTGCACTCCACCATCGGCGACGAATCGGCCGTGGAATTCGCGCGGCTGTGCGCCGAGCACGGGGTGGATCTGATCGACGCCCCGGTCAGCGGTGGCGCGGCGGGCGCGGACAGCGGACGGCTGGCGGTGATGGTCGGTGGTGGCAATGAGGCGGTCGAAGCGGTACGCGAACCCTTCGGTTGTTTCGCCGATATGGTCGTGCACGCGGGCGAGGTCGGGGCCGGTACCCGGATGAAGCTCGCCCGCAACCTGCTGCATTTCATCTCCTTCACCGCCGCCACCGAGGCCCAGCGGCTGGCCGAGGCCGCCGGGCTCGATATCACTGTGCTGGGCAAGGTGGTCCGCCACTCCGACGCGGTGACCGGTGGAGCGGGCTCGATCATGCTGCGCGATACCACCGCTCCCATCGCGGACGGCGACTTCTGGCTGTCGATCCTCACCCATGTGCGCGAACTCGGCGAAAAGGATCTGTCCCTCGCCCTGGATCTGGGCGGCCGGGTCGGCGCCGAACTGCCGCTGGCCGGACTGGCGCTGGCACGGTTCGGCGAAGGCCTGGGCGTCGGGCAGGGTGCGGTCGCGCGGGCGAATGTCACACCCGCCGAGCGGGACAGCGGCACAGTCGGCGAGCGGCACAGTGTTACTGCCGCTGAGCGGGAACCTTCCGGTACCGGCGCGCCGGAGCGTGCCACCATCGCCGGGCGGCAGGACGCCACCGACCCGGCAGCCGCGGCGCAGAACGACAGTAAGGAAGACGAATAATGGCCGACGCCACTCCTCTCCGCCCACTTCCCGCCGCCGAGGTCGGCGCCTGGGACCGCACCGCAGATGTCGTGGTCGCCGGTTACGGGATCGCCGGCGTCTGTGCCGCCATCGAGGCCGCGCGGGCAGGCTCACAGGTACTCGTCCTGGAACGCACCAGCGGCTGGGGCGGGGCAGCGGCACTGGCCGGCGGGTTCATCTACCTCGGCGGCGGTACCCCGCTGCAGAAGGCGCTCGGTTTCGAGGACAGCCCGGAGAACATGGAGAAATTCATGCTCACCGCGCTGGGTCCCGGCGCGGACGCGGCCAAGATCGCCGACTACTGCCGGGGCAGTGTCGAACACTACGAATGGCTGGTCGCCAACGGCGTGCCCTTCAAAGCGGAGTTCTGGGGTGAGCCCGGCTGGGAGCCCCCGCACGACGAGGGCCTGATGTATTCCGGTGGCGAGAACGCCGCCCCTTTCAACACCGTCGCCGATCCGGCCCCGCGCGGACACGTCCCGCAGATGAGCAATAAGCGCACGGGTTCCAAGGGCGGCGGCTACATGCTGATGAAACCGCTCGCCGAAACCGCCGAGAAGCTGGGTGTCACCGCCGAATACGATATCCGCATCCAGCGGTTGATCGTCGACGGTGATCGGGTCGTCGGTGTGGTCGCCAAACAGTACGGCAAGGAATTGAACATCCGCGCCGAACGCGGAGTCGTCCTGGCCACCGGCAGTTTCGCCTATCACGACCAGATGATCGAAGGATTCGCTCCCCGGCTCATCGGCCGCCCGGGTGCCGCCATCGAGGAACACGACGGTATCGCCATCCGGGTGGCGCAGGCCCTCGGCGCCGACCTGGCCCATATGGACGCCACCGAGGTCGCGTTCTTCGGCGATCCGCAGATGATGGCGCGCGGCATCCTGGTCAACGGGCGTGGTCAGCGCTATGTCCCGGAAGACACCTATCCGGGCCGGATCGGTCAGATGACCCTGTTCCACCAGGAGAACCAGGCGTATCTGATCATCGGCGAGGCCGCCTACGAGGAATCCCTGACCACCGAGACCTCCACCCCGTTCTTCCGGCAGCCGCCGACCTGGGCCGCGGAGACCATCGCCGAACTCGAATCCGATATGGGTCTGCCCGAACTCGCCCTGCAGAGCACCGTCGACCTGTACAACAAGCACGCGGTGGACGGTAAGGACCCGCTGCTGGGGAAGAAGCCGGAGTGGACGAAGGCGCTGGAGGGTCCGTTCGCGGCCTTCGATATGCGCGGGTTCACCGCCGGATTCACCCTCGGCGGACTGCGCACGGATCTGGATTCGCGGGTGCTGCACGTGAGCGGTGAGCCCATCCCCGGGCTGTTCGCCGCGGGCCGCTGCACCTCCGGAGTCTGCGCGGGCGGCTACGCCAGCGGAACCTCGCTGGGTGACGGCAGTTTCTACGGCCGCAGGGCCGGGATTGCGGCCGCGAAGAACTGAAACGGTACATTCAGACACATGTCCGAAGGTGAACCTCTCGTCGTCGAAGCGACCCGTCGACGCCTGTCCGCGAAACAGGCCGATACGGTCGACAAACTGACGAAGGCCGCGGTGGAGGTGCTGACCCGCGAGGGGTTCGCGGGGATGACCATCCGGATGGTCGCCGCCGCGGCCGGGGTCGGGACCGCCACCGCCTACACCTATTTCTCGTCGAAGGAACATCTGGTCGCCGAGATCTTCTGGCGGCGGCTGGTGGCGGCGGATTCACCGGTCAGCGAGGATCCCGACCCCATCATCCGGGTGGTGGCCGAGTTGCGGGCGATCGCGATGCTGGTCGCCGACGACCAAGAGGTTTCCGGCGCCGTCACCAGCGCCATGCTCGGCCGCGATCCCGATGTGGCCCATCTACGCGCCCGGATCGGCCTGGAGATCCGGACCCGGATCGAGCGGGCGCTCGGTCCCGACCCGGATCCGGAGGTGGTGGTATCGCTGGAGCTGGTCTACGCGGGTGCACTGGTCCGGGCCGGTATGGGCTACGCGTCCTACGCCGATATCGCCGACCTCATCGAGAAATCCGCGCTGTTGATCCTGCGCTGAGCACCGGGAAAGAAGCTCGAAGAAGTATGAACAATCGTCCCAAACAACTCGACTCGTCCTTGGTGCCGACCGTCATCAAGTACATGTCCAAGGTCAACACCTGGGCCTATCGCAAGACCGGGGGACGGATCGGCGGTACCTGGCGGGTCGGGGCCGGGCTGCGCAACCCGGTGCCCACCCTTTTGCTCGACCATATCGGCCGGAAATCGGGTAAGCCGTTCACCGCGCCACTGCTCTACCTGCGTGACGACGCGAACATCGTCGTGGTCGCCTCGCAGGGCGGGCTGCCGAAGAACCCGCAGTGGTACTACAACCTCGTCGCGGCGCCGGACACCACCGTGCAGATCGGCAAGGACCGGATCCCGGTGCGGGCCCGGCTCGCCGACGACGCCGAACGTGATCGGCTGTGGCCGAAACTGCTCGAGCTGTACGCGGATTTCGACAACTACCAGTCGTGGACCGAACGCCGTATCCCGATCTTCGTACTGGAGCCTCGTACTCCCTGACCGGGTTCCGGTGGCACTCGCGCGGTAGTCACCGGATACGGCGTCACCGCTGACGTTTCTCCGGCGTGCTCTTCGGGCGGCTGCCGCCGATCAGGTTCGGCGCGAGATGACCATGAGGTATTCGCAGGGGGCGTTGGTCCGGTTGGCGAAGCCGTGGTCGGCGTCGGCCTGGAAGAACAGGGAGTCGCCGGTGTCCAGGATCTCGCTGATCCCGCCGATCGCGACCGTCAGCGTGCCCGCGAGCACCACGAGTTGTTTCTCCGTACCCGGCGGATACGCGGGCAGCAGCCCGGTGGAGACCTGCGCGGGCAGGTAGTGGACGACCATCTCACCGCCTCCCACGCCCGGGGCCGCCGACACCATATGCCGTTCGAAACCGGTTTCCGGGTCGCGGAAAACGGGACGGTCCTTCTTGCGCATGGTGACGGCCACTCCGGACGCGGCCGCGTTCGCCCCGCCGATCAGGTCCGAGAGCGATGCGTCGAGCGCGTGGGCGATCCGGGACGCGACGCCGATCGTCGGGCTCTTCTCACCGCGTTCGACCTTGGACAGCATCGCCCGGCTGACCGACGATCGGGTGGACAGCTGCTCCAGCGTCAGCCCCGCCGCCTCGCGTCGTCGCCGCACATTGCCGCCGAACGCGCCGGCCAGATCGTCACCGTGCGGTGGCTCGGTCCCGGTTCCGTCTAGCTCGATCACCATGCTCCTCGATCGGTGGGTTCCTGACTGTTCACAGTGTATGTTTCTCCTAAAGAAGATCTGATCTTCTATCAGAGACATAGCACGACGGAGGTTCCCATGCGGTTGGTCTCGAGTGGCCGCCACTACGCCACATTCGAATTCGGTGCTCTACAGGTGATCTCGTTACGAGACGGGTACATCGATATGCCACCGACACGGCTCCGCGGCGAGGACGGCTGCGCGCTCGATGCGCTGCCGGCCGCCGTACCGCTGGTCGACGGTAATTTACGGCTGGCGGTCAACGCCTTCTACATCACCGACGGCGCGCGGTCGGTGCTCGTGGACACCGGAGCGTCCGACGCCTGGCACGACCCCACGATGGGATTGATCTACACCGCCCTCGACGAAGCGGGAATCGACCGCGCGCGGATCGGCGATGTGGCCATCACCCACAATCACGAAGACCACGTGAGTGGCCTGATCGCGCCAGGTGGTGCGGCGGCTTTTCCCGGTCTCGAGCGGGTATGGATCGGCGCGGGCGATACCTCGGTGTTCACCGGGCGGCTCGAGCCGATCCGCGACCGGGTCGTACCCGTGTCGGAGAAGGTCGCGATAAACGACTGGCTCACCGCGGTCCCCACGCCGGGCCACACGCCCGGTCACACCGTCTACGACGTCAGCAGCGGCACCGGCCACCTGCTGGTCTGGGGCGATACCGTTCACGTACCCACACTCCAATTCGAGCGGCCGAACGTCTCCTGGGAACTCGACGGCGATCGGCCCCGGGCCCGCGCCGCACGAGCGGACCTCCTCGAACAACTGACCCGGCCAGACCACTTCGTGGCCGGCGCGCACCTCGATTCCCCCGGTATCGCCCGCGTAACCCGGGACGGCGATGGTTACGCGCTGGAGTACCTCGCACCACCGCTCGGTTGATCGAGCCCGCTCCGCGCCCACCCGACGACAGCAGCCGGAACGGCGGCACCTGTGCGAGCGCCGTCGTTCCACTACCGCGAGTTCCGGTTTCAGGCCCGCTCGGGGACTGTGGCCCGCTCGGCGCCGAGGGTGGTGTCGGGTCCGTGTCCGGTGTGCACCACGGTCTGTTCCGGTAGCGCGAACAATCGCTCGTTGATGGAGGCGAGGATGGTCGGGTAGTCCGAATAGGAACGCCCGGTCGCTCCGGGCCCGCCCTCGAACAAGGTATCTCCGCTGAACAACTCGCCGCCGTCGGCGAAATACAGGCAGCACGACCCCGGCGAATGCCCCGGCGTGTGCAGGATCCGCAGTTCCGCGCCGCCGACCCGGAAGGTCTCTCCGTCGGCGAGCGGACGGTACTCGACCCCGGGATGGGTCTGCTGCCAGAGCACATCGTCGTCGGGGTGCAGGAAGATCGGCGCGCCCGTCGCCGCCGACAGGACGGGCGCCACGGTGACGTGATCGTTGTGCGCGTGCGTGCAGACGACGGCGGTCACCCGGCGCCCGGCCACCGCCTCGAGGATCGGCTGGGCGTCGTGCGCGGCATCGATGATCAGCACCTCGCTGTCGTCACCGACGAGCCAGATATTGTTCGCCACATCCCAGCAGCCGCCGTCGAGACAGAACTGCCCCTCGGTGACGATCCGCTCGACTCGCGCGGTCACAGGACCACCACCGAACGCAGGACCTGCCCGCCGTGCATGGTGTGGAAGGCCTGTTCCACCGCATCCAGGCCGATCCGTTCTGTGACGAATTTGTCCAGCGGCAAGCGGCCCTGCCGGTACAGATCGATCAGCGTCGGGAAATCCCGTTCCGGCAGGCAGTCCCCGTACCAGGACGATTTCAGCGACCCGCCCCGGCTGAAGAAATCGATCAGCGGCATCTCCAGCGTCATATCGGGGGTCGGCACCCCGACCAGCACCACGGTGCCGGCCAGGTCGCGCGCGTAGAACGCCTGTTTCCAGGTCTCCGGGCGGCCGACCGCGTCGATCACCACATCGGCACCGAACCCGTCGGTGAGATCCTGGATCGCCGCGACCGCGTCGGTACCGGAAGCGTCGACGGTGTGGGTGGCGCCGAGCTCGCGGGCCCAATCGAGTTTGCGGGCATCGGTGTCCACCGCGATGATGGTGCCCGCGCCCGCCAGCCGGGCACCGGCGATGGCGGCGTCACCGACTCCCCCACAGCCCAGCACGGCCACCGAATCCCCGCGGCCCACATTTCCGGTGTTCACCGCCGCACCCAGGCCCGCCATCACACCACAGCCGAGCAATCCGGCCACTGCCGGATCGGTGTCCGGATCGACCTTGGTGCACTGTCCCTCGTGGACGAGCGTCTTGTCGGCGAAGGCACCGATACCGAGCGCCGGGGTGAGTTCGGTGCCGTCCTCGAGCGTCATCGGCACACTGGCGTTGAAGGTATCGAAGCAGTACCAGGGGCGGCCGCGTCGACACGCGCGGCACTGTCCACAGACCGCGCGCCAGTTCAGGATCACGAAATCGCCCGGCTCGACATGGGTGACCGCCGAACCCACCGTTTCCACCACACCCGCGGCCTCGTGCCCGAGCAAGAAGGGGAACTCGTCGTTGATTCCGCCCTCCCGGTAGGTCAGATCGGTGTGGCAGACCCCGCACGCCTGGATCTTCACCACCACGTCCCGGGGCCCGGGATCGGGGATGACGATCGGGACCAATTCGACCGGGGCACCGGAACTACGGGCGATGACACCTCGAACCTGCTGGGGCACAGCATCTCCTCTCGGGCGGTAATGCGGCAATGCGCGATGCCGCATACGTTATCGGTCCCGAGGACGCCTGTGCAGTGCCCTGTACGCCCGGCGAGGCGCCGGCGACGGCTGTTCGGCAACGAACGAGTGGCCCGGACGCAGTGTGGCGGCGTACCCGCGGGGGCACGCCGCCACACTGTCGGCAAACACTCAGAGAACTCCCCAGGCCTGCAGCAGATAGGTCACGTTGGCGGCGATGGAGGTGACGACATTCGCCAGATTCAGGACCGCGGACCCGGTTTCGATCATTTCATCTCTTCTTTCTCATCCGACCCGACCGGCGCCAAGGTACCGACGATGCCGGAGTCCGGCAAACGGCCGACCGCCGGGAAGACGCTCCCGGGCGGCCCCCGCGCGACCGGCACCGCTCCGTTGATCAGCTGTCCGAAAAAGTGATCGGACACGTGTCCCACTCAGTGCGCAGAATTACGCGCGAAAAGGCACGACCACGCGGATCGAGAGGCTACGAGCGAGAAGCGGAAGCGCGCCGGCTCAGCCGGCGATACCCGCCTCGGGCTCGGGACCGGGCGCGTCGGCCCGCAATTTGAGCAGTGTCAACCCCGCGGTACACGCCAGGATGAGACCGATCACACTGATCACCACATGGAGAGTGCCGATACCGAAGGCCGCGGCACCCAGCCCACCGGCGAAGACCAGCCAGCCCAGCACTCTGCCCACGGTCGCACCCGCACCACCCGATACAGGATCCGCCGCCGGCTCCGGGACCGCCGCCGGGGCGGGCTCCTCCGCCACGTCCGGCAGGTCGGTGGTGGTCTGGTCTCCCATCATCTACTCCTCGATGGCGCCGATCCGTAAATCGTTTCGCGCCTACCACTTCAGTGCACGGCCACCGAGAACTCCGGCGCCTCATGCGTCACTTCGGCAACATACGCTACGACCACAACCCGAAGATTGTTACGCGACACAAGCCCGCGACACGCGGCTGATATCAATTCGATACCTGATACGTACCCGGCCGCCGCCTTTCTACACCTGGTAACCAGGCTGATCCGCCGATGTGGACTAGTTCTCCCGGGCACGCTCAATTAAGGTTGGGCCACTGACATATCACAGGAGCGTCACCGATGGAGAGCAAAACGAAGGTCGCCGGGCCGCTGGCGGCCGCCGGGGCGGTTTCCCTCGGGCTGGTGCTCATCGGCGCGTGCGGGATCGGCCAGGAGGACACCTACGTGCCACCGCCGCCGATCCACGCGGGGCCGCAGGCCGCCGAACCGGCCCAGTACACCGGCCAGCCCTCCAGCAGTATCGCCAAAGTGCTGATCCCGCCGTCACCGAGCTGGCGGATGGCACCCGAACCGCCACCCCGGCGCACGCTTCCACCCGAATACCAGATCTCGGTCACCTCCTCTCCCGGTCCGGGCGCGGAGCCCGGCACCGGCGAGACCACCCGGCCGGTGACTCTGTCGGCCACCGCCGATCCGTCCACCTCGGCCGAACCGAGCTGGACCACCGCGTCGCGGCCGAGCCCGCCGATCGAACCGGCGTACACCGAATCCCCGCTCCCCGCACCGGCTTCGACCACCGTCGCCCCACCTCCGCCGGAGCCGGGGGAGGCGGTGGCCCCGGTGCCTGCCGAGCCCCCGGCGCCCGCCGCGCCGCCACCGGCAGCCGAACCGCCCGCGGTGGCCGACGAGCAGGGTTCACCGGACACCGGACCGGCAGAAATCCCGTCGGCGCAGCCCTCGCCGTCCGAGCTTCCCGCCGCACCCCGCGCGGCCGTACCGACCACCGGGACGACCGCACCGCAACACCCCGAGGGATCGCCGAGCACTACGGTTCCCACCGTCACCCGCCCGCTCACCAACTGACCACCGGTACCGGAAAGCAAGGTGGCCGGCCGATCCTCAGCGCTCGGCGTAGGCAAACGACCGCTGGGCGGCGGCGATCATGGGGCGCAACGCGTTGGTGAATCCCTCTGCTCCTACCGCCGCGATCTCGACGTCCTTACCGGTATGGACGGCATAGCGGCCGTCGTCGGTGATATCCATCCAGCACAGCACGCCGAAGGGCGCCGGCCCCGCGGCCCGGTGCACCGACACCACGATCTGGCCGATACCGTCGCGCGACTGTTTGAGCCGCTTACGGATACGGCTCGCAACGCCGGGCCCGGACACCGGAACGGTGACGCGGTCCCGGACGTCTTCCACGACGTCGGTCCGCGGCGCCCGCAGCCGTCCGCCGGCCCCCGCGGGCGCGGCCGGTAGGGCCGCGATCACGCGCACCGGCAGGGAGCTCGAAGTACCCGCGGTGACCCGCAGTTCCCCGCCGCGATCCGGATCCGCACCCGGGCGCTGGGTGGCGACCACTCCGATCCGCGCGGCCGAGGCGCCGAGCACCCGGACCGCCGGAACGCCGCCCCCGTCCTGGCCGAATGCCGCCACACTCACCTCGGGAGCCGCGAGAACGCGCAGCGCGGCCTCCAGATCGGCGTCGAGGGTGCCGGCGCACCACTGCCGCAGGGCGGGCAATTGCGCGGCGCGTTCGGCGGAATCGCGGGCGGACAAGCGAACTGCCAGTGGATACGGAATGCGATCGCCGACGGTCCGCTCCCATGCCAGCGCGAACTGGTCCGGGGTGAGGATCCAGTTCACTCCTCTTCCGTCCACTCACCCAGAACCGGCGGGGTGGTGGGATCCAGTGCGCCGATCAACTGCCCGGCCGGTTCGCCCGGTTCCAGGTAGGTGAGGTCCTCGTCGGTGAAATGGAGATCGTCGTCGGCCGGGTCGGTCCGCTCGGTCCGCGGTGTCACCGGGGTGCTCGAACGGACGGAATCGGCCGCCATGGCGCCGCCCATCATGCCGCCGATCGCTCCCGCACCCATTCCGGTGACCGTTTCGCCACCCGGCTGACGCTGCTGCTCGTCGCGGGACCGCTCCTGATCGGTACTCGACCCGGCCGGGCGGACCGGTGCGCCGAACAGGGGAACACCCGCCGCCGACGCGACCGTGGTGGTGGTACTCCCCGCCGGTACCGGGGCGGGGGCCGGAACGGCGGCAGGTGCGGGAGCCGGTTGCGCGGTGGCCGCGGCGGCGGTCTCGGCGGGGGCGGCATCCGGGGTCCCGGCCCCGGCGGGAACAATCGCGATCACCGGCCGGGCCGGTTCGTCCGGGTTCGCCGAACCGGGCGGGGGCGGCTCCGGCTGCCCTTCCGGCGTGACCGCGGCCGCGGTCACGGCGAGCGAAGGCCGCTGCCCGGCCACGTCTTCCGGGCCGGAGCCTGCGGGCACCACCGGCACGGTCCCGGCGGGCGCAACGCTGCCCGGCACCGGATCCGGGAGGTCCGGGAACGCCGGTACCTGCGCGCCGGTGGGGATGAAGGCCCCGGTGTAGACGCTGTCCATCACCCGGACCACATCGGCGCGATCGTCGTCGGCTTGCCGCTGTACCGCGATATTGCCGGTGGCGGCATGGGGATCCAGCAGGGCCGCCGCCAGATCCGGCGCGGCGCCGGTGGGCTCGGGGACCGCGGCACGCAGGGTTTCCGCCGCGTCGCCGGCCCGGCCCAGCCGCTGCCCGACCGTCGCCAGCACATCGGCGAGGTGGCGGCCGGCGGCCTCGAAATCGCGGACCGCCGCCGTGGCCAGACCCGCCGCGGAGCCACGCCAGCCGTCGGCGATGGCGCCACGGATCTCGGTGTGCGCCTGCGCCACCGCGTCGGTGAGACCGGTGGCCGCGCCCTGCCAGGCCTGACCTCCGGACTGCAGTACCGACGGGTTCAGCGCGGCCACCCCGGCATGGATCTGCCGATGTGTGAGGTTGTCGAACACTTCCACGGTGGGGGCGTATTCGGGGTCGACACGGTAGTGCACACCGCGGGCCCCGGCGCGGGGTAGTTCACGCACCGGAGGCCTCCGTCGGCTCGGCGGCGGCGCCCAGTGCCGCCGCCACATCGGTATCGGCCTCCCGGTAGGCCGCCGCGGCGGTACGGAAGGTGTGCGCGAGTTGCCGGGCCGCACCGGAGTACCGGCGCAGCGCCGCGATCGCGTCGACCGCCTTGCCCTCGAAGCCGGTGCGCAACGCCGCGCCCGAATCGAACCCCCCGAAACCGGGCAGTGATACCGCCGCGGTGAGAGTTTCGATCTGGGCGTCCACCTGATCGGCGAGTTGTTCGTAGCGCACGGCACACCGCTCCGGCGCACCCTCGGCCACCAGTACCCCGTCGATCCACAGCTGCCCGTCTTCGACGGCCGAATCCAGCGTGGTGATCGTGTTCGGCTGCATCGCGTCCCCCTTCCTGCTCCGCTGTCACACAGCGTATTTCACGATCGCCGCACCGGCCCCGCGACGATCTCCTGCGTCCACTGCACGATATCCGCCGTCACTCGGGTGCGCACGCGTTCGTGCAGCAGATCGTGCCCGGCATCGATGTATTCGCGCAGTTCCACGGCATCGCGCTGCCGCGCCCAGGCACGCACCGGGTCGATCGGCGCCCGCCGGTCGTCCACTCCGTGTACGGCGAGCACCGGTGGCAGCTGCGGCGCGGCGGCCCCGCGTCGATCATCGAGGGCGCGTGCCGGAGTACCGCACAGCACGAGGCCGGCGGGTACGTCCGCCGATACCGCCGCATGCGTCACGACGCCCGGGTCCAGGACGGGCGGGGTGGCGCCGAGGACCGCGAGGGCGGTGACCGCGCCCAGCGAATGCCCCATCAGCACGAGCGGGAGGCCGGGCGCCTGAGCTCGGGCGAGGGCGAACAAACCGGCCGCGCCGGCGACCAGATCGGAGAGCACCGGGTCGGCCGCGGGATCGCCTTCACTGAGGCCCTGCCCGGCCGGATCCAGCGTCCAGACCGAGATTCCGGCCTGGTTCAACTGCCGGGCGAATTCGTGATAGTGCCCGCTGTGCTGGCCGGTGCCGGGCACCAGCACGAGACCCGTCGCGGCGTCCTCGACCGTCCGGTCCCGAAAGTGCAGACGGCCGTTGACGCCCTCGAAGAAACCCATGGCCGGGATTCTGACAAAGAATCCCGGCCATATGGGGTGCTACGTTTCGCGGTCCGTGCTGCCCGGCCCGGGTGGGCCGGGCACGAGTCCGATCCGCCGGTCGGTCAGGCCGGGGCGGGAGCCGGGGCGGGAGCCGGGGCGGGAGCGGGCTCCGGATTCGGCGCAGGCGCAGGTGCGGGGGCCGGAGCGCCGGGTTGCGCGGGCGGCGCGGCGGGCGCGGACTGCGGGGCCGGGGCGGGAGCCGGAACAGCTTCCTCGGGCACCGGGAACATGCCGACCGTGGGGGTCATCACACACAGCGCGCCCGGGTAGTCGATCGTGCCCCACATGGATGCCAGCACGGTCCCCGGACCGCTGTCCACGGTCCGGGAGAGCGACGGGGTGCCGAATTCGGTCCGATCGTCGAGCATGTCGAGACCGCTGCGCCCGTTGTTGATATTGATCCAGGCGACCACCAGACCGGAGGCCTGCGGAATACCGGGGTGCCCGGGAGTGGCGTGGAAGGTCAGAGTGCCGGGCCGGCCGCCGATATTGGCGCTGGGGCCGTTGGCGGTGCCGGCCGCGACGATGGTGGTGATCGGACCGTTGCTACCGCAGCCGAAGGTGGGCGCGGCGTAGACGAAGGGCGTGTAGAGACCGATGGTGCTGATGTGGTTCGCCGCGACGTGGTCGGCGTATCGATCCAGCGCATCCACACCGGCGCGGTTCTCGGGCTGTTCGGCGGTCCGCTCGGTGAGCGCCTGGATCGCCGCTTCCGCCGGGGTGGGCGCGGGCGCGGCCGCCGCCGGGGTGAAGGCGAGCGTTGCGCTGATACCGAGGGCGGCTGCCGTGGCCGCGGTGCGCGCGATGATTGTGTTGTGCACTGCTGACTCCCTACATCCGATCAGGGCGGTGCGTGCCGATATCGGTCGGCAACCCCCCGCCCACCGCAGCAAAGTACCAGGCCGTTCGGGTCGCTGCCCGGTCACGCTCTGCTCTCGTCCGCCGTGATCGGCCGTATGCCCCCACCACATGTGATGCACTCGACACGGCAGGATTGCTGAGGGGTGTAAGTTCTATGCGGGACAATCGAGACATATTTGGAGATGTGTATGAAATTAACTCTGTCTCCCGACGAGGTCGCCTTCCGTGACGAGCTGCGGAAGATCTACACCACCGCGATCCCGGCGCAGATCCGGGAACGCGTGAAATACGGTCACGAGCTGTCCCGCGAGGACGTCGTGACATCGCACCGGGCACTGAACGAGCACGGGCTGGCCGTACCGAACTGGCCGGTGGAATGGGGCGGCAAGGACTGGACCCCGATGCAGCGGCATCTGTGGCAGGACGAGATGCAGCTCGCCAGCGTGCCCGACCCGCTGACCTTCAACGCCACCATGGTCGGCCCGGTCATCGCGCAGTTCGGGTCCGAGGAACTCAAGAAGCGGTTCCTGCCGCCCACCGCCAATCTGGACATCTGGTGGTGCCAGGGCTTCTCCGAACCCGACGCGGGCTCCGATCTGGCCTCGCTGCGCACCACCGCCGTGCGCGACGGGGATTCCTACATCGTCAACGGCCAGAAGATCTGGACCACCCTCGCACAATGGGCGGACTGGATCTTCTGTCTCGTCCGCACCGACCCGAACGCCCCGAAGAAGCAGGCCGGTATCTCGTTCCTGCTGTTCGATGTGAAATCGCCCGGAGTCACCATCCGGCCGATCAAACTGATCGACGGCGGCTACGAGGTCAACGAGGTCTTCTTCGAGAACGTCCGGGTGCCGGCCGATCAGCTGGTCGGCGAAGAGAACATGGGCTGGACCTACGCCAAGTACCTGCTCGGCAACGAACGCACCGGGATCACCGCGGTCGCGCGCACCAAGGTGCGGATCGGGGTGGCCAAGGAATACGCGGCCGCCACCAGGTCCGGCTCCGGAACCCTGCTGGAAGACCCGCTGTTCGCGGCGCGGATCGCGGAACTGGAGAACGAACTGCTCGCGCTCGAACTCACCCAGCTGCGCGTGGTGTCGAACTCCGTCGAGGGCAAACCGAACCCCGCGTCGTCGGTCCTGAAGATGCGCGGTTCCGAACTCCAGCAGGCCGCCACCGAGCTGCTGCTGGATATCGCCGGACCCGACGCGCTGCCGGTGCACACGCCGGATATCGGCTCGCCGGAATGGGCGCAGCGCACCGGCCCGAGCTATCTCAACTACCGCAAGACAACCATCTATGGAGGTTCCAGCGAGGTGCAGCGCACCATCATCGCCTCCTCGATCCTCGGATTGTGAGGTCAGGTAATGGATTTCGATCTCACCGATGAACAGGCCCTACTCCGTGACACGGTGCGTGACCTGCTCAATCGCCACTACAACCCCGAATCCCGGCTCGAGGCCATCGGTACCGACCTCGGCTGGAGCCGCAAGGTATGGAGTCAGCTCGCCGAACTCGGCGTGCTCGGCCTGAGCTTCGCCGAGAAGGACGGCGGGATGGAAGCCGGGCCGGTGGAGACCATGCTGGTGCTCGAGGAACTCGGCCGCCGGCTCGCGCCGGAACCGCTGCTCGACGCGGTCCTGGTCCCGGGTGGACTGATCAGCGCGATCGGCACCCCCGACCAGCGCCAGCGCATCCTGCCCGAGGTCGCCGCGGGGGCGAAACTGCTGGCCTTCGCCCACGGCGAGCCCGGCACCCGCTGGCCCGATCACGCCGTCGCCACCACGGCCACCGCCCAGGGCGAGGGCTACACCCTCACCGGCACCAAGAACCCGGTACCGCACGGTGATTGTGCCGACGACCTGGTGGTCAGCGCGACCCTGCCCGACGGCGGCCTGGGATTGTTCCTGGTCGCCGCCGACGCCACCGGCGTGGACCGCACCTCCTACGCGACGGTCGACGGCCTGCGCGGTGCCCAGGTGGTGCTGGACGGCGCACCGGGCGAACTGATCGGCACCGGCGGCGACGCCACCGACACCGTGAACGAGGTCCTCACCCGGGCCCAGGCCGCGCTGTGCGCGGAATCGGTCGGGGCGATGGAGGAATCGCTACGCCTGACCACCGAGTATCTGAAGACCCGCAAACAATTCGGTGTGACACTGTCGAAGTTCCAGACCCTCACCCAGCGGGCCGCGAACATGTACGTCTCGCTCGAACTGGCCCGCAGCATGAGCTACTACCTCACCGCCTCGCTGGTCGACGCCGGCGATCCGGTGATCGCGTCCCGGGCGCGCCTGCAGGTCAGCCGGTCGGCGCGGCATATCGGCCAGGAAGCGATCCAGATGCACGGCGGTATCGGGGTCACCTCGGAGTACCCGGTGAGTCATTACGTCGCCCGGCTCACCGCGATCGAACGCACCCTCGGAAGCTCGCTGGAGCATCTGCGGGTACTGACCGCGCAGGTCGCGGACTACGCCCAGCCGGAGCTCTAGGCGTACCTCCGCGTTCGCTCCGGCCGTGCGCACCTTGCGTACCTCCGCGTTCGCTCCGGCCGTGCGCGTTATGCGTACCTCCGCGTTCGCTCCGGCCGTGCGCACCCTGCGTACCTCCGCGTTCGCTCCGGCCGTGCGCACCCTGCGTACCTCCGCGTTCGCTCCGGCCGTGCGCACCCTGCGTACCTCCGCATCCGCTCCGGCCGTGCGCGTTATGCGGAACCCCGCGCCCGTCCGCTGCGGACGGGCGCGGGGTGCGCCGAGCGGATGCGGCGGACCGCGTCCGGGTCCGGACGCCCGGTACGGCTCATCGGGCGTCCGGCCGGAGCAGGTCGGTCACCTCGGCGTCCGCGAGCTGGTGGAAATCGCGATACGCTCCACCGACTCCGGCCAGCGCCGCGGGCGCCAGCGGGCACACCACCTCATCGGCCTCGGCGGCGATCCGGTCGAGGGCTTCGGGTGCCGAGACCGGTACCGCGACCACGATCCGCCGGGGCTGCTGGGCGCGGGCCACCCGGCACGCCACCACCACGGTCGCGCCGGTGGCGACCCCGTCGTCCACGATCACCACGGTTCGATCCCGCAACGGCACCGGCGGCCGGTCACCGCGCCACAGGGTGCGGCGGCGCTCCAGTTCGGCGCGCTCGTCCGCCTCGATCGCGTCCAGCCGCCGCAGGTCCACTCCGGTCTGGCGCAGGACATCGACATTGACCACCCGGACCCCCGACTCGCCGATGGCCCCCGCCGCCAGTTCCGGTTGCCAGGGCACGCCGAGTTTGCGGACCAGCAGGATGTCCAGATCGCCGCCGATGATGTCGCGGACCGCCGCCGCCACCGGAACCCCGCCGCGGGGCAACCCGAGCACCAGCGGATGTTCCGCACGCAGGTGCGTCAGTTCGCTTCCCAGCGCGCGCCCGGCGGTCACACGGTCGGCGTAGAGCATTACCTCTCGACGCTACTCGCCTCCGGCGCCGCAACGGCGTATCTGCGCAGGGCAAGGCTCGGATTCGTGCGGCGGACCCGCTGCACCGATCCGGCGTCCAGCTCGGCGAGGGCGATTCCGGGGGCGTCGGCGAGTTCGCTCAGCACCCGGCCTGCCGGATCGACGATCATCGAGGCCCCGGCACCGCGCGGGCCGCACTGGTCGGCCGCCGCCACATAGACGGTGTTCTCGATGGCCCGAGCCCGCAGCAGCGTGGTCCACTGATCGACCTTGCCCGGTCCGGGGATCCACTGCGCGGGCAGCAGCAGAACCTGTGCGCCCGCCGCCGCCAGCCGGCGGAAACCCTCCGGGAATCGGAGATCGAAACACGTCTGCAGGCCGAAGGTGAGTCCGTCGGCGGTGAACAGCGCCGTTTCGTCCAGCGGGCCGGGGGCGACCACCTCCGATTCGCGCTGCCCGAACGCGTCGTACAGATGCACTTTGCGGTAGCGGGCCCGCAGCGATCCGTCCGGGCCGAGCACCACCAGCGTGTTGTGGATCCGTTCGTCGCCCGGCGCGGCCGTCTCCACGACCCCGGCCACCAGATACACCCCGGTCTCGGCGGCCAGTCCGGCGAGCGCCGTGACGAACGGACCGTCGAGCGGCTGCGCGGCCGCGAGGGCCCGCTCGTCGAGCCGGCCGAGCGCGAACATTGAGTACTCGGGAGCGACCACGATCCGCGCGCCCTGTTCCGCCGCCGCCCGCACCGCGGCGGTGAGCGCGGCGAGATTGGCATCGATATCGGTATGCGGTGCGAACTGCACGGCCGCGAGAACCGTCGCGCCCTGGTGCGGGTCCGGGAAGTCGGCGGGGTCGGCGTTCATGCTCACACCGTATGGCCCGGTGGGCCGGACGACCAGGCCGTACCAGTAAACTCCTGGTCAATGAGCACCAATGAGGGCGACGACAGCCTCGGCGAGAACCCGGGCGAGACCGAACCCGAAACCGCCGGACCGTCCTTCGCAGATCTCGGTATCGATGACCGCATCCTTTCGGCCATCGCCGATGTCGGCTACGAATCGCCCTCCCCTATCCAGGCCGCGACCATCCCTCCGCTGTTGGCGGGCGCGGATGTGGTGGGCCTGGCGCAGACCGGTACCGGTAAGACCGCGGCCTTCGCCATCCCGATCCTGATGGGACTGCTGCAGGACCGGCCCACCGGCAAGCAGCCCGCGGCGCTGGTGCTGGCGCCGACCCGTGAACTGGCGATCCAGGTCGCCGAGGCGTTCGGCCGCTACGCGACACATATGCCGGGCACCCATGTCCTGCCGATCTACGGCGGCCAGAGTTACGGCGTCCAGCTGTCCGGTCTCCGGCGCGGCGCCCAGGTCGTGGTGGGGACGCCCGGCCGCGTCATCGATCACCTGGAGAAGGGCACGCTGGACCTGTCGCAGCTGCGCTATCTGGTACTCGACGAGGCCGACGAGATGCTGAAGATGGGGTTCCAGGAGGATGTCGAGCGCATCCTCGCCGATACCCCGGCCGATAAACAGGTGGCCCTCTTCTCGGCGACCATGCCCGCGGCGATCCGCAAGATCTCCAAGCAGTATCTGCGCGAGCCGGTCGAGATCACGGTCAAGGCCAAGACCAGCACCGCCACCAATATCGCCCAGCGCTGGGTGCTCGTCTCGCATCAGCGCAAACTCGACGCGCTCACCCGGATCCTCGAGGTGGAGTCCTTCGAGGCGATGATCATCTTCGTGCGCACCAAGCAGGCCACCGAGGAGCTGGCCGAGAAACTGCGCGCCCGCGGCTTCTCCGCCGCGGCCATCAACGGCGATATCGCCCAGGCACAGCGCGAGCGCACCATCGGCCAGCTCAAAGCAGGCACCCTCGACATCCTGGTCGCCACCGATGTCGCGGCCCGCGGCCTGGACGTGGACCGGATCTCGCATGTGGTGAACTACGACATCCCGCACGACACCGAGTCCTATGTGCACCGGATCGGCCGTACCGGCCGCGCGGGCCGCAGCGGCGAGGCTCTGCTGTTCGTCGCCCCCCGGGAACGGCATCTGCTGAAATCCATCGAACGCGCGACCCGGCATCCGCTGACCGAGATGCAGCTGCCCAGCGTCGACGATGTGAACGCCCAGCGGGTCGCGAAGTTCGGCGACGCCATCACCGAGAATCTCAGCTCCGACAATCTCGCACTGTTCCGTAAGTTGATCGAGGACTACGAGCAGGAGCACAACACCCCGCTGGCCGATATCGCCGCCGCCCTGGCGGTGGCCGCCCAGGACGGCGAGAGCTTCTTCCTCGAACCCGAACCGGAGCCGGTGGAGCGACCGCGCCGGGAGCGGGCGCCACGTCGCTTCGAGGAAGGCGGTTTCGACGCGAACCGCGGCCCGTCCCGGCACCGCGCCACCGATGCCGAACTGGCCACCTACCGCATCAGTGTGGGCAAACGGCATCGGGTGGTGCCCGGTGCGATCGTCGGCGCCATCGCCAACGAAGGCGGTCTGCGCCGTAGCGATTTCGGGCACATCAGTATCCGGCCCGACCACAGCCTGGTGGAGCTGCCCGCCCATCTGCCGGCGGAAACGCTGGAAGCGCTGCGGCGCACCAGGATCGGCGGCGTCCTCATCCAGCTGCAACTCGATTCCGGTCCGCCCGGACATCGCGCGATCGGCCGCGGCCCCCGCCGTGAAGGCCCGAAACGTCAGGATCGCCGGAAACCGCGCTCCTGAATCCACGGCCCGTTCCACCAGGTCGGGCCCGGTGGTTACAGTGGGCCCGACCGGTCCGCGCGTAAAAGCCGGCCGGTGTGTCGTCCGGTCCGTGCGCAGCGGCGGCCGGTATGTCACTGGGCGCAGGAGGGCCGTGGGTGTTCGTTGTCGGTGATCGGGTGGTGTACGACGCCGCGGATCTGGTGCGCGCCGCGCACTGCGAATTCGCGCTGCTGCGTGCCCTCGACGCCGAACTGGGTACGGTTGCCGACCTGCCCGGCGGCGCCGGATACGAGACGGCCGGAGCCGGTCACGACGGGCCCGGGGCGACGGAATTCGACCGCGTACGCGCCGCCGTCCGGCAGCGGTACGCGAGCTCGTTGATCGAGATACCCCGGCCTGTCCCGCTCCCCGCCCTCGCCGGCGCGCACACCGATACCCTCGCCGCTCTCGCCGCCGGGGCCCCGGCCGTGGTGGATCCCCTGGTGTTCGACGGAGAAGTCTTCGCGCACACCGAATTGATGACCCGGACCGGCGACGGGATCCGGCTGCACGGCGTGGGCGGATCCGGACCGGTCGCGACAGCACTGCGGATGACCGTCGCCGCGGCACTGCTCGAGGAGCGGTCGATCCGCGTCGACCCGTGGCTGTCGGTCTATTCGGATACCGGGACCCACACCGTCGATCTCGCCGATACCCGGCCGGTGTACCGGGCCCGGCGGCGCCGGACGACGGCGATCCTGGACGAACACTCCACCGAACTGCTGCCGGTGCAGTGGGGAGACCCGCGTTTCCGGGCCTGCCGGCGCTGTCCCACCTGCCTGGACGCTCGGGCCGAGGCGCGGGATCTGCTGCTGGTCGCGGGAATGGACCTGCCCACGCGCGCCGCGCTGCGCGCCGCGGGTGTCGCCACCATCGACAGCCTCACCACCCGCACGGTGGCCCCACCGGGGATACCCCCGCGAATCCTGGCCCGCCTGCGCGCCCAGGCCGTCGTACAACTGCGGCAGGAGCATTCCGGCCGTGGCGAGTACGTCACCGCCGACCCGGCGGCGCTGGATATGTTGCCGCCCGCCACCCCGGGCGATCTCGCCCTGCAGGTGGCGGAAATCCGGTCGGGTGTGCTGCGGATCGAGATCGCGGCCCGCGATACGGTCCGCCTGACCCGTGAGATCCCGCTCGAATCCCCGCGGACCACGCCGGAGCGGCGGCGTGAGCTGCGTGCCGCCGGGCGCCGCGCTTTCACCGATGTCCTCGCCGCACTCACCGAGCCGCTGCTGGCCGACCCCGATCTGCACATCTACCACTACACCGGCGCGGCTCGTACCTTCCTGCTGCACACCGCCGCCCGCCTCGGCTGCGGTGAGGAGACCGTGGACCTACTCCTGCGCACCGGGACGCTGGTGGACCTGTATCCGATCTTCCGGGGTGCCTTCGTCGCCGGTACCCAGACCTACACATTGCCCGCGATCGCCGCCGTGACCGGTACTGCGCCGGGCGGATCCGACGCCGCTACCGTGCTGCGGCTCGCGGACCGGCTGCGTGACCATACGAACCCACCGCCGGCCGCGGCCCTCGCCGGACAGATCGAGACGCTCGACCGGCTGCTGCGTGAGACACCGCCGGCCCAGCCCTCGTCCACCGAGGCCGCGCTGGCCGAGTTCGCGGCGCGACGAGCGACCACGGATACCACGGCCCCGGTGGAGCCGTATCGGGTCGCGGAGTCGACTGCCGCGCTGCTCGGATACCACCGCCGGGAACACCAGCTGGCCTGGTGGGCACATATCGACCGGCTGACCCATCCGCTCGGCGAGTGGACCGCCGACCCGGGGGTGATGGTCGCCGATTCGGCGGCGGTGGATACCAAATGGCATATCGGCCCCGGCGATACCGTGCGCCGCTTCCTCCGGCTCACCGGCCGGCTCGCCGGGGCGAGTCCGGCTCCGGGGACAGCGGTCGGTGTCGTCTACGAATCCGCGGCCCGCGCTCCCCGGGCCATCCGGACCTGCGGAACCGCTACCGTCCTCGGTTGTTCGGTGGAGGCGGATCTCGCCGATACCGTGCGGTTGGAGGAAACCCTGGCCGCCGGAGCCGAACCACACAGTGAACTGCCGGTCGCGTTGATGCCCGCGCCGCCGGACCCACCGGTCGCCGCCGCGGACGCCATCGAGGATATCGGCAGGCAACTGTTGGTGACATTGCCCGCGATCCCCGGCACCGCGCTGTTCGACCTGCTCGCCCGCCGTCCACCCCGATTCCGTACCGTCGCGGGTCTGCCACCGGCCGCGGACGATCCGCGGGCCGCGATCACCGCAGCGCTGCGCGATCTGGACAACTCCTGTCTCGCCGTGGAGGCGCCGACCGGAACCGGTCGCACCGCCATCCTGGCCGATGTGCTCGGTGCCCTGGTCGCCGAGGACGGCTGGCGTATCGGAGTCGTCGCGCCCACGGCCGCGCCGGTCGAGAACCTGCTCGACGCGGTGGTGCGGGCGGGCGTGCTGCCGGAACTGGTCGCCAAGAGCGATGCGGTGGCCGTGGCACCCGAATGGCTGGTGCTCGAACCCGAACGCTGTCCCCGGTTCCTGGCGAACGCGATCCGCGGCTGTGTGGTGGGCGGTACCCCCGACGATTTCATCGATCCGGCACGTATTCCGCGCGATTCGCTGGACCTGCTCGTGATCGCGGATGCGAACGCCTTCCCGCTGGCGACCACGGCCGCCGTTTCGGTGAGTGCCCGCAACCTGCTGCTCACCGGCGATCCGGCCGCGCGGTACGACCCCGACCCGGGACCGCATCCGGAGCAGGTACACACCCCGGCGCTCACCTGGTCGGCGGGCGGTCACCCCACACTCCCCGCCACGCACGGCTACTTCCTGGGCCTCACCCGGCGTCTGCATCCGGTGCTGAGCGACGCGCTCTCACACCTCTATTTCGACGACCGGTTGCGAGCGGCCCCCGAACCGGGCCGGCCCGCCGACGCCGTCGAACCCGGGATCGCCACGGTGCTGGTGGATCACGACGGCAACAGCACCGCCGCCGATGCCGAGGCTCGCGAGGTGCTACAGCAGATCAGAGACCTGCTGGGACAGTGCTGGGACGACGGCGGCGGACCCCGGCCGCTGCAAGCGCACGATATCGTCGTGGTCTCGCCGCACCGTGCCCAGGTCGGCCGGATCCGGACGCTGCTGGCGCGGGCCCGGTTCGAGGAGGTGCTGGTCGGCACACCGGAATTGCTGCGCGGGCGGGAGGCCGCGGTGGTGTTGGTGTCGCTTGCGGCATCGAGTCCCGAGGACTCTCCCGTACCCGTCGGGGCATTGCTGTCTCCCGCACTCGTACACGATTCGGTGGGCCGGGCCCGCCGCCGAGCGGTGTTCGTGCGCTCGACACTGCTGACCGAATTCCTTCCGGAATCATTGGAAGAATTGGCGAATATCTCCCGCTTCATCCGGCTGGGAAATAACTCGGGCCATCAAGATTTTTTGTAACCGGCCGAGACAGTTCACGTCTGTCCGATGAAATAACCCGGAGTGCCGATGATCGAATCGAATTACCCGGCACGGCCGTACCGGATCGCACCGGCATTCATCCGAAACATTTCCCTTCGCCGCGATAAGTCGGCACCTCGATACGCGATCCGTCGGCGTCCACCAGATACAGCCGGTCGAACCGTTCGCACAGCTCACCGGCCTTGGCGTGCCGGAACCACACCCGATCGCCGATCGCGAGTCCCGCGGCCCCCGACAGCGGAGTCTGCACCTCCCCGGCCCCTTCGGTACCCAGCAACCGCAATCCCTTCGGCCACACAGGTTTCGGAACACGAGAGCCACCGGTCGGCCCGGACGCGATATATCCACCGGCGAATACCGTGGCAATTCCGGCCGCCGGCCGGCGCAGTACCGGAAGCGCGAAATATAGTGCGGGCCTTGGCCGGAAGGACCGATAGTCGTCGAACAGCGTCGGCACGTACAGCCCCGATCCCGCGGTGATCTCGGTGACTCCGGCTGCCGCGGCGGACAATTCGACGGAACCGGTGCCACCGCTGTTGACGATCTCGAGCGGCCCGGTCACCGATCGCACTGCATCCAGCACTGCCGCCCGGCGCCGCTCGATCTCCCGGGCGGATGCCTTCTTCACCAGCCGCACCGGCAGCGAGGTATCCGGGAGCCCGGCTATCTGCGCCTCGTAGGTCATCAGGCCGACCACCCGGAAGCCGCGGGAGGCGGCCGTCCGGGCCAGTTCGGCGGCCTGTTCCGGAGTTCGGATCGGCGACCGGCGCACTCCCAGATGCACGGGCCCGATCCGCAGCGACGCGTCCACATCCAGGCAGATGCGGGGCCGCACGGTGGCCGTGCCGACCGCGGCCCGGATCAGCGCCAACTGCGCGATATCGTCGACCATCAACGTGATCGACTCGGCCAGTTCGGGATCGGCGCCCAGTTCGGCCAGCGCCGCGCGATCGGCGCTGGGATAGCCGAGCAGCACATCCCGGGCACCCCGGCGGACCAGCCAGATCGCCTCGGCGAGCGAATACGACATGAGACCGGCGAACCCTCCGGCGGCGGTCAGCCCGGCGCCGAGCACCTCCTCGAGCACGGCGCGGCAGCGCACCGATTTGCTGGCCACCCGGATGGGCCGCCCGGCGGCCCGGCGGACCAGGTCCGCGGCATTGGCACGCAGGACCGAGAGGTCGACGGCGGCCAGCGGCGGGTCGAGATCGGCGGTGGCCGCGTGCAGGGGGGCAATCGGCGAGGTCGCGCTCACCCCGACCACTCAACCATCGAACTGGTCGAACGTCCAGCTCTACCGGGCGGATATCAGGCGTCGATCGCCCGGGTGACCAGATTGGACACCAGATCGTCGAAGGCCACCAAGACCACCTCGTCGTCGCAATCGGCCAGCCAGCGCAGCACCGAACCCTGCACCACCATGATCACGTAGGACGCCACCGATTCGACCGGCTCGATCCAGCGGGTACCGGACCGAGCGGCGCACAGTTCGAGCCACTCGATCACATCACGCTGCTGGGCACGCTGCCGTTCGGAGATCACCGGGTCGGGCACGTAGTCCGGACCGGAATCCCAATGCCGGCACAGAGACTGCACGGTTTTCGAGTATGCGTGGATCTGCTGCACCGGCGTCGACTTGACCAGCGGCCAATATGCACTCACTCCAGCGTGCAGCAACACTCGCAACGCCCGTAATCCGGTGATATCCAGTACCGCGTCTGCATGATCGACCGCTTCACGCACGGCCGACCGGATCCGGACCTCCGCTATTTCTCCACGTACGCCCAACGCAAGCTCCCTCGGCAAACAACTCGCACACACCGGGCCGAATACTCGGCGCCGAAGTGGCCGGCCGGATCGAGTAGGCATTGGTCGGGAAGTAACAGCCTAAACGATCCGTCTTCTCAATATTAGAAGGTTTTCGGGGTTTGAGAACAGTTCTAACGGGAAACTCATACCCAAAGACTGTTTTGACGGCCCCTTCCGGACCGATTCGCATACCCCGGAACCTCGGTGCACGCGCTCCCGGCCCACCCTGGACCGGCCTCGCGCGAACTGACTACACCGCCCTGGCGCCTCATGGCAGAGACCGACGGCAAGTCTACGACCACACCGGGCCGATCTTCGACGGCTGTGCGGGATCACACAACCCGCACCGTGGGACGCCGGTTAGCCTGATGCGGTGACAAGCTCTCCCCTCGCCGGGCATCTCCGGATCAGCGGCACCTTCAACTTTCGAGATCTCGGCGGATTGCGCATCAGCGGCGGCGGGACGACACGGCACGGAGTACTGCTCCGTTCGGCTCAGCTCAGCCGGCTCGACGACGCCGGGCACGCCACCCTCCGGGAACTCGGCGTGGGCGCGGTCCACGATCTGCGCGGGCACCGGGAGATCGAACGCGCCGGTGCCGATCGGCTACCACCCGAGGTCCGCCTCAGCATCACCCCCTTCGACGACGGTACGGTCACCGCCCCGCCACACGAGGCGGGCGCCGACCGCCAGGATGCCCCGGGCGCCGCACTGGCCTACATGATGGACGTGTACCGCAACTTCCCGGCGCGGCCCGAGGCGCACGCCGCCATCACCGCGCTCGCCGAGGCGATCGTCGCCGACCGGGGTGCGGTCCTCGTGCACTGCGCGGCCGGTAAAGACCGCACCGGCTGGACCATCGCCACCCTGCTGCGGGCGGTCGGCGTCATCGAGCCGGAGATCCTCGGCGATTACCTGCTGAGCAACGAGGCCGTCGCCGAACTGCGCACCTCGCTGAAACACGAACTGGGCGCCGACCTGCCCCAAGCCGTCCTCGAGGTACGTGCGGATTACCTGCGGGCCGGCCTGGAGTCCGGTATCGAACTGCACGGCGACTTCGACGCGTACCTGACCGCGGTGGGGCTCACTCCCGGTCTGCGCGAACGCCTGCGGGAACGCCTGGTCGCCTGACTCAGGCGCTACGCCGGACCAGACCGTCGGCACCGATGCTCACGTGGTCGCCGGTGTGGAACCAGCTACCGGTGAAACGGTCGGCGGTGCGTTGCGGATCGTTCCAGTACCGCCTGGTCACGTTCGGGCCGCGACACAGCAGTTCGCCGTGCCCCGCCGCGGCCCGCGGCCCGCACAGGGCGAGTTCGGTGCCGCCGAACGGGAAACCCAGCACGGCACCGTCGCCGTCCGCGCCCGGACCGGCCGTCGGCCCCAACGCGAGCCCGATACCGCTGGTCTCGGTGGCACCCCACACCGACCACTGCCGGGCGGACGGGAAGACTTCGCCGAGGTCGCGGGCGAGGGCCGGCCCCGGATCACCGGTGTCCGCCGCATCGGCGCGGTGACCGGCGATGCTGACCCGGATCACCCGATCCGTACACAATCCACTGCCCCGGTCCACGGCCAGCTCCGGCAGCAACCCACCGAGAATGCGGGTATTGGCCGCGACCGTGTCCACACCTTCGGTGGCGACGGCCGCCGCGACCCCGGCCCTGTCCTGGGCCAGCACGACCGTCCCGCCCACGGCGAATGTCGGCAGCAGCTGGTCGACACAGCCGCTGGCGTAGGCGAGCGGCTGCAACACCAGGTTCCGCATACCGTCGGTCGGCAGATCCAGGGCGGCGACCATGGATCGGATGGCCGAGAGCAGATTTTCGTTGGTGAGCTCGACCCCGGTGGGGACCCCGCCCGCCCCGGCACCGCTGGTGTAGCAGAGCAGTGCCAGATCGTTGAGCGCGGCGCCGTCGTCGATGAAGGCGGCGGCATCGGGCAGATCGGTGCCCCAGCGCGAATCGCTACGGGTGGCACCGCAGCCACGGTCGGGCGCACCCAATACGAAATCGGCATCGCTGTCGGCGATGACCCGATCGGCCAGTTCGCCGGAGAGCCCGTGATGGACCAGTACCGGCACCGCACCGCTGAGCAGCGCCCCGAGGAACGCCTGGACCCAGCGCACACCGGGCGGCATGTGCACGGCGACCCGGTCGCCGTAGCCGATCCCGTGCTCCTGCAATCCGCCGGCCACCCGCGATGCCGAATGCCACAGTTCCCGATAGGTGAGCCGGCCACCGCCGACCTCGACCACCGCTTCCCGGTTGGAGAACGCGTGGACCTGCAGATCGAGCAGTTCGGTGAGGGCGGGACTGAGATTTCCGTAGCGCAGGATGCCGTCCGCGCCCCGGGACAACGGCGCTGTGGTGCCGGCGTCGACGGTATGGAATTCCACCAGGTCCGGCCGGGCGGCGGGCGGACCGCAGGAGCGTTGCCCGGGCGCGGACGGCCCGGCCCCGGGCCCGATGATCGTGGTCGTACCGGCTTGCATCGGACCTCCGCACAGTCGAACAGTCAGGCACCTGTGACTATATGACCCAGATCACAAATACGGGTGCGGAGTCGGCGAATCGCCGGAATCGATTATCGAATCGTCATCCGCGTCGCGCTCGGCCGGCGGACCGGGCGGCGCCCGGTCCGGCGGTCACCTCGTATCAGCGCCCACGGAAGGTCGCCTTGCCCGGACCCAGCTCCAGGAAACTACGCACCGCCTGCGGCAGATCCTCGGTCTCGAACAACTCACCGGACACCTGCGGCGTCACCGCATCCGCGTGCGCCACCCCGCCCGACCGCCACGCCTCCACAATCCGTTTGGTCGCGGCGTGCGCGCGTGTGGGCCCGTCGGCCAGCCGGTGGGCCAGCGCGACGGCCGCACTGTCCAGATCCTCGTGGATCTGATTCACCACACCCCATTCGCGCAGAGTCTGCGCGTCGTACAGATCGCCGGTCATCACCAGTTCACGGGCCCGCCCGGATCCGGCCCGCTCGGCCAGCCGCTGCGGGCCGCCCATCGACGGGGTCAACCCCACCACGATCTCCACCAGCCCGAACTTCGCCTTCGGCGCGGCCAGGATCAGATCACACGCCAGCGCGATCTCGAACGCGGCGGTGAGGGTGAGGCCGTGCGCCGCGAACAGCACCGGGCAGGGCAGCGCCTCGAGCGGATGACCGATCCGGGCGAACAGGTCCTGCCACAACTGTGCGCCCTGGGCGGCGGTCAGCCCGTCGAAGGTGTGCACATCGACCCCGCCCGAGACCACCTTGCCCTCGGCCCTGATCAACAAGGCCCGCGGCGGCCGTGCCGACAACTCGGCGATATCGGCGACCAGCGCGTCGAACATGGCCTGATCGAACAGGTTCAGGGGCGGGCTCGCCAGCGTGAGAGTGGCGACTTCGGCACCGTGCTCGGTGACCGTACGCTCCAGCCGGGTGGGTCCGGTATCGCTCGTGTTGTGTCCACTGGCCATATACGAGGACCCTACGGCCCGTGGACCGGCCCTGCGAGACTGGTGTCATGACCGATTCGGAAACCGCACAGGGCACCTACGTCGAACCGGGCGAATTCAAACGCGACACCAACTACATCACCACCCGGATCACCGCCGACGGCCGCGACGGCTACCCGGTCGAACCGGGCCGATACCGGCTGGTCGCCGCCCGCGCCTGCCCGTGGGCCAACCGCACCCTGATCGCGCGCCGCCTACTGGGCCTGGAATCGGTGCTCTCGCTGGGTCTGTGCGGACCGACCCACGACAAGCTCAGCTGGACCTTCGACCTGGACCCGGGTGGCATCGATCCGGTGCTGAAGATCCCCCGCCTGCGCGATGCCTACCTCGCCCGCTTCCCCGACTACCCGCGCGGTATCACCGTCCCGGCCATCGTGGACGTACCGACCGGACAGGTCGTCACCAACGACTACCCGCAGATCACCCTCGACTTCTCGCTCGAATGGTCCGAGTACCACCGCGAAGGAGCACCGGACCTGTACCCCGAGGCCCTGCGCGCCGAAATCGACGAGGTGAACGCCCGCGTTTTCCGCGAGGTCAACAACGGCGTCTACCGCTGCGGTTTCGCCGGGTCCCAGGACGCCTACGACGCCGCCTACGATCGGCTCTTCACCGCCCTGGACTGGCTGTCGGACCGCCTGGCCGGACAGCGGTACCTCGTCGGCGACACCATCACCGAAGCCGATATCCGGCTGTTCACCACCCTGGCCAGGTTCGACCCGGTCTACCACGGCCATTTCAAATGCAATCGCAGCAAACTCAGCGAAATGCCCATCCTGTGGGCCTACGCCCGGGACCTCTTCACAACCCCCGGATTCGGCGACACGATCGACTTCGCGCAGATCAAGGACCACTACTACAAGGTCCACACGGATATCAACCCGACCCAGGTGGTGCCCAAGGGCCCCGACCTCGCCGACTGGCTCACCCCCCACGGCCGCGAAGCCCTCGGCGGACGCCCCTTCGGCGACGGCACACCCCCACCCCCACCGATCCCGGGAGAGGTCGTTCCGGAGGACCACGGAGCGCGGTAGCCATCCCCGAGGTTCCGGCCGTACCGGGCCGGCTCGAACCCGAGGGCGCCGAGTGGGTCACGGGCCCGTCACCCGCACCGCTGATTGATGCGGTCGCGAAGGTCGGATGGGCCCGCTCGGATGGGCCCGCTCACGCGGCTGGCGGAAGGCCGGCGGAAGAGATGCGAGGTCACCGGCAAAGGGCGACAGGTGTGCTGCGAGGTACAGCCGCACGCGAAGGACGCGACCCCCAGGAATCACGCGCACCCACCCGATGTCCTGCGATCGACCGGGCAGCGAAGACTGTGGTGATCAGCAGGTCGTATGGGGCCCGCATGCCGACCGGATGTCGAATGCCGACATAACCCAGTGCGTCGAGTTTTACGAGACACCTGAAAGGGTCGAGGCCCGTCTCGCCCTTGGCCGAAGGTGCTCAGGCGGCTGCATTCCCCCGGATGGCCGACCGCACGTCGCATGAGCCGAAGGCTCGAGTCTCGCGAGGCCTGAACGGCGAGACTTCGGGGGCCTCAACCCCCGCGCGCGCCGGCGCGCCGAAACACAGCGCCGAAAACACAGCTTCGGAACCGCCGGGCCGGGTAGTCCGTTACCAGTCAGAGCGAACGGACGGCCGCTGTGCCCTACAGTGCACAGAGGCCGAAGAGGAGGGATGACGCCGTGCGTAACGGGGCATTGGAAAAGGCCGTGGTCGAGGCACTGGACCACGGTTCCCGGCTACAAGCACCCGCCGTCGCCAAATACGTGGCGCGTTTGCGGCGCGCCCATCCCGACGAGTCGCCCGCGCAGCTCGTCGAACGGCTGGAGCGTCAGTATCTGCTGGCAGTGACCGGAAGCGGTAGCGCGGTCGGCGCGTCGGCCGCCATTCCCGGGGTGGGCACGCTCGCCGCGTTGGCGGCGGTGAGCGCGGAAACCACGTTCTTCATGGAGGCGTCGGCGCTGTTCACCCTCGCGGTGGCGTCGGTGCACGGGGTCAAGCCGGAGAACACCGAGCAGCGGCGGGCATTGGTGCTCGCGGTGGTGCTGGGTGACACCGGGATGGAGATCGTCCAGAAGAGTGTCGGTACCTCGGCCAAGAACTGGGGCACCGTTTTCGCGAACAAGATCCCGGGTCTGGCGGGGATGAACGATTCGCTGTTGAAGCGGTTCATTGTGCGGTTCATCACCAAGCGCGCCGCGTTGATGGCGGGCAAGGTGGTCCCGGCCGGGATCGGCGCGGTGATCGGCGGTGTCGGTAACCGGGCACTCGGTAAGTCCACTGTCGGCAACGCGCGCAAGGCGTTCGGGCCCGCCCCGGCGTACTTCGCGGACGAGATGGTGATCGACGCGGCGGAACCGCCCGCGCTGGACCCCCCGAGAAAATCACTGTCCCACGATGATTCGATACATCCGCAGCACGACGAGGCCGTGGTGCGCCGGCCCGGCCAGCACCCCCCGGCCGGATCCCGGTGACCGCGGCTGCGCGCCCGGCGATCATCGTCCGGGGTATGAGCAAGCGGTACGAGGATTTCGGGATCGGCGCGCAGGACATCTCCTTCGATATCGAATCGGGGACCTGTGCCGCACTGGTGGGGCCGCCCGGGTCCGGGAAATCCACGGTGGCCGGGATCCTGTTGGGTCTGCTTCCGCCCACCGCGGGCCGGGTCACGCTGACCGGCGGCCGGAGCAGTTCGGCGGTGGGCGCCGTGCTCGCGCCGCGTGGTCTGCATCCGCGTCGCACGGTCCGCGACCATCTGCGGGTGTACGCGGCGGCGGCCGGCTGCCCGGACAGCCGGGTGCGCACCGTATTGGACATCACCGGTCTCACCGACCGCGCCCGGACCGTTCCCGACGACCTCACCCCCGGCGAGACGACCCGGACCGCCCTGGCGGCGGCGCTGCTGCCCGACCCGCGGTTGCTCATCCTCGACGATCCCGCCGCCGGGATGCAGCTCGGGGAACTGTCCTGGCTACAGGGCTTCCTGCGTGGTCACACCCGGCGGGGCGGCACGGTGTTGTTCACCACGCCGAGTCTGGTGACGGCGCTGCCCATCGCCGACCATCTGGTGGTGTTGAGCAACGGATCGGTGGTCTATCAGGGCAGTCCCGCGCGATTACGGCGGCGTAACCCGGACCGCCTGGTCGTGGCGTCCTCGTCGTCGATCGCCGTCGCGACCGCGCTGGCCGCGCGCGGTTTCACCGATGCGGTCATCCGGCCCGACGAGCAACTGGCCGTAGCGGAGGCAACCGAGGCCGATATCGTTGCCGCCGCCCGCGCCGCCGAGGTGCGGTTGCATCGGATAGTCGCCGACCGCATCCATCCCGACCGGGTGCTCGCCTCGCTGACCAACGCTGCCGCGCCGCAGCCCGCGGGGCCCGGTATGCCGCCGCCCACCTCTCTGCCGTACGGGGTTGCCCGATGATCGATGTCGTACCAGCGGAACTGATTCCGCCGGTTCTGTCCGAGTACCGCAAAACGGTGACGCTGCGCTACCCCCGGGTGCTGGCCGGGGCACTGGTCGCGACAGCGGTCGTGGCCTCGTCGGTGACCGCGATCCTGGCCGGACCTCGTGACCCGGCGGGCGAGCCGGTCACCGGTAGCGCCACCATCGGCCTGTACCTGGCCTTGTTCGCGGTGATCGTGACCGCGGCGGGATTCGCAGCGGCGGGCGCGGCGGGCGAACACCAGCACAACACCCTGGTGATCACCGCCCTGTTCACCGTGGATCGAGACCGATTGGCCGGATCGAAATATCTGGTCACCGCCGCATTCGCGTTCGTGGCCGCCGCGGCGGTCGAGATCGTGGCGGTGGTGTGCCTGCTGCTGTTCGGCCGCGGAAAATTCGAGATCACGGCCGCATTGTTCGGCGTACTCGGTGGCGGACTGCTCGCCGCGGTCTGCTGGGCGGTGATCGGCACCGGCATCGGCCTGTTGCTGCGCTCTCCGGCGCTCGCGGTCGGCGCGGTCCTGGTCTGGGTGCTGCTCGCCGAACCGCTGCTGTGGGTGGTGACCGCGGGTATCGGATTGCCGGGCGTGGCCACCCTGCTGCCCGGATCGGCCACGCTGAGCACGGTGCTGGCCGGATCGTTCGCCGACAGTGACCTGCTCGCCCCGGCCCCGGCCGCGATAGTGGTACTGCTGCTGTGGTCCATCGGGATCGGCGCCGCCGGATGGTGGTCGCTGCGCCGGGCCGAACTCTGAGGTTGTGTTTATCTGCCCCGCCTTCGGCGGGGCGGGCAGGGCCCTCGTGACCCCGGTTCTTCACTCCTCCGCTCCTCCGCTTCACTCCCCCGCTCCGTCGCTCCAGAACCGGGGCGGGCCCCGCCTTCGTGGTGGGCCTCGCCCTTGTGGTGGGCCTCGCCTTCGGCGTCGGGGCGGGGCCGGTTCTGTCGGCTCGGGGGCTCGACTCCGGTGCTCGGTCGCTGGGCTCTCCGGCTCCGTCGCTCCAGAACCGGGCAGGCCCCAGCTTTGTCCTGCGCGCCCTCGGCGTGATGTCGGGCTCTACCGATGTCGGCTCCACCCCGGCGATCGGTCGCTCCGGAGCGAGGCCCGGCTGTGACCCGGCCCTCCTGACTGTGTCGACGGCGCGGCTGTCGGGGACCCCTGGCCGCGTGGTCCGGGAACAAGAGCGTGTCACCGGGCGTCGTTATGGTCGATGACAGGTTCTGGTGAAGGGGGGAGTATGAGCGGCGGCGCGCGTCCGGGATGGCTCCGCAGGTTGTGGTCGGAGTGCCGGCGCTATCGCGGCACGCTGGCCGGTATCACGCTGGCTCTGCTGGCCGGCGCGGCGGCCGAGATCATCGCACCGCTGCTCACCAAATGGGCGGTCGATTCGGCGACGAGCGGCGCCACCCGGGTGATCGGTATCGTCGCCGGGCTGCTGGCCGCGCTCGCGGTGGGCCGGTTCGCCGCCTCGTTCGGGCGGCGGATGCTGGCCGGGAAGCTCTCCCTCGACGTACAGCACGGGTTGCGGTTGCAGCTGCTCGGATCGTTGCAGCGACTCGACGGTGCCGGGCAGGACGCGTTGCGCACCGGTCAGGTGGTGTCGCGTTCGATCACCGATCTGCAGTTGGTGCAGTCGCTGCTGGCGATGGCACCGCTGTCGGGGATGTCGTTCCTGCAATTCGTGCTCGCCGCGGCGGTGATGCTGTGGCTGTCCCCGCCGCTGGCGGCGGTGGCGCTGCTGATGGTGCCCCTGGTGATCGTGGTGGTGTACCGGATGCGGCCCCGGTTGCACGCGGCGACCTGGTCGGCGCAGCAGCGGGCGGCCGAACTCGCCCAGCATGTCGAGGAGACCGTCACCGGGGTCCGGGTGGTGAAGGGTTTCGGGCAGGAAGCCCGGATGGTCGATGTGCTCGAGCAGCACGGGCGCCGGCTGTTCGCCGAACGGATGCGCGCGGCCGGGATCAACGCCCGCTTCTCCCCCACGCTGTCGGCGATCCCACAGGCCGGTCTGGTCGTGGTGATCGCGGTCGGCGGCTGGCTGGCGCTGCACGGCCGGATCGGGCTCGGCACCTTCCTCGCGTTCAGTGCCTATGTCACCACGATGACCACCACCGCCCGCACCATGGCCTCGGTGATCATCATGGCCCAGCTCACCCGGGCCGCCGCCGAACGGGTGTACCAGGTGATCGACGCGGGTCCGGCGGTGGCCGATCCACCCCGGCCGGTTCCGGTGCCGGACGGCCCGCTGGGTATCGAGCTCGACGGGGTGAGGTTCGGCTTCGATGCGGCGCAACCCGTGCTGCGCGATCTCGACCTGCGGGTGCGGCCGGGTGAGACGGTGGCGATCATCGGACCGGCGGGATCGGGCAAGACCACCCTGTCCCTGCTGCTGCCCCGGTTCTACGCACCCGATGCGGGCCGGATCCGGCTGCTGGGTACGGGCACGGCGAAGCCGGTGGACATCGCGGATGTGTCGGCCGCGCAACTGCGGGCAGCGGTGGGCGTGGTCTTCGACGACCCGTTCCTTTTCAGCTCCAGCGTCGCCGCCAATATCGCGCTCGGCCGGCCGGAGGCCACCGATGCCGAGGTCCGGGACGCCGCGCGGCAGGCCGCGGCAGACGAGTTCATCGAACAACTACCCGACGGCTACGACACCGTGGTCGGTGAACGCGGTCTCACGCTCTCCGGCGGCCAGCGCCAACGCATCGCTCTGGCCCGGGCGCTGCTGGCCCGGCCGCGCATCCTCGTGCTCGACGACGCCACCTCGGCGGTGGACGCGGTCACCGAGGCCGCCATCTTCGGTGCCCTGCCGGACGAGGGCGCCCGCACCACGATCATCCTGGCGCACCGCGAATCCACGCTGGCCCACGCCGACCGCGTGATCCGCCTGCCCGAACCGGATACCGTCGCGGTGGCGGGGCCGGTCTACGTGGCCGACCGGCTGCCACCGGCCGCGGCCGCCGACCGGTTCGGTCCGCCGGCCGACCTCAGCGCGACACCCGAACTACGGCGCGCCATCGAACGGCTCCCCGCCGCCACCGAGCGGCCGCAGCTGGACGAGTCCCGGCTGCGCGAACCGGACCCCGGCTTCCGGCTGGGCCGGCTGCTGTGGCCGGTGCGGGCGCTCGTGCTGGCCTCGGTGGCGCTGCTCGCGCTCGACGCGCTGATCGGGATCGGTTTCCCGCCGCTGGTCCGCCACGCGATCGACGCCGGGGTCACCGGCGCGCAGCCGTCGGCGCTCACCTGGTCGGCGGTGCTCGGCACCGGACTGGTGCTCGCGGGCTGGGTGGTCGCCGCGGCAACCACCCTGCTCACTTCCCGCACCGGGGAGCGGGTGCTGTACGGGTTGCGGGTCCGCAGCTACGCGCACCTGCAACGACTCGGCCTCGACTACTACGAGCGCGAACTGTCCGGCCGGATCATGACCCGGATGACCACCGATGTGGATGCCCTGTCCACCTTCCTGCAGACCGGAGTGTCCACCGCCCTGGTGAGTGTGCTCTCGCTGGCCGGTATCGCGGTGGCCCTGCTCGTGATCGACCTGCAGCTCGCGCTGGTGGTGCTGCTCGGCGTGCTGCCCCCGCTGATCATCGCCACGGTGGTGTTCCGCCGGGTCTCCTCGGTGGCCTACACCGTCTCCCGGGAGCGGGTCTCCACGGTGAACGCGGATTTCCAGGAGAACATCGCCGGGTTGCGGGCGGTTCAGGCCAATCGGCACGAACGGCTCGCGGCGCACCGGTTCGCGGAGTATTCGGCGAAGTACCGGCGCAGCCGGATGCGGGCCCAGCGCGCCATCGCGTTGTATTTCGCCTTCGTGGCGTCGTGGACCGATCTGGCGCTGGCCCTGGTCGTGTTCACCGGTGCGCACGCGGTGGCCGACGGCACCACCAGCACCGGAACCCTGGTCGCGTTCGTGCTGTATCTGGAGCTGCTGTTCGGCCCGGTTCAGCAGTTGTCCCAGGTCTTCGATGGTTATCAGCAGGCCCGGGTGGGCCTGCGGCGGATCGGTGAGCTACTGCGCACCCCGTCCTCGATCGCCGCGGATCCGCCCGGCGCCGATCCGATCGCCGCGGGTCTGCGGGGCGATCTGGCCCTGGACGCGGTGCGCTTCCGCTACCCGGGTACCGAGCGGCCGGCGCTCGACGATGTGGATCTGGCGGTCGCGCCCGGTCGATCGCTGGCACTGGTCGGCGCGACCGGCGCCGGGAAATCCACCATCGTCAAACTGCTCGCCCGCCTCTACGACCTCTCCGGTACCGATACCGGCGCGATCCGGGTGGACGGCGTCGATATCCGCGACTATCGCCTGGACCGCTACCGGTCCCGGCTGGGGATGGTCCCGCAGGAAGCTCACCTCTTCACCGGCGATATCGCGAGCAACATTGCATTCGGGAAACCTTTCGCGACCGAAACCGAGATCGAGGATGCGGCCCGCGCGGTGGGCGCGCGGGAGATGATCGCGGGTCTGCCCGGTGGATTCCATCGGGCCGTGGGCGAGCGCGGCCGCGGCCTCTCGGCGGGTCAACGTCAGCTCATCGCGCTCGCCCGCGCCCAGCTGGTCGATCCCGATCTGTTGCTGCTCGACGAGGCCACCGCGACCCTCGACCCCGATACCGAGGAGAAAGTGCTGGCAGCGACGGGGTCGCTCGCCCGTAACCGGACGACAGTGGTCGTCGCGCACCGGCTGGCGACGGCCGCGCGGGCCGATCGGATCGCCGTCGTGGAGCACGGCCGGATCGTGGAAGCCGGTACGCATACCGAGCTCGTGGCGGCCGGTGGGCACTATGCCCGCCTCTGGACAGCGGCCGGAAGCGGCGAAGGAATATTCTCGGACGAGGACGAGTCGTCAACAATGAGGTCGGGGTAGTCCGGTGGTCGGTGACCGGGTGGATGTGCGCGGGGGCATATCCTCGTCGGAGGGCATATCGGTAACCATCCACCGAGGCCCGGTGCCGGGCACGTCACAAACGTCGCAGCGCGAAGAACGAAATGAGGCGAACACCTGCTGTGAGCAGCTCAAAATCCCAGTTCGGTCAGAACCAGTGGCTGGTCGACGAGATGTATCAGAAGTTCAAACAGGATCCATCCTCGGTAGACGCCAGCTGGCACGAGTTCCTCGCCGACTACACCCCCGAGATCGCCGGTGATCCCGGCAACACCCAATCCGCTCCGGCGTCCTCGGCTCCGACCTCGGCCGTGAACTCCGCTCCGGCCCCGGTTCCCGCCGAGAGCGCGTCCGTCGCGACGCGCGCCACCGCGCCCACGGCTCCGGCCCGCGCCGCCGCCCCCGCGGCCGCGCCCAAGGAGGCCCCGGCGGCCACCACCGCCGCACGCACCACCGCCGCCGCACAGCAGCGGGCGCCGCAGACCACTCCGGCCCCGACTTCGAATGCCGCGCCCACCTCGGGCGCGCCGAAGTCGGCCCCGGCCGAGGATCAGAAGAAGGTGCTGCGCGGAGCGGCCGCCGCGGTCGCGAAGAACATGTCGGCGTCGCTGACCATCCCGACCGCCACCAGCGTGCGGGCCGTACCGGCCAAGTTGATGATCGACAACCGCCTGGTCATCAACAATCATCTCGCCCGTACCCGGGGCGGCAAGATCTCCTTCACCCATCTGCTCGGCTACGCGATCGTGCAAGCGGTGAAGGCGTTCCCGAATATGAACCGGCATTTCGCCGAGGTCGACGGTAAGCCGAACGCGGTCACCCCCGCGCACACCAACCTCGGTCTGGCCATCGATCTGCCCGGTAAGGACGGTAGCCGGTCGCTGGTGGTCGCCGCGATCAAGGGCACCGAGGATATGACCTTCGGTCAGTTCCACACCGCCTACGAGGACATCGTCCGCCGGGCCCGCGACGGCAAACTGACCGCCGAGGATTTCAGCGGGGTCACCATCTCGCTGACCAACCCGGGCACCATCGGCACCGTGCATTCCGTACCGCGGCTGATGCAGGGCCAGGGCGCGATCATCGGCGCCGGCGCCATGGAGTACCCGGCGGAGTTCCAGGGTATGAGCGACGAGCGGATCGCCGATATCGGTATCGGCAAGCTCATGACGCTGACCTCCACCTACGATCACCGCATCATCCAGGGTGCGGAATCCGGTGATTTCCTGCGCACCATCCACAAGCTGCTCATCGCCGACGAGTTCTACGACGAGATCTTCCACGGTCTCGGGGTGCCGTACGAGCCGGTGCGCTGGCGCAAGGACATCAAGGAACGCGGTGTCGACAAGAGCACCCGCGTGCTGGAGATGATCGCCGCCTACCGCAACCGCGGTCACCTGATGGCCGATACCGATCCGCTGCGGCTGGTCAAGGACAAGTTCCGCAGCCACCCGGACTTGGACGTCACCCAGCACGGCCTCACCCTGTGGGATCTGGACCGCGAGTTCAATGTCGGCGGTTTCCACGGCGAAGAGCGGATGAAGCTGCGCGATGTGCTGTCGGTGCTGCGCGATTCCTACTGCCGCCACGTCGGTGTGGAGTACACCCACATCCTCGAGGAAGACCAGCTCAAGTGGATGCAGGACCGGGTCGAGCAGAAGCACGTCAAGCCGACGGTCGCCCAGCAGAAGTACATTCTGAACCGGCTGAACGCGGCGGAGGCCTTCGAGACCTTCCTGCAGACCAAGTACGTCGGCCAGAAACGCTTCTCGCTGGAGGGCGCCGAAGCCGTCATCCCGATGATGGACGCCGTGATCGACCAGTGCGCCGAGTACGCGCTGGACGAGGTGATCATCGGTATGCCGCACCGCGGCCGGCTCAATGTGCTGGCCAATATCGTGGGCAAGCCCTACTCGAAGATCTTCACCGAGTTCGAGGGCAATATGAACCCGGCCGCCACGCACGGCTCGGGCGATGTGAAGTACCACCTCGGCGCGCGCGGTAACTACCTGCAGATGTTCGGCGACAACGAGATCGAGGTCTCGCTGACCGCGAACCCGTCGCATCTGGAAGCGGTCGACCCGGTGCTCGAGGGCTTGGCGCGCGCCAAGCAGGACCTGCTGGACAAGGGCGACGGCCCGGAGGGCTTCTCCGTCGTGCCGCTGATGCTGCACGGTGACGCCGCGTTCGCCGGGCAGGGCGTGGTGGCCGAGACCCTGAACCTGTCGGGGCTGCGCGGTTACCGCGTGGGCGGCACCATCCACATCGTGGTGAACAACCAGATCGGTTTCACCACGGCCCCGGAGAACAGCCGGTCCACCGAGTACTCCACCGATATCGCCAAGTTCATCGGCGCCCCGATCTTCCACGTCAACGGCGACGACCCCGAGGCCTGCGACTGGGTCGCGCGCCTGGCGGTCGATTTCCGGCAGAAGTTCCGCAAGGACGTGGTGATCGACCTGATCTGCTACCGCCGTCGCGGTCACAACGAGGGCGACGACCCGTCGATGACCCAGCCGTACATGTACGACGTCATCGACACCAAGCGCAGCGTCCGCAAGAGCTACACCGAGAGCCTGATCGGCCGTGGCGATATCTCGCTGAAAGAGGCCGAGGACGCGCTGCGCGACTACCAGGGCCAGTTGGAGCGGGTCTTCAACGAGGTCCGGGAGCTGGAGAAGTACCCGCAGAGCCCGAGCGAATCGGTGGAGGACGATCAGCAGATCCCGTCCACCGTGCTCACCGCGGTCGACAAATCGGTCCTGCAGCGGATCGGTGACGCGTTCCTGAACGTGCCCGACGGTTTCAATGTGCATCCGCGTGTGCAGCCGGTGCTGGAGAAGCGCCGCGAAATGGCCTACGAGGGCAAGGTCGACTGGGCGTTCGCCGAGTTGCTCGCCTTCGGCACGCTGATCGACGAGGGTCGTGCGGTCCGGCTGACCGGCCAGGATTCGCGACGCGGTACCTTCACCCAGCGGCATTCGGTGATCATCGACCGGAAGACGGCCGCCGAGTACACCCCGCTGCACAACATCAACAGCGCCAACCCCGGCTGGTTCGCGGTACACGATTCGGCGCTGAGCGAATACGCCGCCGTCGGTTTCGAATACGGCTATTCGCTGGGCAACCCGGACGCGCTGGTGCTGTGGGAGGCGCAGTTCGGTGACTTCGTCAACGGCGCCCAGTCGATCATCGACGAGTTCATCTCCTCCGGTGAGGCCAAATGGGGTCAGCTGTCGGAGGTCGTGCTGCTGCTGCCGCACGGGCACGAGGGCCAGGGCCCGGACCACACCTCCGGCCGTATCGAACGCTTCCTGCAGCTGTGCGCGGAGGGTTCGATGACGGTTGCGGTGCCGTCCACCCCCGCGAACTACTTCCACCTGCTGCGCCGGCACGCGCTGGACGGTATCCGCCGTCCGCTGATCGTCTTCACCCCGAAGTCGATGCTGCGCAACAAGGCAGTGGTCAGCGATCTGAAGGACTTCACCGAGAGCAAGTTCCGCTCGGTGTTCGACGAGCCCACCTACGAACAGGGCATCGGCGATCGTGGCGCGGTCAAGCGCATCCTGCTGACCAGCGGCAAGCTCTACTACGAGCTGGCCGCCGCGAAGGCCAAGCGCAAGCGTGACGATATCGCCATCGTCCGGGTCGAGCAGCTCTACCCGCTGCCCAAGTTCCGGTTGAACGAGGCTCTGGAGCGGTATTCGAACGCCACCGAGATCGCCTGGGTCCAGGAGGAGCCGGCGAACCAGGGCGCCTGGCCGTTCTTCGGCCTGAACCTGCCGGAGCTGCTGCCGGAGCGGCTGGGCCGCCTGCGCCGTATCTCCCGCCGCGCCATGTCGGCCCCGTCCTCGGGTTCGAGCAAGGTCCACGCGGTGGAGCAGGCCGAGATCATCGAAGAGGCCTTCGCGCCCACCGAGTGAGTCGTCGGCTGTCGACGCCGGGTACGAACCGATTCCGAATCGGTCCGGACCCGGCGTCACTCGTTTTCGCGGTCGCCCGGACGGTCGGCGGCGCCCAGGAGGTGGCGGTATCTCACGAACCGTGTATCACCGGTGCCGCGAACAACTGAGCATCGAATTCCCCTGTCCTCCGGAGCTATCCGGCAGATGATCTCTACCGGAGCATGCGGCCGCCCGTCGGTGCGACGCCGATGGTCTCACCGGTACTGCCGTGGTCGTGGATCCACTGCCGATAGGTCTCGTGCCGGAATTGATAGGCGGTGCCACTGACTCGAAGCAAACCGTTGCGGCGAGCCCAGTCCAGGAACAGCACCGGTTTTGCGGAGAACTCCTTCGTGCAGTAGAAGTTCATCACCGCCAGAAAGTACCTGCTTGCCGCGAGCCCACCCACGAACCCACCCGTTTGGGTAGCCACGATCCCAGCCGTCGAGCCGACCACGAGCCCGGTGGCGAGCCCGAGGGTGATTGCGCCGTCCATACCGAGGGTGAGCCCACCCATACCCATGAGTCCGAAGAAGGCGATACCGAGTGCGGCAGCTCGGATGTCGTCGCGAATGATTCGCCGCTCGTCGACCACAAGAGCCAATTGATCTGCCGCACTGGTCCTCAGCCCGGCGGTCAGTCCTACCGCTGTTCCGACCAAGGGTCCTATTGTGAGCCCGGAGGTCAGCCCCTCGACGATTCCGGCCGTGAACCCGGTCACGATACCGGCTGCGATCCCGGCGGCGATCCCGGCCATGAGCCCACCCACGAATCCCTTCGACCAACGGGATCCGACGGGCACACTCCATGCCACCCGGACCGCTGTAGGAAATACGTCACTCCACACCGCGTAGGCGACCGTGCACATGATCAGCGGCCCGAACGCGAGCGCGACACCGGCCCCGCTGATGAGCCAGAACGCGAGTCCGGTCATGAGCCCGGCTACAGCCCCGGCCACGATTGTGTGCATGGTACGGATTCGGGTGATACCCGCGAGTTCCCAGATCTCGTCGAGTCCGATGGAGGTGCCGTCTCTGCCGGTGTCGCGGCGCCGCTGGAGGCATCGGGCCAGCGTTCGCAGCCAATTCTCGACGTTTTCGCTGGTATGGTCCCGATACTTCGCACTGCCGCCCGTCGTGGCGACGGCGGCCGGGATCTGGGCGGCGAACAGCTGTTCACGTATGAGATCGGGGTCGACAGTGGTGACGAGCCGACCGGCGGTGACCGGGGCGGCGAGCAGGGTGCTGACAGTGAGGCCGAGCAGCCAGGGTGTCTGCAGGGCGGTGGCCAGTGGCCCGGACGGATGCCCCCGCAGGTGGGCGGTGATCTCGTTCCACGCCGCGCGTGGCGTACCGATGTCGTGTTGACAGTTGGTGAGGTAGTCGACGACCTGGCCGGTCAGCAGTGGTTGCAGGGTGACGGTGACGGCGCCGTGCAGGCCGTTGTCCTCGCCGAGTTCGGTCAGCTGCTCGAATTCGGTGGTGCGGCACAACACCACTACCGGCCGATCACGCCAGGGGGTGTGGTTCAGCCGGTCCAGTAATGCGCGAGCGCGCGATTCCGCACCATCGTGGGTGTCCATTTCGTCGAGTCCGTCTATCACGGGCAGGATCAGTCCGCGGTCGACCATCTCCTGGGCGACGTTGGGCCGCAGGAGATGGTCGTAGCCGAGCCGGGTGATCAGCCACCGAGTGAATTCTTGCCTGCCGTCCCATCCCGCGGCGTCGACTCGAACGGGGACCGGTTCGTCGGCGCGGCGAGCGTCGGCCAGATCTCGGCGTTTGTCGAGCAGCCCGGTCACCAGGTAGGTCGCGGCCACGGTTTTGCCGCTGCCCGGAAGACCCAGCACCACCAATCGGTGTCGATGGCGCTGGTCCGGCAGTTCGAAATAGGTCGCGATGTCGTCGACTTCCGCCGAGCCGAGTACCTCGTCGGCGCGATGCGGCGGCGCTGTGGCGGTGAACGTGACGGGCATGTACGAACTGCGCTCCGCGCGCAACGCCCGGCGCAGCCGTTCCTCTTCCTTCCTGACCTTGGCTGCCAGTTGATCAGACAGCGTCGCGATCGATTCCCGATCGGTGTTCGGACGCCACAGCCGATACAGCGCCACAGCCGGCCGGAACAGTGCCATGATCACCCGGAACAAGCTTCCGGTCTCCATACCCGCCACACAGAACAGCTTGCCACTGAACGGGTTTCGAAACCCCGTGGTCGTCCGAACGACTCAGCCCCCGGCCTTCCGCGTTCGGTTCGGCCGAGTCCACAGCCGTAGTTTCTCCGGGTTCCGGATCGCCCAGATCCGGGTGATCCGGCCGTCTGCGATATCGAAGGCATAAACCGAGACGACGGTGTCGCCGATTTGTCCGACCAGGCCGGGCTGGCCGTTGACCGTACGTTCCAGCAGGGTCACCGCGGGGCCGCGGGCGGCGATCTCCATCCAGGTGTGGGCGATCTGTTCGCCGCCGTCGATCGGTTCGAGGAAGGCCAGGGCCAGGCCGCCGCCGTCGGCTGTCGCGATCGCCTGCGGATCGAGGAGACCGATCAGGGCCTCGATATCCTTCGACTCCCAGGCCTGTTTGAATTCCCGGACCACCTCGGCGCGCTCGGCGCGCGCAGCGCTCGACGGGTTGCGCGAAGTATCGATACGGCGCCGGGCATTCGAGGCGAGCTGGCGGCAGGCCGCCGGGGTGCGCCCGACGATCTCGGCGATCTCGGCGAACGGATACCGGAAGACGTCGTGCAGGACGAACGCCACCCGCTCGGCCGGGGTCATCGAATCCAGCACCACGAGAAAAGCCATGCTGACCGACTCGTCGAGGGTGACCCGGTCGGCGGGATCGACGGGAGCGGGGCTCGCCGGCCATTCGGACCGGCCAGGTATCGGCTCCGGAAGCCATCTGCCGACATATCGCTCCCGGCGGGCACGCGCCGAGCCCAGCAGATCGAGACAGATCCGGCCCGCAACGGTCGTGAACCACGCTCCGGGTGCCGCCACTTTCTGTCGTTGCGGTTCGGACATGGCATACCAGCGCGCATAGGTCTCCTGAACCACATCCTCGGCTTCGGCCAGGGAGCCCAGCAGCCGGTAGGCGAGATTGATCAGCTGACGACGTTCGCTGATCACCGCGGGCAGATGCGGGTCGGTCATGGTCGGCTCCTCCGGTCTTTATGTGTCTCTTACCTGATCCGACGGAACAACCGGCCGGAATGTGAGCGAGTCGGAGGGTCTCGGCGAGGGGCGACCGCCGACGAGCGACCGGGGTGGCCTGACATTCCGGAGAGCTGTGTCGTCGGAAGGTCGTGACGCATTCAGCAGAGCAGGAGAACCCGCAATGACCAGAATCGGCATCATCCTCGGCAGTACCCGGCCCAACCGGAAAGGCCCGCAGGTCGCGCAGTGGGTTCTGGACTCGGCAGCGCGGCGCGACGATGCCGAGTTCGAACTGATCGATCTGCGCGACCACCCGCTTCCGCATCTGGACGAGGCCGTGCCGCCGATGTTCGGACCGTCGGTGCATGCCCACACCCGCGCCTGGGCCGAGCGGATCGCCCCGTTCGACGGTTTCGTGCTGGTGACCCCCGAGTACAACGGCGGCGCCCCCGGGGTGCTGAAGAATGCCATCGACCACCTGTTCGCGGAGTGGACCGACAAGGCGATCGGTTTCGTCTCCTACGGCGCGGGTGGTGGCGCCCGCGCCGTGGTCCAGCTACGCACCGTGTGCGGCACGCTGGGTATGGCGGATGTGAGCCATCAGGTGGTGATCTCGGTACTCACCGATTTCGAGAACCACACCACCTTCACACCGCGTGAACACCATGGCGCCGCACTGACCTCGATGCTGGACCAGGTCGTCGCCTGGAGCACCGCGCTGGCTCCGCTGCGCCGGCCCACCACCGCTACCCCTTCCGTCGACACCGAAGGAACCGATCATGACGACACCACACAGCTCTCGGTCGCACGCTGACCGCGTCGCGGCCGACGAGGCCGCGCTCCGCGGACAGATCGGCAAGGCAGCCGCGGGACTACGGGACAAGGATCTCGACGCCCTGCGGCAGCTGTACACGCCCGATGTCATTTCCTTCGATGTCGAACCGCCACTCCAGCATGTCGGGATAGCGGCGAAACTCGAGAACTGGGCGAAAGTGTTCCTGTTCTTCGAGAGCGTGACCTACGAGATTCGCGATCTGACCTTCACCGTGGGCGACGACGTGGCCTTCGGACACGGTTTCGCCCGGCTCAGCGGCACCCTGAAGAACGGGGAGGCGACGAACGGTATGTGGGTCCGGGTCACCTACGGCATGCGAAAGATCGACGGCACCTGGTTGATCACACACGACCAGGTTTCGGTGCCCTTCGATATGGCGAGCGGTGCGGGCGTGGTCGACCTCGAGCCCTGACACTTCTTGGGAGGGTGTCGCTTTCCGGCCCGAGAGCGGCCGGTACCCACCGGTGGATCACGTCGTCGATGGCACCGCGGAGATGGACGATCCGGTTCGCCGATTTTTCGGGCGGCCACTCGGTGAACGCATCGGGCGATCCGGGGCGGAATGGAAATTCGACCTTTCCTGTCAATGGTTGACGGCTACCGTTATCGTTGCGGGTCGAATCGACTCCGGCCCGCGGGGTACCCCCACCGTTCCGAATGGCGCCGCCGCCGGAGGGGTAGGGCGATCGACCCCTATAACGTGGCAGCGGAAAGCATCTGGGCGTGGCAGGCGAGATAGTTCGATGGCAGGAGGCCGGGCGTCTCGTCGTCCATCGGATGACCGATGCCCTCAACGCGGCAACCGACGACTTGGCCCGCAGGGTTTCCGACAGAGCGAACATGTTGGGGCGCTATTCCGAAAATGCCCGACATACCGACGGCGATACCGGCCGGATAGTCGAGGGGACGGTCGTCGAAAGAGACACAACGGGTCTGTACGGTACCGCCGTCACCGGCCACCGCATCTCGATCGATCCGGAGAAGGTCATCGCCCTGCCACTCCACAACGTTTACGGCGAAGTTGTCGGCATCCGGATCCCGGCGAACGCCGAAGATGCCCGCGCCGCCGCGCGATGGGCCGACGGCCAGATGCTCGGTCACTTCACAAGCCGTGTCTCGACGTCGTCCGACGCCGGTGGCAGACGACCGTACTCATTGGTGGAGGATTCCCCTTCGAAACCGTTCCTCGTGGTCGGCAAGTTCGACAATCGCGAGGCGGAAGTCCTGCTCGACCACGGCGACCTGGGTGCGGAACCGGCGCGCCTGGAGGGTCGGGAGTTCGGCAGCGTGATTGCCTGCAGCCCGGAGTACAAAGCGTTCCTGGCCGACCGTCGCCGGAACTACAATCCGTTCATCCCGGAGAAGAGCCCCCACTCCGACCATCCGGTGATACTGGTTTCCCAGGGATCCGGCGTCCCGGATCCGAAGGTGGTCGAGTCGATCGCCAGGTACCTGTACGACGAGACCGAGCTGTACAGCCCGGTACGCGGCATCGCCCATCCCACCACCAGGGTCGAACTGTCGAGCCGAGGCTACCCCCTGCCGTATCCGGAATTGGAGGCTCGTGTCACCTTGCAGCCGAACCGCCCGCCGACATCGGAGTACCACGAATACCAATCGGACTGACCGCACGGAACCTGATCCGTGGACGCCGGCACCGCACCGATACCGATATCGACGTGATCGCTCCGGCCTCTGTCGGCCGCGGTGCCGACAGCACCCCTGGCCGGAACCCGGCGGATGTACTTGGATGAGCTGATGTTGCTCGACCTCCAGTTGGACGCGCGCCCCGACCGCAGCGTCGAACGCGCCCGCACCCTCGTAGAAGCCGGGGCGGCCGGGCTGTTCACCTTCGAGGGTCCTCACGACGTCATGCTGCCGCTGGCCGCGGTGGCCGGCCACGTCGAAGCCGATCTGATGACCGATGTCGCGATCGCCATGCCGCGCAGCCCGATGCATCTGGCCCATGCGGCCTGGGACCTGCAGCTGATGTCGGGTGGGCGTTTCCGGCTCGGGCTCGGTTCCCAGATCCGGCCGCATATCGAGAAACGCTACGGCGCCACCTGGTCACCACCGGCGGCCCGGATGCGCGAGATCGTCCTCGCCGTGCGCGCGATCCTGACTTCCTGGCAGGACGGCACCCCGTTGGATTTCCGGGGCGAGCACACCCGGCACACCCTCATGCCGAGCACTTTCGTCCCCGGCCCCAATCCGTACGGTCCCCCACCGGTACTGCTCGGCGCACTCGGACCGTTGATGACGCGCACCGCCGCCGAAGTCGCGGACGGCCTGCTGGTGATGCCTTTCCACAGCCACCGCCATTTCCGGGAACGGACACTGCCCGCCGTAGCGGAAGGGATGCGCCGGGCCGGCCGCACCGAATTCCCGATCTATCCGCAGGTGATCGTCGCCATGGGCCGTTCGGCGGAAGAGCTGTCCGCGGCCTCTGTCGGCGTACGCGGCCTGCTGGCCTTCTACAGTTCGACCCCGGCGTACCGGCCGGTGCTCGAGGTCGAGGGCTGGGGACAGCTGCAACCGGAACTCAACGCGCTCTCCAAATCCGGCGACATCATGACCATGTTCGACCGGGTCTCCGGCCCCATGGTCGACACCCTCGCGGTACGCGGCACGCCGGAGGACTGCGCCGCCGAGATCATCCGCCGCTTCGGCGATTTCGCGGACCGGGTGTGCTGCTACTTCCCCGGCTACGACCCGCCGGTCGACCAGATCTCCGCCCTGGCCACCGCACTGCGGCGATAACCCCGCAGGTAGCCGATCCCTTTACCTCCGGGGTAATCGTCGCGCCGACGCGGCTCGGCCATGATCGGTGCATCGAACAGACCGAGAGGACCACATCATGACCGCCTACGTCATCGGCCACCTGCGAGCGACCGAGCCGCACCCCGAGATCGCCGACTACATCGAACGCATCCCGGGCACCTTCGAACCGTTCGGCGGAAAGTTCCTCGTGCACGCCACGCAGCACGAGGTGAAAGAAGGCGACTGGCCCGGATTCGTCGTAGTGATCGGGTTCCCCGGGATCGACGAAGCACGGGCCTGGTGGGATTCGCCCGCCTACCGGGAGATCGCACCCCTGCGCTCCCGGCATATCGACGGCGACATCATCCTGGTCGACGGGGTCGCCGTCGATTACGACCCGGCGATCACCGCCGCGACCATGCGGCAGCAGCTGCCCACCGAATAGCGCCGGACCGGTTCGCGCGACACGCTCCACGACACGCGGATATCCGAAACGGGAACCCGCAGATTCAGCGAAAACCGGCGCGCCACTGCTGAACTGCGAGTATGCATTGTCTCCGATTCCGAGCATTCAGCCGGCGGAGAGGGGACGTTCGTGACGGATAGGGACAGCAGTATCACCAGGCGGCAGCTGGGCCGGTATCTGCGTGAGGCGCGCGAGGCGATAGGCCTGACCATCGCGGAGGCGGCGGCGCTCATGGAGTGGGGCAAGAGCAGCCTGCAACGCATCGAAACGGGACAGAACCAGAAGATCCGCATCCGTGATCTGGACGGGTTGATCGAGATCTACGAGATCGACGAGGTGAAAGCGGCGGGGTTGCGGGGGCTGGCACAGCAAGCAGCGGAGAAATCGTGGTGGCACGAGTTCGGCGGTGTCATTCCGGACAACTTCAGCGTCTACATGGGAATGGAGTCCGGAGCCCGTCGGCTCGTCAGCTACCAGCCTGATCTGATCCCCGGTCTGCTCCAGACGCGTGAGTACGCCCGAGTGCTCATCCAGAATGCCTTTCCCCACGAGACAGAAGAGGAGATCACCAACCGGATCGAGCCCCGGATCCTCCGCCAGCGGCTCATAACTCGCCGGGTTCGTCCTGTCCGCCTCGACGTGATTCTCTGTGAAACAGCCCTGTGCCGGGTGGTCGGTGGTCACAAGACAATGGCAGCCCAGCTCATGCACCTCGCGGATGCGAGCACCCAGCCCAATGTGACGATTCGGCTGCTGCCGTTCGCGGCCGGGATGCCGACCGGTGATCAGATCGGACCGTTCGTAGTACTGGAGTTCGATGCGGACACACCCGGCAAACCTGACGAACCGACAATCGTCTACGCCGAGAACTACACCAGCGATATGTACTCCGAAAAGCTCGGTATCGTCGAGCGGTACAAGCGAGCTTTCGCGACCCTCAACAAGGCGGCGCTGGACGAAACAGCCACGCGAATGATGTTGCGGAACAGAGCAAGGGAGTACCGAGCGTGAACGTAGATCTATCCGGGGCCGAATGGTTCAAGAGCAGTCGCAGCGGCGGCGCCAAGGAGTGCGTGGAGGTCGCGTTCCTCGACGGTGGGCGCGTCGGCGTCCGTGATTCCAAGAACCCGACCGGCCCGGCGCTAGTCTTCTCCGCCGCCGAATGGGATGTGTTCACCGGTAGCACCTCCGGCGGTCGTTCCGACCGCCCCTAGGCGGAGCGCTCGATCTCGAGTCGAACACCGGGATGTGCTCCGGCACGTTTCCCGGTGGGCTGTCACGCCGATTCCGCGACACCCGGGAGCGCGCCCAGCAATGCCGTCAGCTTCGTCAATTGCGCCGGGCGCTGTGCGGAACGCCAGATCAGCGCCATTCTGGACTCCTCGTCGAATCCGGTGACGCGCACATAGCGCAGATCGGCGCGCTGGTTGCGCTCGGCCACCGGACGGCAGGTCAACATCGCGTACCGACCGGTGGCGGCCAGTGTCATCCCCTCCTGAAGGGTTGCCGCCCGGACCGTACCGGCGATCTGCTTCCCGAGCGGTGTGAAGCGCGGGAAGTGCACATCCCGCCAATACTGGGGTGCGGGCCCGTCCACCGATACGAGGTCCACGTCCGCCAGCGCTTCGGCATCGACACAGCCTGCCCCTGCCAGCGGATGACCGTGACTCACCGCCAGCATCCGCGGTGCGGGCGGGAAGGCGAACCCGACCGCGAGCCCCGGCTCCCGGACCGGGAGCAATGCGACGGCGGCATCGATATCACCGGCCAGCAGCGCACCGAACGGGTCACCGAGTGGTAGCTCCCGGAGCGACAGCGCCACACCCGGGTTCTCCTCGGTGAACCGGGCCAGCGTCCAGGTGATCGTCTCGTAGGCGAGGCCCTGGAAGCCGACCCGGACGGGCGTGGCTCGGCCGGCCTCCTGCCGAGCGCTGTCGACCAGCTCGACCAGCCGGGTGTACGTGGGACGCACCGAATCCACGAACTCCGCACCACTGTCGGTGAGCGCCACCCGGCGGCTGGTGCGATCCACCAGCCGTGTCCCGATCTTGCGTTCCAGTGCGGCGACGAGCTGGCTCACCCGGCTCTGCGATACCCGTAGCCGCTGCGCGGTCCGGCCGAAATGCAGTTCCTCGGCCAGTACCAGCAAACATTCCAGCTCGCGGACGGGAAGGTCCGGCATCGGCGCTCCCTCCGTCGCGGCGATCGATGAGTTCAGCTCATCGAACAATGAGTTGATCGCTGTTGTTCCGCCCCGGCGGGCATCCTTGACTGGATTCATGTCCACTGTGTGTGAATCACGGGCACCCGCCGCCGGATCCGGCGGCCGTTGGCCCTCGATCGCTGTCCTCGCCCTGTCCACATTTCTCGTTGTCACCTCGGAGATGCTCCCGGTGGGCGTGTTGACGCCGATGTCCGAAGGACTGGGCGTCACGCCGGGAACAGTCGGGTTCAGTCTGGCTGTCACCGGGGTCGTGGCCGCACTGGCCGCGCCCTTCGTCTCCCGGCTGATCGGCGGCGCGGATCGGCGCCACGTCCTGGTGGCGGCCGCGCTCGTGCTCGCCGCCGGAAACCTGATCACCGCGATCGCCCAGGGGTTCGCCGTGCTCGCACTCGGCCGGGTGGTCGTCGGATTCGCCATGGCGACGGTGTGGGCGCTCGCGGCGGCACTCGCCACCCGGCTGGTGGACGTGCCTCGCGCGGGGCGGGCGGTGACAACGGTCGTCAGCGGCGTCGCGGTGGCTTCTGTTCTGGGGGTTCCGCTCGGTACCTTCCTCGGTGACACAGCCGGGTGGCGCAGCGCATTCGGCTCGCTGGCGCTGGCTGCTCTCGTGCTCGCCGCGGGGCTCGCCGTGCTCCTACCCGCACTACCACCGGAGCGGCACGGCGGATCCGGCGGGAATTCCGTTTCGCTGCTGACTATTCCGGCGGTGCGCCGCGGGCTGATCGCGGTAACCCTCCTGGTCACCGCGCATTTCGCCGCCTACACCTACGTGCGGCCCGCGGTGGAGGAATTGTCCGGCGTTCACGGTGCCGGTATCTCGCTGCTGCTGCTCGTCTACGGGCTCTGCGGGATCGCCGCGAACTTCGCCGCGGGTGCCGCTGCGACGCGCCGCGTCCGGACGACGATGCTCGTCCTCGCGACCGGCATCACCGCCGCCCTGCTGGCGCTGCCGCTGGTGGGCACCGCCCCGATCGGCGCCGCAGTGGTACTGGTGCTGTGGGGGTTCTCCTATGGGGGTGTCTCGGTCTGCAGCCAGATCTGGGCCGTCCACGCCGTGCCCGAACGACGCGAAGCCGTCACCGGTCTCTTCGTCGGCACTTTCACCGGCAGTATCGCGCTGGGTTCCTTTCTCGGCGGAGTGATCCTCGACCACGTCGGACTGTCCGTGCTGCTCTGGGTGTCGGCGGCGGTGGCGGCCGCGGCCGTCCTGGCCACCGCGCCCGGCGGGACCGTGGCTCCCGATCCGGCGGCGCTACCCGAGCCCGTCGGCACGGAGGCGACCGAGGTGTGCGGGCGGGGGGTGATCGGGCCGTGCGGAGGCAGAATGCCCGGTACCCGCAGTGCCCGGCGCGGCCACCTAGGATCGTCCTATGGCGACCGGTGCGACTCATCTGGTGGTGTTCGCCGGTCTGCCGGGCTGTGGAAAGACCACTCTGGCCCGTGCGCTGGCCGACGAACTCGCGGCGACATTCCTGCGTATCGATACGTTCGAGGCGGCGATCGTATCGACACTGATGCCGTTCGAGGACAATCCTGTCGGCTACGTCGCGGCGTCCTGGGTGGCCGAGGACCAGCTACTCGGTGGGCGCACCGTCGTCGTCGACGCCTGCAACAACCTGCGGGAGGCCAGGGCGATGTGGACCGGCCTGGCACGCGGAGCGCAGGTTCGACTGCACTGGGTGGAGGTGATCTGTTCCGACGCGGACGAACACCGCCGCCGGGTCGAGGCACGTGAGCCCGATCGGCCGGGGCAGGGCAATCCGACCTGGGCACAGGTGCGGGCCCGGCGCTGGGAGCCGTTCACCGAGCCCCGAATCCTGATCGACAACACCGGGGCAGCCGCCGAGCACGTGGCAACGATCCGTGCCGCTGTGCTCACGGACTGAGCGGCGCTCCACACCGCCGCCGAAGCCCGCGAACCGCACCGGTGGGCCGGTGCGGTTCGGCCCGTCCCCGCTCAGCTGGTGAGCTCGTCGATGGAAGGCGTTTCGTCCCGGGACAGGGTGATCCCGAGATTCGTGGCCCGGCGCTCGAGCTCGTCGTCGTCGCCGTGCTCCAATCCGACAGTCGTACCGTCGGCCGAGAGCACCTCGACGTTGAGGCACAGTGACTGGAGTTCCTTGAGCAGAACCTTGAACGATTCCGGGATGCCGGGCTCCGGAATGTTCTCGCCCTTGAC
>NZ_JBSFDZ010000025.1:0-85496 GCF_053594175.1 Nocardia sp. NPDC001965
TCAGACAGCGTGAGCGGGTCAGGCCCGGAGAAGGCAGCGCAGCGTGACCTCGCAGGGCCCCCGCTCGCGCCGCGGTCAGACAGCGTGAGCGGGTCAGGCCCGGAGAAGGCAGCGCAGCGTGACCTCGCAGGGCCCCCGCTCGCGCCGCGGTCAGACAGCGTGAGCGGGTCGGGCCCGGGCCGGCACGATTTCACCGGTACCGTCGTCGGCCGGCTCGCCGCTCTCGCGGAGCACACCCGGACCGCGGGGCTTTCCGAGGAACTCCGCAAGGATGTGGCCAGACGCGTGCTGGACGTACTCGGCAATTCCGTCGCCGCGCACGGCCAGCCCTCGGCGCAGGCCGTTACGGCAGTGGCTCGCGGCTGGGCCGGTGCCGCCGCCGCCACCGGTATCGGCACCGGCGAGCGGTTCCCCGCGGCGACCGCCGCGCTGGTGAACGGCACCCTCGCGCATTCGATGGATTCCGACGACACCCATCTGCCGTCGGTATTGCATCCCTCCGCCTCGGTGGTCCCGGCGGCTCTCGCGGTCGGTGAGGCCACCGGTGCCACCGGCGCCGCCGTGCTGGACGCGGCGGGCACGGGTATCGAGATCGCGGTCCGCCTCGGTATGGGCGGCTACGACGAAGAACTCGGCAACTCCGAATTCTTCGAACGCGGCCAGCACGCGACCTCCATCTGCGGCGCCGTCGGCTCGGCCGCCGCCGCGGCGATGCTGTACGGCCTGGACGCCGAGGGTATCGCCGACGCGATGGGTATCGCCGCCAGTTTCGGCGCCGGTCTGCTGGAGGCCAACCGCACCGGCGGCACGGTCAAACGGGCGCATTGCGGCTGGGCCGCGCATTCGGGTGTGACTGCGGCGGAACTCGCCCGGCACGGGCTCACCGGGCCGCCGACCGTGATCGAGGGCCGCTTCGGATTCCTGCACGCCTTCTGCGGGGACCGCGCCGATACGGCCAAGGTCGTCGACCGGCTGGGCGAGCACTGGGAGCTTCCGGGGATCTTCTTCAAACCCTATCCGTGCAACCATTTCACCCACGCCGGTATCGATGCCGCCCGCGCGCTGCGCAGCGGCGGGCTCGATCCGGACCGGATCGTGGAGATCGAATTGGGCGTGCCGAAACCGGTGCTGCGCACCATCGCCGAACCGCCCGCGGCCAAGGCCGCGCCCGAATCCGGCTATCACGCCGCGTTCTCGGGTCCCTACACGGTGGCGCGGGCGCTGCTCGGCGGTTCCGGGCTGGGGCTGGGCCATGCCGATTTCACCGATGCGGCCGCTCGGGATCCGCGCACTCTCGAATTGGCCGCTCTCGTGGTGAGCCGCAGCGACGACCGCTGTGACGAGATCTATCCGCACCAGTTCCCGGCCGTGCTGCGGGTGCGGACCACGGACGGGCAGTGGCACGAGGCGCGGATCGACCACAATCGTGGTGGTCCGGCGAACCCGCTCTCCGATGACGAACTCACCCTCAAATTCGACCTGAATGTGGAGGGCCGACTGTCCGCGGTGCGCGCCGGCACCGTCGCCGAGCGGGCGCTGGGTCTGCCCTCGGCGCGGTCATTGGACAACCTGATGGCGCTCGTCCGGGACTGACCCCGTCCCGGTTGTCTCGTCCGGCCCGGTAGCGGGCGTGAACCGCCGCTTCCGGGCTCGGCCGACAGCAGCCGCAGGGCCCCACGGGATCCGTGGGGCCCTGCCGTCTTCGCCGGTCCGGTAGAGCCGGCTACCGGGCGTCCTCGACCGCCGCCCGGTCCGGCTATCGGCGCTCTTCCATCTCGTAGGGCGAGGTCACCGACCCACTCGAATCGCTGCTCCGACTCGGCTGCTGACTGTCCGGGGTAGGTCCGCTCTGCTCCTGCTGACTGTCGATGCTGCCGGATCGGGACTGTCGACTGTCCACGGAACCGGACGGCGCCGGCTCGCCGGTATCGGTTCGGCTGTTCCCGACACCTGAACCGGGGTAGGTGCTGTCCTGGCCGGTTTGTGATCGCTGGTCGGTGCCGACGCCGTCGGGTTGTTGCCGGCTGTCGCCCGAGCTGTTCGGGCCACCGGTTTGTGATTGCCGGTCGGTGCTCCACCCCGGGTAGGTGCCGGGATACTGGTCGGCTCGAGATTGCCGGCCGATGCCCCATCCGGGGTAGGTGCTGTCCTGGCCGGTTTGTGATTGCTGGTCGGTGCCGACGCTGCCGGGTTGTTGCCGGTTGTCGCCCGAGCTGCTGGAGTCCGGTCGATCACCACCGGACGACTGGTTACCGCTGGGGTCGGACCAGGTGTCGCCGGATTGTTGTCCGCTCTCGCCCACGCTTCCGGAACCGGACTGTCCGCTGTCGCCGGTGGACGACGGGGGCCGGGACGTCGAGGACTCCGCGCCGCGCTCGTCGCCGTTGTGGATCAGGCGGGTGTGGTCACCGTCGCCCGACCGGTAGTTCACATGGGTACCGGGATCTGTGTCGGGTGCCGCGAGTGCGTGGGCCGCGGCGGGTCCGGTGACGGCCGCCGCCGCCAGCGCGGCGACCATTGCGGCACGAACGCTGTTTGCCACTGTCCAACCTCCCGTGATCGTTCGGTTTGAAGCGGTACAGCGAAACGGTAGACAAACCCTCTCCTGAATGCCCGGTGTCCGGCGGGGTCGGCGTTTCAGTCGGGAAGAAATCCGCTGACCTGCCGTTATCTCGGAAATGGCCGATTGCCGCTCTCCGGAAAGCGCAAAGGACCGCGTTCCCGGGCCGTGGGAACGCGGTCCGCGAGCTACGGCTGTCAGTTTCCGAGGAATTCCAGCAGATCGGCGTTGAACTTCTCCTTGTCGCCGGGAACCAGTGCGATCCCGTGCGAGCCGCCCTCGTACACCTTCAGCGTCGAATCCGGCACGATCTCCGCGGTTTTGCGGCCGGTGGCATCGATCGGGACGACCTGGTCGTCGTCACCGTGTACCACCAGGGTGGGAATATCGAACTTCCGCAAATCCTCGGTGAAATCGGTGTAGGCGAACGCGTCGACGCATTTCACGCCGGCCTGGATACTTTCCTGCATGGCCATGAACCAGAATGCGTCGCGGTTGCCCTGAGTGACCTTGTTGCCGGGTCGGTTCGCGCTGAAGAATCCCTCGGAGGTGTCCTTCCAGAATTGCGAACGCTCGTTCAGAATTCCGGATTTTATCTCTTCGAAAACCTTGTCCGGCACGCCTTCCGGATTATTCTCGTTCTTGATCATCAAAGGCGGTATCGCCGAGAGCAATACCGCGGAGTGCACCCGTCCGGTGCCGTGCCGGCCGATGTACCGGGCGAGCTCTCCGCCACCCATACTGTGTGCCACCAGCGTGGCATCGCGGATGTCCAGACCGGTCAGCAGATCGTTCAGGTCGTCGGCGAAGGTATCGAAATCGTAACCGTTCCACGGTTGATCCGAGCGGCCGTGGCCGCGCCGGTCGTGGGCGATACCGCGGTAGCCGTTGTCGGCCACGAATTTCATCTGGTCTTCCCAGGCATCGGCGTTCAGCGGCCAGCCGTGGATGAATACAACCGGGCGACCGCTGCCCCAGTCCTTGTAATAGATGTTCACCTTGTCGCGAGTCGTGCACACAGGCATGGGCGGAGCCTCCTTCTGTGCGTGATCGCCGACCGGGAGCAGGTCGTGACAACGAGACGCGGTCGAAATGCTACTCAACGAAAACGCCTGAAAAAGCCGTGTATTCATCTGTTACGCAATCCATGCCGGAACGGAATTCGGTAATCCATCGACCACCGGCGATGGATTGCGCCCGGGGCCGCTGTCACCGGGCCGGGCGCCCGATACCCCGGTAGCCTCGGATCCGGGATATCACCCGACGACGAGGAGTCAGACAAGATGAGCCGACCGGTTCGGATCGGAGTTCAACTCCAGCCCCAGCACGCGCCCGACTACGGACTCATCCGCGATGCCGTGTTGCGGGCCGAGGACGCGGGTGTGGACATCGTGTTCAACTGGGATCACTTCTATCCGCTGTACGGGGACCCCGACGGCGCGCATTTCGAATGCTGGACCATGCTCGGCGCGTTCGCCGAGCAGACCGAACGAGTGGAGATCGGCGCACTGGTCACCGGCGGCGGCTACCGCAACCCGGACCTGCTCGCCGATATGGCCCGAACCGTCGATCGGATCAGCGGCGGCCGGCTGATTCTGGGCATCGGGTCGGGCTGGTTCGAACGCGATTACGACGAGTACGGGTACGACTTCGGTACGGCGGGCAGCCGCCTGAACCTGCTCAAGGAATATCTCCCGCGGATCACCGGCCGGTTGGCGAAACTCAACCCGCAGCCGGAGCGGGAGATCCCGATTCTCATCGGCGGTGGTGGGGAGAAGAAGACGCTGCGGCTCGTGGCCGAATATGCCGATATCTGGCACAGCTTCGGCGAACTGGATGTTTTCACGCATAAGAGCCAGGTGCTCGAGGAGCACTGCGCGCGGGTGGGTACCGAACCGGACAAGATCGAGCATTCGGTCGCCTGGCCGGGCGCGGACAAGGCCCCGGACTATCTGAAGGCCGGCGCCACCCTGTTCACAGTCGGTATCAACGGCCCGGACTACGACCTGACCCAGGTGCGCGAGGCGCTCGCCTGGCGCGATGAGATCAACCCGGAACCGGTCAGCGGTATCGCCTGACCGCAGATGTACAAGGCGCCCGGTCTGCGATGCAGACCGGGCGCCTTTCGTTGTCGAGCACCGCGGACCGGGTCACCGACCCGTGTTTTCCGATCCGTGACGGCGATCAGTTCGTCGACTGCACCTGCTGACGCGGCGCCCACTGCGTGGTGCCGGGGGCGGCGGTCAAGGTGTTGACCAGATCGATACCGGCGATGATCAGCGTCGGGCCGCCTACGACGATGGTGCCGATGATGCCACCGATGGCAGCGGCGGTAACAATTCCGGGTATGCCCGTTACCGGACCGCCGGCCCAGGTGATCAGCCCTACGACAGCGCCGAGTGCGGTCCCGATGAAGCCGCCGATGGCGGTGGCGAGACCGAACTGTGAGGCGAAGTTGTTCTGCGCCGAGTAGTTCTCTTGTGGTGAGGCCACCGGCTGCGCCGCGGGCCGGGCCGCCGCCACATCCTTGACGGCGGTCAGTTCCAGCACTCGGTTCCCGTCGCGCACGGCGTGCGGAAGCGGGTATTCGGTCGCGCCCTCGCGAACCGCCAGGGGCAGCGAGACGACGGTGGCGCCGGAATTGTCCAGAATATCGACCACTTCGCCGTCGATATCAAAAGTACCGTTGGTGAGGGTGGTGACCACCTTGTCACCGATGAGCTCGGCGCGGTAGCCGATTTCGGGGGTCGCGGGTTCTGCGTGCACGACCGCCGCGCCCACGGTTGTGGTGGCGAGCAGCGGCACTACGGCCGCAACGATCTTGCGGATCATCATGAGGTCTCGTGTCCGATCTTCATCACGGAATTGCCAGTGGGATACCAGCCAGAACTGACGCGCAGCTACACCCGCCGGGCATAAAGGCTGTTGCCCGTCGGTTTCGAACTACACCGAGGTTACGCGGTTGGTACTCGAAAGACACCCGAACATCGCAAAAAATTCCCGAAACGCGTTTAAAGGTCGGATGATTCGGGTATCTGTCAGGGTTTGCCAGTGCGGGGAAGTGTTGGGAAGCACCCGGGGGTCCGCCCCGCTATCAAGGGTCGGCGCATGCGTAGCTACCTGCATTGATGCGCACTTGGTAATGTATTCGAGTGCGTAGTTCCAGGTGACCGTTTCGAGAAAAGCAACCGCTTCGAGGAAAGAGGGAACACCGATGACAGCGGCACACGATCAGCACACCGAACATACCCATGTGCACGGGCCCGACTGCGGCCATGTCGCGGTTCCGCACGGCGATCACGTCGACTATGTCCACGACGGACATCTGCACCGCGCCCACGAGGGGCACTTCGACGAATGCGAAACCCACAGCCACACCGAACACGCCGCATCGCACGAGCATGTGCACGGGGAGGGCTGCGGCCATGTCGCGGTTCCGCACGGCGATCACGTCGACTACATCCACGACGGGCATCGGCACGCCGCCCACAACGGACACTACGACGAGCACTGACCGCACCGGACGAGTTGCCGGACTTCTGCTTTCGCGGCGGTGGACGTTGTCTCGCGTCCGCCGCCGCGTCGGCGTCAGAGCTGCCGGACCACTTTGCCCTCCTCGTCGGGCATCGCGATCGACGGCGTTCCGTCCGGCGCCACCTGCAACCGGATTCGCGGGCGACCCTGCTGGTCACACAGCATCAGGGCCGCGCCCCGCTCGGTATCGGTGGCCAGGATCACCCCGTCGGGATGCACTGCCTGTTCGAGCGGAACGGTCGGGTCTCCCATATGTCGCATGGCCGATTTCGCGCCGCCGGACCGGTCCTGCCACTGCACGCGCAGATGTACGGCATCCCCGTTCGGGTAGTCCAATGAGATCTGCGCGCCCTCGCTCGCGGCGATGATGCCGCCCTTCTCGTCACCGTTCTCGTCGTTGAAGATCAGGTAGCTCGCGTCCGGGCCCTGCCGATCCTGGGCCGGATATGTTCTGCCGCCGAATACGATCGCGGTTTCGCCGATTCCAGCAGGAACCGCTGCTTACCGCGCCGGTCGACCACCGTGAACGAACCCTCGGCCGTCGCCGGTCCTTCCTCGCGGTCCGTCCTGCCCACCGTGAACCCGGCCCCGGCACCGAGGCCCGCCGCGGCCACGGTGGCGGCGGCCACGATCGCGCGGCGGTTCGGTCCTGTGCTGTTCTCCCCTGCTCCCATGAACCGATGGTATTGGCGCGCAATTCGATTCGCATCGCCATATCGAGCGAGCCGGATCCGGGGACGGGGGCCGTACCGGGTGCGGGTGGATCACGGTACCGGCAGCAGCGCCACCACGTACTCGACCGATCGTCCGTTCTGCACACAGGTGTGCCGGCCCGATTCCAGGAAGCCCAGATTCCGTAGCAGTCGCAGGCTGCGGACATTCCACGACTGGACCACCGCGCGCACCACGGAAGTGGGATGAGTCCTGCGCAGCTCGGTGAGTACGGCGGATCCGAAACCCGCGCCGTAACCCTTGCCGACCCAGACGGGATCCAGGCCCGCGCCGAGATCGACCACCCCGAACTCCGCCGGCAGACCCGGCACCCGTGCTTCGACGCCGGTGCAATAGAAACCGATCAGCGAATCGTCGTCCGCGGCGGCCACGGCCAGATACTCGCCCGGGACGCTGGGGAGCACGTCTTCGGCCAGGTCGTAGACCTGCCACGGGCCGCCGTACCGCCACCCGGCGACACGTCGTGCGTCGTCCGGCGTCCAGGGCCGGACGACGAGGCGATCGGGCCAGCGGGATGTCACCGGGGACGCAGCACAATCTCGGTGGGATGGGCGTCGCGCGGAGTGTCGATCGCGGTCCGGACGGTGCGGGCGACGGTATCCGGGCGCAGGAACCGGGCCGGGTCGTACGCGTGCCCCTCCCCGGCCACGATCGCCCGTTGCATATCCGTATCGATGCGGCCGGGATGAATCGAGGTCACCCGAAGTGACGGCTCCTCCAGCCGGAGCGCGTCCCCGAACGCGCGCAGGCCGAACTTGCTGGCCGCATAGGACGCCCAACCGGCATTGGCGCGCAGGCCCGCACCCGAATTGATCAGCACCACATGACCGTCGGCCGCCCGCAGGGCCGGCAGCAGCAGGCGGGTCAGCTCCGCCACGGCGATCAGATTGGCCTCGAGCGTTTCGCGCCACTGCCGCACCGAGGATTCGGCGATGGTGCCCAGATCGGCGATCCCGGCATTGTGCACCAGGACGTCCAGCCGGTCGATCGATCGCACCGCGTCCGCGACCCCCGCGTAATCGGTCAGGTCCACCGGCCACCCGGTGGCTCCCGGGAGTTCGGCGAGGATCGACTCCAGTCCGGTGGCGGTCCGCGCCCCCAGCAGCAGCCGGTGGTCGGCGGCCAGCTCCCGGGCGATCGCTGCGCCGAGACCACGGCCCGCGCCGGTGATCAGCGCCACCGGCCGGTCCCGGGCTGCGTCCGCTTCCTGCTGCATATCGGCCACTCCTCATATCGTCCCGCGCACCTCGGTGTCCGGGTTGTCGATGCCCGGACCCGCCCGATAGTGCGTACCACACCGCACGACGGCCACACCCGCACTGCGCGGTTTCGGCACGTTCGTGTAGCGCGCGCGAAATACGGCGCACACCGGAGCGAAACCGTGACTGGGTAGATATTGCGTTCACACGCACCAGTACTGCGTGTCCCCGGTCCCGAGCAGCAAGATATAGAGATGGCGCACCCAGGTTTCACCCCCACGCAGCTCGCCGCCCGCGCGGCCTACCTGCTGCGCGGCAATGATTTGGGGACCATGACCAGCGCGGCGCCGCGGTTGTATCCCCATATGTGGAGCTGGGACGCGGCCTTCGTCGCGGTGGGTTTGGCACCGCTGAGCGTGGAGCGCGCGGTGATCGAACTCGACACCCTGCTCTCGGCGCAGTGGAAGAACGGCATGATCCCCCACATCGTCTTCGCCAACGGCGTGGACGGGTACTTTCCCGGTCCGGCCCGCTGGGAATGCCGGCTGCTGGCAGCCAACGCGCCGGACGGGCCCGACACCTCCGGAATCACCCAGCCGCCGGTCCACGCCATCGCGGTCCAGCGGATCCTGGATCATTCGCGCCGCCACGGCCGCAGCACCCGCGCGGTCGCCGAGGAATTCCTCAACCGGCGCTGGGCCGATCTGGTGCGCTGGCATCGCTGGCTGGCCCACGCCCGCGACCCCCTGGGCAGCGGCCGCATCACGCTGTACCACGGCTGGGAATCCGGAATGGACAACTCGCCGCGCTGGGACCGGGCCTACGCGAACGTGGTGCCCGGTGACCTGCCGCCGTTTCGGCGCGAGGATCTCCTCGTCGTCGCCGACCCCACCCAGCGACCCACCGACCGCGAATACGACCGCTACCTGTGGCTGGTCGAACAGATGCGCCGCGCCCGCTACGACGACGACGCGCTGAGCTCGGCGATGGACTTCGCCGTCGAGGACGTATTCGTGACCGCGATCTTCGCCCTGGCCTGCGAAGTACTCGGGCAGATCGGCGAGGAATACCACCAGGCCAAATCCGATACCCGGGAACTCTTCGGCTGGGCCGACCGATTCCGTGCCGGGGTGATCGCCACCACCGACGCCCGCACCGGAGCGGCCCGCGACTACGACACCCGGCTGCAACGCTGGATCACCACCGAGACACTGGCCATGTTCGCGCCCCTGATCAGCGGCGGCCTGCCCCGCGCCACCGAACGCAACCTGCTGCGGCTGTTCGAGGGCCCACGTTTCTGCGGACACCCGGATCTGCGCTACGCGCTACCGCCCTCCACCTCGCCGGTATCCAAGGATTTCCGGCCGCGTGAATATTGGCGGGGCCCGGTATGGCCGGTGATGAGCTGGCTGTTCTCCTGGGTGTTCGCCCATCGCGGCTGGGCGGAACGCTCGTACATGTTGCGGGCCGAAGCGCTACGGCAGGCCAGCGACGGCAGTTTCGCCGAATACTACGAACCGTTCACCGGCGAACCGCTGGGAAGTATGCAGCAGTCCTGGACAGCTGCCTCGGTGCTGGACTGGCTGGGCTGAACGACCGTCAGGCCGGCTGCGAGGCCGCGGGTTCGCAAGTGCTCTTGAGCGAGCAACCGCCGCAGGACCCGCCGCATCCGCCGGTCGCCGGCGGCGGCGGCGCAATCGCCTCGGCGGCCCGCGCACCCGCGTTCGCGCCGGCACCGAGCGTGAACAGGGCGATCACCAGAACCGCGGCGGTCACCACCACGGCGATCAGCCCACCGGCGGCCAGCACCACCAGCGCGCCCGCGGCCAACAGCGCGCCCGCGACAATGGAGGTCGGGGCGGCCACCCGGTTGGCGGTCCGGAACGCGGTCTCATCGCGCAGCGCGGCCTCGGTGTGCACCCCGACATAGCGGTTGCCGGGAAGACGGCCGACGAGGCCGAGCACACCTGTCGTCAGGGCCACCACGGCCAGGACGAACAGGAGAATTGCGACAACGAACACCCGACGAGAATAGCTGTGTTTATCGGCCCGCCTGCGGCGGGGCTGGCGGGGCCCTCGTGACCCCGGTTCTTCACTCCTGCGCTCCTCCGCTTCGCTCCCCCGCTCCGTCGCTCCAGAACCGGGGCGGGCCCCGCCTTTGTGGTGGGCCTGGCGTTCGGCGTCGTGGCGGGTCGGGCTCGGGTGGCTCGGGATTTCGACTCCGGTGGTCGGCTCGTCGCTCCAGGACCGGGGCGGGCCCCGACGCACGAATGTCGACCATCCGGGTCTGCATGGGTGTGTTTCGACCGGTCCGGGGGTGGTTCGCTACCCGGTCGGTGCCGGGTTCTCGGACACTGCACGCCCTGCGTTTCGGTCCGTGGTCGGGCGTGTGGTGTCCGGCCGAACCTGCCTGCGTTGCGGTTGTCGACCGCGGGGCGGGGGTGATCGCGGTCACTCGTGCCTGTCGACTCCATACCTTTTTGGGCTTGTCAGGGCGTACGTCCTAGGCTGTTGGGCGACGGAATTCTCCCCATCAGCAGCTAGAGAAGGCAGGACCGTGCAGGACTCCCGCGCAACCGAGACGGCCGGGCAGGGCTCGGTAGACCACGGCGCACCCCAGGGTCGCGCCGGTGACACGCCGGCTCACCGGTACACCGCCGAGCTCGCGGGGGAGATCGAGCGGCGGTGGCAGGAGCGCTGGAACGAGCGCGGCACCTTCTATGCGCCGAATCCGGTCGGTCCGCTGGCCGGGGAGGTGCCGGCCGACAAGCTGTTCGTTCAGGACATGTTCCCGTATCCGTCGGGGGCGGGGCTGCACGTCGGCCATCCGCTGGGCTATATCGCCACCGATGTATTCGCCCGCTACCACCGGATGCGGGGCCGCAATGTGCTGCACGCGCTGGGTTACGACGCGTTCGGCCTGCCCGCCGAGCAGTACGCGGTGCAGACGGGAGCGCATCCGCGCGACACCACCGAAGCCAATATCGCCACCATGCAGCGGCAGCTGGACCGGTTGGGGCTGGGGCACGATCGGCGGCGTTCGTTCGCGACCACCGATCCCGAGTACTACAAGTGGACGCAGTGGATCTTCCTGCGTATCTACAACGCCTGGTACGACCAGGAGGCCGGTCGCGCCCGGCCGATCCGGGAGCTGGAGCAGCAGTTCGCGGCGGGGGCCCGCCCGGCGCCGGGCGGTGCGGACTGGGCGGCGCTGTCGGTCGCCGAGCGCAATGCGGTGCTCGATTCCTATCGCCTGGTCTACCAGACGGATTCGGTGGTGAACTGGTGTCCGGGGCTGGGGACGGTGTTGTCCAACGAGGAGGTCACTGCGGACGGCCGCAGCGAGCGCGGCAATTTCCCGGTGTTCCGTAAGCGGCTGTGGCAGTGGATGATGCGGATCACCGCCTATTCCGACCGGTTGATCGACGATCTGGATCGGGTGGACTGGCCGGAGAACGTGAAGGCCATGCAGCGCAACTGGATCGGCCGCTCGCGTGGCGCGCGGGTCGAGTTCGGCACTGCGGCCGGTGATGTCGAGGTGTTCACCACGCGACCGGATACCTTGTTCGGCGCGACCTATATGGTGCTGGCCCCCGAGCACGAGGCGGTGGACCGGTTGACGGCGGCCGCCTGGCCGGACGGCACCGATCCGCGCTGGACCGCCGGTAGCGCGAGCCCGGCCGAAGCCGTGGCGGCCTATCGGAAATCCATCGCCGCGAAATCGGATCTGGAGCGGCAGGAGAACAAAGAGAAGACAGGTGTCTTCCTGGGCGCGTATGCCACCAACCCGGTGAACGGTGCGCGGATCCCGATCTTCATCGCCGATTACGTCCTGAGCGGTTACGGCACCGGCGCGATCATGGCGGTGCCCGGCCAGGATCAGCGCGACTGGGATTTCGCGACCGCTTTCGGTCTGCCGATCATCCGTACCGTGGAGCCGCCCGCGGATTTCGAGGGGGAGGCATACTCGGGCGACGGGCCGGCGATCAACTCCGGCTACCTGGACGGACTGAACATCGCCGATGCCAAGGCCGCCGTGATCGCGCGGCTGGAGATCGACGGCCACGGTGCGGGCACCGTGCAGTACAAACTGCGCGACTGGCTGTTCGCGCGGCAGCGGTACTGGGGTGAGCCGTTCCCGATCGTCTACGACGAAACCGGTGCCCCGCACGCGCTGCCGGAATCGATGCTGCCGGTGCGGTTGCCCGAGCTGGACGATTTCGCACCGGTCACCTTCGATCCCGACGACGCGAACTCCGAACCGTCCCCGCCGCTGGCCAAGGCCACCGACTGGGTCGAGGTGGAACTGGATCTGGGCGACGGTCCGCGCACCTACCGCCGCGATACCAATGTGATGCCCAACTGGGCGGGTAGTTCCTGGTACCAGCTGCGCTACGCCGATCCGACCAACTCCGAGGAGTTCTGCGCCAAGGAGAACGAGACCTACTGGCTGGGTCCGCGGACCGCCGAGCACGGTGCCGACGATCCGGGCGGGGTGGATCTGTACGTGGGCGGGGTGGAGCATGCGGTGCTGCATCTGCTGTACGCCCGGTTCTGGCAGAAGGTCCTGTTCGATCTGGGCGAGGTGAGCGGTAGCGAACCCTACCGCCGCCTGTTCAACCAGGGCTATATCCAGGCATTCGCCTATACCGACGCGCGCGGTGCCTATGTCCCCGCCGCCGAGGTGACCGAACGCGCCGGCCGCTTCTACTGGACCGACGCCACGGGCACCGAGGTCGAGGTGAACCAGGAGTACGGCAAGATCGGCAAATCGCTGAAGAACGCGATCGCCCCGGACGAGGTCTGTGATCTGTACGGCGCCGACACCTTCCGCTTCTACGAGATGTCGATGGGTCCGCTGGACACCTCCCGGCCGTGGGCGACCAAGGACGTGATCGGCGCGCACCGGTTCCTGCAGCGGGTCTGGCGTCTGGTGGTGGACGAGGAGACCGGCGCGACCCGGGTCACCGAGGACAATCCGGCCGACGAGACCTTGCGACTGCTGCATCGGACGATCGCCGGCGTCGACGAGGACCTGGCAGCCATGCGCGACAACACCGCCGGCGCCAAACTGATCGAACTGACCAACCACCTGACCAAGGCGTATCCGGGTGGAGCGCCGCGGTCGGCGGTGGAGCCGGTGGTGCTGATGCTGGCGCCACTGGCCCCGCATATGACCGAGGAACTGTGGGAGCGGCTGGGGCACAGTCACTCCCTGGCGCACGGACCGTTCCCGGTGGCCGATCCGGCACTGCTGACCGCCGAGACCGTCGAATATCCGATCCAGGTGAACGGTAAGGTCCGCAGTCGAATCCAGGTCGATGTGGAAGCCGATCAGGCGGCGATCGAAGCGGCCGCGCTGGCCGACGAGAAGATCGCCGCCCTGCTCGACGGCAAGGCCCCGCGCAAACTGATCGTGGTACCGGGTCGACTGGTGAATATCGTCGCCTGAGCGGGGCGGGCGACCCCGAATCGACAACCGGCCGCGGTACGGCATCGGCGGTCGCGGCCGCCGCAACGGCTGGGACCTGTTCGACGCGGCGTAGGAGAGAGTCGGCGGTCGTTGATCGACTGCGCGGTCGGATGATCGTCCGCGGGGTCGCGAGAGCGCCGGTCCGCGCTGCCGGACGAACACAGTCGTTAATCCGTAGTACTCCTGGGACTCGCCTGGGTCGGCTAGCGTGCGTGCGTTCAGCCCGGAACAGGAGTAACTGTGAAACCTCTTGCGCTCTTCGTCGCCCACGACCCGGCCGGGTCGCGGGCGCGCGTCACCTGCCAGTACAAGTGCGGCAACGCCTGCTTCCACGAGGTGCCCAATACCTCGTCGAACACCTATTTCGGGGATATCGTCGCCGGGATCTCGCGGCGGCGCCTGTTGCAGGGCAGCGCGGCCGCAGTGGTCGCGATCGGCGCGGCGAGCGCACTCGCCGCCTGCGGCGAGGGCACCGAGGTCGGGAGCACGGCGAGCACCGAGGGCACCGGAACCGGGTTCACGCCGGTGGTACCGAACACACAGGACGCGCTGGTCGTTCCGGAAGGCTATGAGCAGGGCGTGGTCATCCGCTGGGGTGATCCGCTGTTCGAGGACGCGCCCGAGTTCGATTTCTTCCGCCAGACCCCGGCCGCGCAGGCCAGGCAGTTCGGTTACAACAACGATTTCGCCGGACTGCTGCCGATCGAGGGGCAGCCGGGAAAATACCTGCTGGTGGTGAATCACGAGTACACGACCGAACAGTTCATGTTCGCGGGATACCGGCCCGAGGCGATCACCCGGGAACAGGTCGAGATCGCGATGGCCGCGCACGGCCTGTCCGTGGTCGAAGTGCACGGTGAACCGGGGACCGGCCGGCTCGCGCCCGCGTTCGGGAAATACAACCGGCGGATCACCGCGACCACCGAATTCCGGCTGACCGGCCCGGCGGCCGGCAGTCCACTGGTCAAGACCACCGCCGATCCCACCGGTACCAAGGTGCTCGGCACGGTCAACAACTGTTCCGGCGGCGTGACCCCGTGGGGCACGGTGCTCTCCGGTGAGGAGAACTTCAACGCCTATTTCATGGGCAGCGCCGGCGATCCGGTATCGGCCGCCCGGTTGAAGCGCTACGGCATCGGCGAATCCGACGCCCCGCACTACTGGGAGAAATTCGACAAACGGTTCGATATCGCCGCCGAGCCCAACGAATCCAACCGTTTCGGCTGGGTGGTCGAAATCGACCCGTGGGATCCCGCGTCCACACCGGTCAAGCACACGGCGCTGGGCCGGTTCAAACACGAGGCGGCGAATATCCATGTCGCCGCGGACGGCACGGTCGTCGCCTACTGCGGTGACGACGAACGCTTCGACTACATGTACAAATTCGTATCCGCACGCAAGATCGAAGCGGGTACCGGCGCCGCGAGCCGCCGCCACAATATGACCATCCTGGACGCCGGCACCCTCTATGTTGCGAAACTGACCGGCGATCACCCCGACCGGATCGACGGCTCCGGCACCGTGCCCTCCGACCAGGGATTCACCGGGACCGGGCAGTGGATCCCGATTCTGCGCACCGCCGCGGACGGTCGCGGGGAATCGCTGGTGGACGGGATGACCGCCGAGGAAGTCGCGGTGTTCACCCGCCTCGCAGGGGACAAGGTGGGTGCCACCAAGATGGACCGGCCCGAGGATTTCGAGGCGAACCCGAAAACCGGCAAGGTGTATGTGGCGCTGACCAACAACGACAAGCGCGGCACCGACGGCAAGCCCGCGGTCGACGAGGCGAACCCGCGGAACAAGAACAAGAACGGGCAGGTCCTCGAACTCACCGACGACCACGCGGGCACCGCCTTCACCTGGACCCTGCTGCTGGTCTGCGGTGACCCGGCCGCCGCCGACACCTATTTCGCGGGCTACGACAAGACGAAGGTCAGCCCGATCTCCTGCCCGGACAACCTGGCGTTCGATCCGTACGGCAACTTGTGGATCAGCACCGACGGTAACGCGCTGGATGCCAACGACGGACTGTTCGCGGTGGTGCTCGACGGTGATCGGCGCGGCGAGACCAAACAGTTCCTGTCGGTCCCGGTCGGTGCCGAGACCTGCGGTCCGGTGATCACCGAGGAACGGGTCATGGTGTGTGTCCAGCATCCGGGCGAAACCGACGATGCGTCGGTGGATCGGCCGGCTTCGCACTGGCCGGATGGTGGGACGAGCCAGCCGCGCCCGGCCGTGGTGGCGGTCTGGAAGTCCGGGGGCGGCCGGATCGGGGTCTAGGCGTACCTCCGCCTCCGCCTCCGCCTCCGCTTCGGCCGTGCGCGTTGTGCGTACCTCCGCTTCCGCTCCGGCCGTGCGCGTCCCATGTCGGGGCGTTCAGCCACAGCTCGGTCGGGGTGTTGTCCGCGGAGTGCGGCGGCGTACGGGCTATCCGCTACCGGTGAGCCCGCCCATCCGGGCGAAACGGGCGAAATCGCCTTGTGCGCCGCTGTACACGTTCACATCGGTATTGCCGTGGATACCCGGGATCGAGCCGGAGTCGGTCTGCTGCCAGAACGTCCAGGCGGGCCAGCGACCGGGTACTTCCGGTTCGGCCCGGTCACGGTAGTCGGCGATCCACAACGGGTAGCGGTGGAACTGATCGCTGTCGGCCATCGCGGTCTGCCAGAACCTGGGATAGGTGTAGACGATCGGCACTCGGCCGGTCAACGTTTGTACGGTGTTGAGGTAGCGGTGGGTCCAGTCGATGAGGGCACCCGGCGCCAGGCCGCCGGAATTCTCCATATCCAGTACCGGCGGCAGGTCCAGTGGACCGTTCTGGCCGAGCACGATCGTCGAGTAGAGGGCGGCTTGCGGTTCCGGCGGAAGTTCGGGGCGAGCGTAGTGGTAGGTGCCGCGGGCCATTCCGGCCACCCGCATCTGCAGGCTGTCCTGAATGAAGAACGGGTTGACGTAGTCCAGGCCCTCGGTGGCTTTGACCATGGCGAAATGGTGGCCGGCCGCGCGGACAGAGAACCAGTCGATGGGCCGTCCGCCACCGTGCTGCCAGGACGAGACATCCGGGCCGGTGGGTTCGGCGTGTACCGGCGCGGATACCAGCGTGAGCCCCGCCACCAGCGCGAATGTCACCAGACCGAACCCGGGCCGCCCGAAACGGCGTCGTACGATACTGCCCGGCCCCATGCGCGAGCCGGACCTTCTCACGGTCGATCTCCTACGGGCAGTGTTCATGGTCCCCGACCCTAGGCATCCACGGGGGCACTCAGCGGTATTGCGCCGCCGTGTCCGGAGGTCGGTGGCGACTTCGCTCCGGGGCGGGCTGCGCCGGCCGTGACCTGGCCTGCGCCCTGGAACTCGCGGCGCCGCCCGAGACGAGCGAACCATCGGGCGTCGCACGGGCGCCTGGGGCACCACGGCGACCGAGGCGCATCGCCGCGCGGATTTCGGCTGGTCCGTTCCGGTGGCCGGGGCCGACCGCGCCCCGGCTCGCCGCTCCGAGCGGGTCTGCGGAAGCACAGTCGACGGTCCGGCTACCGAATCGTCGTGGCGGGCGAGGGATTCGGTCCGGATACTGGATTCAATATCGTGCGGAGCCGGAGGTGGGTATGCACACTGTCGGATGGGCGGGCGCGGAATCAGCGCTGCTCGCCGGAGATACCTGGGGTATCTCCGGTCCCGGGTTCCTGCTGATCTATATCCCTTTCGCGATCGCCGCTGTGCTGACCGGCGTGTGGCTGCGGCATCGGATCGTCACCGCGTCCGCTCCCGCCCCGGCCGGGGAATTGACCGCCCCCGAGCTCGGTCTGCTGACCAGTGACCGGCGGGCGGTGATGGCCTCGGTCGCGCTGTTGCGCAGTCACGATCTCATAGATACCGGGGGACGACCGGTCGGGCCGGTCACGGCGACGGCCGCGCTCGACCCGTTCACGCTCGCGGTGCGTGATCGGCTCGGTGATGCCGGACAGGGGATCACCCTGGTGACCCATCGGCTACGCGGTGAACTGGATCGGATGCGCAAAGTCCTCGTCGATCGCGGTTATCTGGCCGACCGCCGGTACACGAAACAGCTGCGTGAGGCGGGCCTGCCGATCCTGGTGGTGGGCCTCTTCGGGGTGGCCCGGCTGGTCACCGGGCTGTTCAACGGCAATCCGGTGCTGTTCCTGATCTTCGTACTGGTTGCACTCGGCATCGCCTGGTGGCGGGTCGTGGCGCCGGTGCGGGTCACCCCGGCGGGCCGGGCCGCGCTGGCGGAGGCCACTGCCGCCGGCCGGTACCTGCGGCCGGGCAATTCACCGTCCTATGCGACCTACGGTCCCGCGGCCGCCGGTCTGGCCGTGGCCCTGTTCGGTGTGCACGCACTGGTTCTGCTCGATCCGGCGTTGAACTCCGCCATGGGCGGCTACGGCGCCGAGGGGGTCTCGGGCGGTGGCGATTCCGGTGGTGGTGATGCGGGCGGGGGCGACAGTGGTGGTGGTTGCGGCGGTGGGGGATGCGGTGGCGGAGGTTGCGGTGGCTGACCGGTGACCGGCCCGCTACCCGAAGCCGCCCTCGGAATCGGCTGGCGCCCGGAGATCTGCGGTCTGATAGATCGGCTGGACGGCCTCGGCTTCTGTGAGGTGGTTGCCGAATCGCTCGGTCGCGGCCGCGGCGGGATCGAGGTTCCGGCCGAGCTGATGGCTCTGCGCGACCGGGGAATCGCAGTTGTCCCGCACGGGATCTCGCTGTCGCTGGGCGGCGCCGAACCGGTCGACGGCCGCCGGATCGAACATCTGGCGGCCTGTGCGCGGGCGGTGGCGGCACCGTTGATCAGTGAGCACATCGCCTTCGTGCGGGCCGACGGTGTCGAGGCCGGTCATCTGCTTCCGGTTCCGCGCAGCCGGGAAGCGCTCGAGGTGCTGACCGCGAACATCCTCCGTACCCGGGCCGGAACAGACGTACCGCTGGCGGTGGAGAACATCGCCGCGCTGTTCGACTGGCCCGACGACGAATTCAGCGAATCGGAATTCCTCACCGAGATCGTCGAACGCACCGGGGTGTATCTGTTGCTGGATATCGCCAATGTGTACGCGAACGCGCGTAATCGTGGTCGTGACCCGCGCACCGAGTTGGGGCGCCTGCCGACCGAGCGGATCGCCTACTGCCATATCGCCGGTGGTCACGAATCCGGCGGGCACTATCACGACACCCACCTGCATCCGGTACCCGCCGAGGTGCTCGCGCTGGTCGCCGAGTTCGCACATGATCATCCGGTTCCGCTCATGCTCGAGCGGGACGGTAACTATCCACCTGCCCACGATCTGCTCGACGAACTCGACGCCATCGCCGATGCCGCAGCCCGCGCCCCGGTCACCGCTGCCGCCCGGGCGGATTCGCGGTGAGTGACGGGCAGGCCCCGGGGCTGGCGGACCGGCAGGCCGCGCTGGTCCGCGCGCTGGTCGCGGGGGCGGCGGTTCCGCCGGGATTCGATCCCGCGGCGGTCCATGCGGCGGCGCACGCACTGCGGCACAAGCGAGCCCGGGAAGTCGCGACCCGCTGTCCCGAACTGGTGTACGCCACCGGCCCGGATTTCACCGCACGTTTCGTCGAGTGGGCGCGGGACCGGCCGAAGAGTGGAACTGCGGCCGATGCCCGGCGTTTTGCCCGCGAATGCGGTATCCCGTGGCCTCCGCCCCGATCCGGATACCTCGCCTCGGTGGCCGGACTGTTCCGGCGGTTCCGTCCGGGCTGATCGAACGGGTACCGGAAGAGTCACGACCACCTACCGGCGCTTCGGGAGCCGGTGCGCGATGCCGCCGTCCGGCGCCGCGGCTTCGATCGGAGGTGATCCACGAAGCCGCCCGCCTGCCGGGCGGGCTGCCGTGCTGCCCCGGTTCGCTGTCGATAACGACTCGCCTTCTTATGTACCGCTATTCAACGGCAACTTGTTCAGGTGTCGGTTGTCGCTCAGGGAAGGGGCGGCAGACCCGGCAGCGCGAACGGCAGCTGCGGCAGGACCGGCAGCTGGACCTGCGGCAGCAGGCTCGGGGTCGGCGGCGGGATGTAGGGGTTGGGCACGTTCCAGACCGCAGGGCTGGGGGAGCCGCCGCCGTTGTTCTCCCGGTCCCAGTCGGCCGGCTGGTCGTAGCCGCGGTCGCTGTCGAAGTTGCTGTGCGAGTCGCGGTCGGGATACTCGTTCCCCCCGCTGTTGAGGTGGTCCTCGTATCCGTCGTAGTTCTGCCGGTTGTGGTCGGTGTAGCCGTAGTTCCCGTTGTCGTCCCAGCCGAAATCATCGTTGCCGTTCCAGCTGCTGCTATCGCCGAAGCTGTCGCCGGAATCGTGGGAATCGCTGATCTGGGCCGCCTGTCCGGGATCGGCGAGGGCGGGGCCGGCGCTGATCGCCAGTGGCGCGAGGGTGATGACCGCGATGGCGGCGATTCGCGCGGCGAGGCGGCGGGTGCGCTGTTCGGGATTTCGGTTCATCGGTGGGTCCTCACTCGGTCGCGCTCCGGTGCGGCTTCTGCGATGAGTCGCATTGTTCGGAGTGCTTTATCGGAACACCACCTACCGTACCGCTATTCAACGGCACGTTCAATAGGTAGGCCGTAAGGGGGGTGATCGGCGTGACTCACGGCGGCGCGGAACGCGGGTCCCCAAGATCTTGTATATACGTATATGTCTACGTATAGTCGGTTCATGCCGAACAAGACCATCTACGTCGCCGACGACGATCTGCCACTGTTCCGGCGGGCGCAGGAATTGGTCGGCGGGAATCTGTCCGGTGCAGTGGTCACCGCGCTCCGGCGCTTCATCGAACTGGAGGAGGGCAGACTCGAGGGGTTCGAGGAGATCGTGCTGCGGGTCGGTCACAACGGCGCCCGCCAGGTGCGATTCCAGGGGGCCCTGCTCGTCGAGCACCGGGACGCCGGCGAGGAGCGGATGGAGCATCTACGCGTGTTCCGAGGTCGCAAGGGCAAATTCGTACTGCACGAGCAGTACGCGAACTGGTCGGACTATCCCGAATCCGAGAACTGGCTGCGCGACCTGAATAATTGGCGCCGCATGCTCGGGATCGAACACGACTGGGGCGACTACGTGCTCACCATTGTCGACACCGTCGAGGAGCTGAAGGACAAGATCCCCGATCCGCTGTACCGGCGGGTCGGCGATATCGCCGAGCATGCCCCTGTCGAAGAACTCGATATCTGATCCGCCGGCGGCGCGCGTTCCGCCGGAATCCGCGGTCGCCGGGTTCCGGTCCGGTCCCGGCAGGCGGCGTGCCGGTGGTTGTCATGCGCTGGTTCGCCCGAGCCGTGCACACCGCTCACCGAAACCGCCCGGACCACCGGCGGGGATCACGGCGTCGTCAGTTGCGTTCGACCTCGATCGGATGGGTGGCCAGCAGCGACAGCGGCAACGGCTGCCGACGCAGGACCTGGGCCCACATATCGGTGCGCCGACCGGCGATCGGATCACTGGGCAGAGCCGACACCACGATCCAGTCGTCGTTGGCGAGCTCGCTGTCCAGCTGACCGAAGGTCCAGCCCGCGTATCCGGCGAAAATCCGGACGCCCTCGACCAGCGGGCCGATCAGGTCCGGATCGGCATCCAGATCGACCAGCACCACTCGGCCGTCCACCCGCCGCAGGCCCGGAATCCCGTCGATCGACGCGCCTACCCGGAGCGTGCCCAGGCACAGCGCCGCGTCCCGTTTGACGGGTCCGCCCACGAACAGCGTGTGCGGTTGCGCGGACAACTCCGCCCACAGCGGAAGCACATCGTGAACGGGGGTATCGCTGGGCCGGTTCAGTACCACCCCGAGCGTTCCGGCGTCGTTGTGCTCGATGATGTAGACCACCGTGCGGCGGAAAGTGGGCTCGGCCAGTTCGGTCGAGGAAACGAGCAGCGTACCGGCCCGCACCGTCTGCTCACCCTGTCGGTTACCGCGACGACCAGGTTCGGGCTCGTGCCCGTCACCGCGGCCGCCCCGGGTCTTGCGATCATCGGGGTCATCTGCCTGCGCCACCTGGCCATCATCGCAGTTATTGCCCGACTGTGCCGCTCTGATCGACGGTTCACTTCGTACAGAGTTCACTCGGCGGCCGTTTCCGGGCCGTCTGGACATACCGCCGCAGGCTCGTAGAGTCAGCCGTATGCGACCTCCCGAGGTGCTCCTGGACAACAGTGACGACGTATACGACTTCTATCGCCTGCACCGGCAGAACCGGCTGCAGGCGATGGGCGCATACGCGTTGCTCGGCCGGCGCTACCGGCCGCGGGTCGGCTACGCGACCGGGGCCAGGGAAGCGATCCACGCGCTGATCCGCTCCCGCACCCCGCTGCTGATCGCGGTCAACCACCTGTCCCAGCTGGACCCCTACACGCTCGCGGCCGCGGCCTGGCGCAGCGAACTGCGGCCGATCATCGGACGTACCCGCGTGCTGGCCAAGGACGAGTTGTTCGAGGAGGTCACGCTGCGCCGCCGGATCGACATGATGGGCGGGATCCCGGTGTTCCGCGGCCGTGATCACGGCCTGCGGGCGGTGAACGCGGCCGGTCAGCGGATGATGGATATCTGCGCCGAACGCCTGGCCACCGGTGACAGCCTGGCGATCTTTCCGGAGGGCACCTGCAACGAAATCGATCCGGCGCAGGTACAGCCGGTCGGCACCGGTATCGGGCACATCGCTTTCCGGACAGCCAAACTCGGTACCCGGCCCGCCCTGGTCAGCCTCGGTCTGAGCTACGGCGAACGGGCCGATCCGGCGGTGCCACCGACGAAGGAGGAGGTGAAATCGGCGAGCTTCCACTTCGGGGTACCACGGACCGACCTCCCGGCACGACCCGCGGAGATAGCCCGGCTGGTCCGCGCCGACCTACAGGAAGCCCTGGACGGTGCCGTGTCTGCCTACTGAGCACGCCTGCGCAGCCCCGCCGGTCCACCTGTTCGCGGGGAGGTTTCCGAGCGCGGGGCCGCACAGCCGACGGGGCAGTGCGTCCGCTGTCGAACCTGTCGGGTGATCTGCTCGTGGCTGGAATTGCCTCCATGGCGCCGCACCGTCGCATCGATCGACGGGTAGCCGCGCGTCTCTGGTGGGTTGCCTACCTGTGGGCGGGGTTGTTTCCGAGGCGCTGGATTGTCGCAAAGTCGATGGGTAGCCGCGCGTCTACCTAGGGGTTGCCTACCTTGTGGACGGGGTTGTCTCTGAGGCGCTGGATTGTCGCAAAGTCGATGGGTAGCCGCGCGTCTACCTAGGGGTTGCCTACCTTGTGGACGGGGTTGTCTCTGAGGCGCTGGATTGTCGCAAAGTCGATGGGTAGCCGCGCGTCTACCTAGGGGTTGCCTACCTTGTGGACGGGGTTGTCTCTGAGGCGCTGGACTGTCGCAAAGTCGATGGGTAGCCGCGCGTCTACCTAGGGGTTGCCTACCTTGTGGACGGGGTTGTCTCTGAGGCGCTGGACTGTCGCAACGCCGATGGGTAGCCGCGCGTCTTATTGCGGCATGCCGAGCCGGTCACGAGCCCAGTGCGGCACCATCGACAGGTACGGCGGGTGGGTTTGGATGAAATGCTGGACCTGCCGGCACATCGGGAGCGCGCCCAGCCCTTCACGATGGGTGGCGTTCAGCGCGCCCTCCACCAGGACCCGGGCGTAGCCCCGGCCGTCGAAACGTGGGTCCACCTCGGTGTGCACGAACGCGCGCTCGCCGCCGGTGTCCTGATATTCGGTGTATCCCGCGACTGCGCCGTCGACCGTGATCTCGAAGCGTTCCAGTGCGGTGTTGTTGCGGACCTCCGTCGGCATGGCTCGACGTTACTCGGTCGGCCGTGAATTTTCGCATTGATCCGCGCGGCGCGGTGGTCGGTGGCGCGGTGCCTCAAGCCATTTCGATGATCGCCCGGCCGACGATCTCACCTCGGGCCAGCGCGCCGTATGCCGCGTCGGCCTCATCCAGGGAGTAGCGGCGGGTGATGACCTCCTGCGGCCGCACCGTATTCGCCGCGACCATCCGGAGCAGCGCCGGCATATCGGTGCGGGCTTTGGCGCCGTAGGAGCCGCGGATCTGGAGTTTGCGGCGGACCAGGCGGGCCAGGTCTATCGTTCCGGTGGATCCGGCCGGCGCGATCCCGACCACGACGGCCCGGCCGCCGTCGTCGAGCACGTCCAGTGCGGTCGTGAAGGTCGCGGCACTGCCGAGGGCCTCGAAGGCGATATCGACACCGTGTCCCCCGGTGAGTTCCCGGACCCGGGCGGCGGCGTCTTCGGTCCGGGAGTTGACCGTATGGGTGGCGCCGAGTTTCGTTACCGCCGAGAGTTTTTCGTCGCTGATGTCGACGGCGATGATCTGGGCGACCCCGGCCGCCGCGGCGAATTGGACGATCGAGGATCCCACCCCGCCGGCCGCGACGACGGCGATCCGGTCGCCGAGGCCGAGTTCGGCTGTGTGTACGGCGCCGAGCGCGGTGAACGAGCTGCATCCCAGGATCGATACGGCTTCCAGGCCCACATCGTCGGGCACTGTGAAGACGTCGGACGCGGGTACCACGCAGTATTCGGCGAGTCCGCCCATCGAGTACATGGCCAGCGGCGTGCCGTCGGCGCGGGCGAGCCGGGTCGTGCCGTCGTAGAGGGTGCCGCCGAGGCGGTTGTAGGCGAAGAATTTCTCGCACAGATCCTCGGCGCCGCGGACGCAGTGGCGGCAGTCGCCGCAGGGCATGATGAAACTGCACACCACGTTGTCGCCGACGGTGATGTTGTCGACGCCGTCGCCGAGCTGTTCGACCACGCCGGAGACTTCGTGGCCCAGTACAGCGGGCGCCGGGAACTTGACCTCCGAGCGCAGTACGTGCAGATCGGTGTGGCAGACCCCGCAGGCGGTGACCTTCAGCAGGACCTCGCCTCGCCGGGGGACCGGTACCGGGATGTCCTCGATGACCAGTCGGGGTTCGGTTCCGTGGAAAACTGCGGCTCGCATGCCACTCTCCTCCGCCATTCGCTTCAGCGTGCGCCCGATATCCGCGGGGATCCGGGCTCTCGACCACCGTGTCAGAAAAAGGGGTGGCCGGTAGCGGGTTCGGCGGGCCGCGCGGAAATCGCGTTCGATATCCGGTTCCACGTATGGCTCGAGATCGGCACTGACCTGCGCTTAAGAAAAATGAGAGCACTGCTCTTGACTTAGTCGCGGGGATGTGCGATTGTTGTTCACAACAGAGAGCAGTGCTCACAAAGGAGAATGCAATGACCGATCTGACGACCCGCTACCTCGGCCCCACCGGTTTCGACCCGATCTTCAACCGGCTCGCCAACCTGCTGCCCAAGCTCGGGATCAGCGTCGCCGGGTCCCGGTTGCTGGCGGTGCGCGGACGTAAGTCCGGCGAATGGCGGACGACCATGGTCAACCTCATGACCGCCGCGGACGGGCAGCGCTACCTCGTCGCGCCGCGCGGGCACACCCAATGGGTGCGTAACCTGCGCGTCGCCGGTAGCGGTGAATTGCGGCTGGGCCGGCGGATCGAGGAATTCACCGCGATCGAGGTCCGCGACGCGGACAAGGTCCCGCTGCTGCGGCTCTACCTCGAGCGCTGGGGCTGGGAGGTCGGCCGGTTCTTCGAGGGCATCACGAAGGATTCCACCGACGCCGAACTCGCGGCTATCGCTCCGGGCTTCCCCGTTTTCCGGATCGAAGCCGCGAACTGAACGCCGAACCGCGGGCCGGGCAGCTCACGCCCGGCGGGTCAGCAGGAATTCGATCGCCGCGGCATAGCCCTGAACGCCCATCCCGGCGATCACCGCGTCGGCGACGGGCGACACATAGGAGTGCCGGCGGAACTCTTCGCGGGCATGCACATTGCTGATGTGTACTTCGACGATCGGCACCTCGGGAATGACCAGTGCGTCGCGCAGTGCCACCGAGGTGTGGGTGAGCCCGCCGGGGTTTATCACGATCCCCGACACGGTCCCGTATGCCCCGTGGATGCGGTCGATCAGTTCGCCCTCGGAATTCGACTGGAAATGGGCGATCTCCCGGCTGTGCGCAGCCGCGGCCCGACGACACAATTCGATTACATCGTCGAGGGTTTCCGACCCGTACACCTCGGGTTGCCGGGTGCCGAGCATATTCAGATTCGGGCCGTTGAGGACCAGGATCGGGCTGCTCGAGGTTTGCGGGAGGGTGCCGTCGGACATGGCAGCAACCCTACCGACACCTCACCCGCGCGGGGATGATTCTGAGCTACCGTGAGCGGGTATCTCTTCGATGAATGCGGACTTGCGGGGTCACGACGCACCGCTTCTGGTCGATCGGTAGCGTAGCGTCGCCGGGTGTTCTCGGGCGCCCCGATAATTGATCATGGTCCGCTGTGCGGCGAGTTGGGCTCGGCCACAACTGCACACGGTGGTCACGAGTACGTTTTCGGGTTTGCGATGACTCGCAAGCAGGCATTTTTCAGGTACGGTTGTCTTGTTACCGGTGTGACAAGAGTGAAGAGTGGGCGACATGGACGTGAGGGGATCCCGCCGCTTTCGCTTCCGGGGCGCTATGGCCCTTACGGGGGTGGCGGCGCTGGCAATCGCGATGGGATCGTGCGGGACCGGGACCGAATCGGCCGGACCCGAAACGGTCGTCGACCGATTCACCCAACGACTCGACGAACACGACTATGCCGGGGCGGCTGAGTTGACCTCGTACCCCTCGGCAGCTTCGGCAACCCTCCGGCAAATGTTCGAGGGTCTCGAATCGGGGACCGTCGACTACGAGAAAGCGCAATTCATCGCGCTCGACGCCGAATCCGGGATCTTCAACCTCGACGTCGATTGGAGCTTCGGCGAGCAGAAGAACTGGAAGTACGGTCTTCAGGGCAACGTCCGCAAACTCGCCAACGGCTGGCGGATCTCCTGGGACCCGGCCGTGGTCATGCCCGAGCTCAGCCAGAACCGCACCGTACAGCTGGTGCGTACCACCCCCGACCCGGCGCCGAAGGTCGTCGACAATGTCGGTAAGCCCCTGATGGCTCAGCAGACCATCAACGTCGTCGAACTCGATCCCACCCGGATGCCCGACCAGGTGGCCTCCACCGACGCGCTGGCCCGTGCCATCGAACCCGTGGCTCCCCTCATCACCGGTGCCTCGCTGCGGGAAGACCTCGCCGCGGCCGGAGGTAAGCCCATCACCGCGGTCAGCCTGCGCGAGGGTGATTTCGCGATTCTGGAACCGCGGATGGCGCCGATCCCGGGCGTGGTGATGAAACAGGAGCCGCGGCTCGTCGTCACCGATCGCCGGATCTTCTCGCCGATGCTCGACGCCATGAAGAAGGTCTGGGAACAGAGCCAGGACCAGCACTCCGGCTGGGCCGTACAACTGTTCGAGAACGGGCGGTTCGTCAAACAGCTGGCCGGCAACCAGGGCCCGGCCGGTCCCGATATTGCGGGGACGATGGACCAGCGGTTGCAGCGTGCCGCCGAGGACGCGGTGGTCAGCGTCGGTTCGCCCGCCTCCATCGTCGTCACCCAGCCCTCCACCGGCGCGGTCGTCGCGGCGGCGCAGAACAACTACTCCAGTGCCCAGGGGCCGGTAGCCTTCACCGGTCTGTACCCGGCGGGCGGCACCATCGATCTGTTCCGGAAAGCGGCCGGAGCCGCCAAGGGCAAAGCGCCCGAGGCCGTCACCGAACAAGAGGTGATCGAGGCGGCCGCCATGCTCGGTGTCGGGGTCGACTTCCGGGTTCCCGGGCTGGAGGAAGTGACCGGCCGCCCGGCCGGCGCGGGTGGCGCCGAACCGGTTCGCCAGGGCGGTGGTTCGGACGCGCTGCTGGTCAGCCCCTTCGGGATGGCCATCGCGGCCGCGGCCATCACCGACGGCACCGTCCGCCCGCCGATGCTCGAACGCGGCCGGCCCAGCGAAACCGACGCCCCGATGGGACCACTGCCGGGCCCGGTCGACGCCGCGCTGCGCGCCGCGCTGCGCGACGGGATGAACGCCCCGCAGATGGCGCGACTGCGGGGATTCCGTGATGTCGCCGGGTTCTCGGCTAAGGCCGGCGACGACGGCTGGCTGATCGCGAGTATGGGTGATCTGACGTTCGCGATCCATATCGCAGACGTCGACAGCGGCGATATGGTCGTCCGGATGGGCGAACGGATGTTGCAGGCGCTCGCCAAACCGGACGAATGAGCAGCGGGTGCGGTCGGGTGATCAGGACCTGATCGCCCCCGCGGCCACCCGCCAGCCGAGCAGGAACAATGCCAGCACCACCGCCGCCACCACGATGAAACTGAAGGCGGTGCCCTGACCCGCCACTACGCGCAGCAGCATGCCGAACACCAGGGTGCACAGCCAGATCACCACACCGGTGGGCCACAGGCCGGAACCGTCGAACGGCCCGGCACCGGCCGGGCGGCGCGCGAGCGCCACCGCGGCGACCCAGCCCACCGCCAGCCCCGCCACGAACGGCCAGGCGGTGTGCAGCAGACCGGTGAGCACGGCCTCGTCGTGACTGCGGCGTCCGATGGCGCAGAACACCACCACCAGCACGAGATCGACGGCGATCGCTACGAACCACTTCACCCCGACGAGCCTAATTGGTGCAGCTGGGCGGAGCCCATCCGCGGCCTGCGCACGGCCGCAGCGAAGGCGGAGGTACGCCTAATATGACCAGCTGGGCGAAGCCCATCCGCAGCCCGCGCACGGCCGCAGCGAAGGGTTCGGCGCAAGCCTGCGGGTACCCGCGGAGCGGACCCGCCGATCAGGCATTGCGCTGCGAGAACTCCTTCTCGTATTCGTCGTCCTCGGCATTGCGGGTGCGGAACAGGAACGCGAACACGATCCAGCCCATGATCGCGATCAGCACGAAACTCACCAGCCGGTAGACGAACGCCGCGGCGACGGCCTGCTCCACCGGCAGTCCGGCGGCCGCGGTGAGGCTGTAGATCAGCGTCGCGTCCACATAGACGATCCCGCCCGGCGCGAAGGGGATCGAACCGACAGCCTTACCCGCCGCGAACGCGATCAGCAGCCCCGCCCACCGCGGATCACCGCCGATGGCATAGCAGGCCGCGCCCAGGCAGGCGATATCGGCCAGCCGGTGGACAACCGCCCACCAGGTGACCCACGCGCCGTCCCGGGTGCCGAGCTTCACCGATTCGACCTGGTCGAGCATTTCCCGGAGCTTGTCGATACCGGTATCCGGCCGGCGTTTGCGCACCCGGTTGACCAGGACCAGCGCCCGGCGCAGTACTCCTTCGAGGGTGCCCGGATGCCGGGACGCGTAATTTCCCGCCCAGACCAGGGCCACCACCATGGCCACCGAGACGATCAGGTTCACCGGACCCACCCGGCCGCCCGCCAGGACGGTGCCGAGCACCCCGATGAGGGCCAGGCCCGCCGCCGAGACGACCCCGGAGAACACCAGCTGCCAGGAGGCAACCACCGGGCTGGCTCCCCAGCGCCGGGTCTGCCGGTAGGTGAATGCCGTGGAGAACACCTGACCGGCGGGCAGGGTCACCGACATGGCGGTGGCGCCGTAGACCACCGACACCGATCGGTGCTGGCTCACCTCGACGCCACCGGCGCGCAGTAGCTGTTTCTGGACGTGTCCGAAACCGGTCATGGACAGCACTTGCGCCGCGATACACAGCGCCACCCAGCCCCAATGGATTTCGGTGAGTTTCTGCCATGATTCGTGTAATCGGGGCCACAGATAGAAAGCCTCGCCGATCAACACGAGAAGAACGATCGAGACGGCAGCCCATTTGAGCCGGCGGAATTTCCGGTTGCGGTTCCCGGTGGGCTCCGCCTCTCCGGCCGGAGGCACAGCGGTAGTGCCCGCTGCATCACCGTTGGCCGTCACGGGGCCCAGCCTAATGGACACCCCCGGCCGCAGTCGGCTGCCTGCTCCGATACCACAGCAAGCGGATCTACTCCACGGTTTCGCGAGGCCAGGACAGCCGCGTCTTGCGTCGCCGGCCGCGCAACTGCACTTCCTCACCCGCGGTCCAGTGCCGCTGCTCGCCGTCCTCGGCGAAATACAGGGCCGAACCCGAGGCCAGTACCCGGCCCGGATGGTCCTTGGCGAGTTCGGTGAGGCGGGATGCCTCGTTCACCGGGTCACCGATCACGGTGTATTCGAAGCGGTTGGCGGCACCGATATTCCCCGCGACCGCCAATCCGGCGGAAACTCCGATACCGATATCCAATCCGGAGACCGTCCGCAAGGCCTCGCGCAGATCGCGTGCGGCCGCCAGCGCGGCGGTGGGTGCGTCCGGCCGGTCCAGGGGGGCGCCGAAAATCGCGAGGGCGGCGTCACCGACGAATTTGTTGACGAAGCCGTGATGGCGGTCGATGACATCGACCACCACCCGGAAGAATTCGTTGAGCAGGCTGACCACCTCGGTGGGCGGGTGTTCGGCGGCCGTCGCGGTGGAACCGACCATATCCACGAACAGCACTGCCACGAATCGGGTTTCCCCACCCAGTTCGGTGCCGTAGTCGAGGGCACGCTGGGCCACCTCGGCACCCACATGCTGGCCGAACAGTTCCTGGAGCCGCTGCCGGGTCGCCGCCTCCTCCATCATCCGGTTGAAACCGACCTGGAGCAGCCCGATCTCGCTGCCGTCGAAAACCTCCACCTGCACGTCGCGGGCGCCGTTCTGCACCTGGTCGATGGCCTGGCTGAGCTGGCGGACCGGATCGGAGATACTGGACGCGGTCAGCATGGACAGGGCCAGTGCCTGCATGATCACCACCCCGCAGAGCAGCAGGATCGATACGGCCAGCGACTGCGCCGAGAATTTCACATCCGACGAGATCTGGGTGACGCACAGCAGCACGATCGCGATGGTCGGGGCGAAGGTGCCCATCCCCCAGGTCATCGCCATCCGGGTGCCGACGCCGGGCGTGAGGGTGTGGTCGAAACGGCCCGCCGTGAGAGCCTCGGCGGCGACCGGGCGCAGAATACGTTCACCGAGCATGTAGGTGAAACCGAACACGATGGTCGCGGCCATGCATTCGGTGATGATGACGGCACCGGCCAGCGCCGGGGTCTCGGAGATTATCGCCGCGCCGAGGACGCCGCCGCCGAGTACCCAGAGGGCCAGATGCAGGATCGCCTGCCGCAGCGGCGCATGCAGGGCCGCCATCTGCTCCTGGCGGCTGGGCGGTCCGCCGCGGACCTGCCAGCGCATCACCGGCCGCAACATCAGGGCCGAGGCGGCCACGCTCAGGAAACCGCCGGCGAGAAATACGACGGCCGGGACCAGCAGGCCGACCTGCCGGGTACCGGGTTCCTGCCCCTCGGGGACCGGTAACCCGTACTGGATGAATGCCCACACCAGCACGGCACCGAACGCGTTCGCGAGCAACATCGATGTCAGGTACAGGGGCCAGCGCGTATGCATGGTCTGTTTGACCGCTTCCAATGGCGCTGACACGTGTACCAATCTAGCGTCCGGGGCCGACCGTCCTGTGCTCCCGGGGTTGCGGCGACGTGCGCCGACGCCCGGCCCCGCCCGAGGAGAGACCCTTGACCTCGCGCCTGCTCGGTGTTCACTACCCGGGGCGAGCCTCACCCGGGGACTGTCGACGAAAAGCCGCGGCAAGGAGTGACCGCAGATATCGCAGTGCGATCTTCGATAATCCGAGGACCGAAACCAGCGCAGAGCCCCCGCCACGTTATCGAGTCGCGAAACCACTCGCTGGGCGTCGGCGCGATTCAGTGCTGTCTCCGATCCGAACCATGGAAGACAGTGAGGCAGACCCGCGAGTACCCGGGACCAGGGTAGGGCTGTCCGCGCCGCGTCGATCAGGGTCGAGTGTGTCGCCGTTCCAGCGCTGCGCGGATGAGTTCCCTGGCAGCCGAGCCGGTTACCGATTGACCGGCAAGCGTCTCGAATGCGCGATGGTAGAGAGCGATCTCGCGCGGCTGAGTGACGGTCAGTTCTGCTGATATCGCCTCGACCAGGACCATCCGGTCATCGAACATGACGAAGTTCGTTGCCGGTGATCGCCATTCCGACTCGGATGGAACTATTCCGAGCAGGACCCGTGGTAGTCCGATGACCGCAAGAAGCCGGTCGAGTTGGCCGATCATGACCGACTTGCCGCCGACGGTGGTCGACAACGACTGTTCGGCGATCAGGATGTGAAACCGATGGTCGCCTCGATACAAGACCTGCTGCCGTTCCAGGCGCTTCGATACGCCTTGGTCGACGTCGTCGGGTATCCGATAGAACTCGACACCTCGGCGTAGCACTGCCTGGGCGTACTCGGAGGTCTGGATGATGCCCGGAATCAGCAAAGGATCGAAAATGCGCATCAACCTGGTTTGCTCGGCCAGAGATATCGATCGTTCCTGTCGGCGTCTGGTCCCCGCGTTGAGCACTCGCCGCCATTCGAGGTGGGCAACCTCGATATTGCGAACGGTCGCCACGAGATCCGGGAGTTGGTCGCCGGTACCGGCGTGGGAGCAGTACTGGTGTAGGTCTATTTCGGTCGGGCTACGGTCTCCGGTTTCTATCTTGGACACCTTCGACTCGTGCCAGCCCGCCAACTCGGCCAGCCGGCGTCCGGTGAGGCCGGCATCCTTCCGCATTTCACGGAGGCGTTTGCCGAGCGCCACACGCTGCTCATGAACCGAGTCGGTCACTTCGGCGAGCCGGCCGCCGCGTAGTCGTCGAATGGTATGGCCTGCTCCCACATGTGCCGCTTGATCTCGACGCAATAGCCGACGATCCACGCCTCGGTTGTGACCGCTACCCCGAGCCCTCGACCTTCGGGATCTCGGGTGTGGAACGCTACTCGTTCATCGTCCAACAGCCAGAAGTCTTCGGCCGGCACCTGTTCGGCCACGTGCCGCGGCAAGTACCGAATGTCTTCTCCCGCCCTGATGTTCTCCGGAGTGACTGTCAGCGACCAGCGGTGGTAGTCGGTCAGCGGTTCGGAGACCACTCGCACCCGGCGAACACCGACACCGCGTGAGGTCACTTCCTCGACTATCGACTGCCACGGACGGAACCATTCGAGGTCGAAATCCTGCTCACCGGAGAGGAACCGTTGTAGCGGAGCCGTTTCGACGGCCACGCCGTAGGAGTCGCGGACCTCGAGATGGAATGCTTCCCGTGCGCACGACCGGAGAAGATCCGGGTACGGATCAGCTTGCATCAGCAGCACCGTAGTAGTTCCTCTCCAGCTTCGGCACTTCGATTGCCGTCTCACCGTCAGCCAATTCGAGCTGTGCCAGCGTGCCAGGCTCTGTGACGGGGCGGCCGGTCAGGGTGAACGTTCCCCGTCCCGTGTCGGTCATCGTGGCACCGATGAATGTATCCGGCTCCGCGAAACCGGTCAGCAGGTGTGGAATCTCCACGGTTTCCGCCTGGCCGGTGACCCAGCCCTGAACAACGTATGTGTCCTGGTCGCTGGCGTACAGCGAGGGGCACTCTCCAACATTTGAGCCGCCTTTACCGAGGAATCGCAACCGCATGATCTTTGCTCCTGTCCTGGGAGTGTGACCGTGTGTGACTCTCCTGGATTCAGCGATGATCGCGAGGTGCGGTGCCGCCCCGTCCGAGTTCGACATCGATCTGGAATCGGGTCGGGTTATCGACAGAGCTGCGCTGTTGGGGATCGAACCGGTGCAGGATCGGCGGTGAGGTGGACCGCCGAAGCCGTTCGGCGGACCGGTGTGGTCGGCGTCCGGTCGTACGCGGTCGGTGTACCTCCGCAACCTTCCGGCAGCCGTGACTAGGCTCGGCCGGGTGACCGAGCCGAAACCATCTGCCGCCGACGCCGTTCACCCCATCGTCCGGCAGACCGCGGAATGGGCCTGGCGGCTGCTGGTGATCTTCGCCCTGATCGGGGTGCTCGCGGCGGCGGTGCGGCGGCTCGACACCGTGGTGATCCCGCTGTCCATCGCCATGCTGGCCGCCGCGCTGCTCGCGCCGTTGGTGGACTGGATGCAGCGGCGCGGGGTGCCGCGCGGGCTCGGTGTCTTCGTCGCATTGCTCGGATCGCTGGGGCTGGTCGCCGGGGTGGTGACCTTTGTGGTGGAGCAGTTCGTGGTGGGTGTGCCGCAGCTGTCGGACGAGTTCACCAACAGCATTCATCAGGTCCAGGACTGGGCGATCAACGGTCCGATGCATCTGAGCGACGAGCAGATCCGCAATGCCGGCGATGCGACGGTCCGGGCCATCCAGTCCAATCAGGACACGCTCACAAGTGGTGCCCTCACCACCGCGACCATGATCGGGCACATTCTGACGGGCACCTTTCTCACTCTGTTCATCCTCATCTTCCTGCTGTACAGCGGCGACCAGATCTGGCATTTCGTCACCCGCGTGGTACCGACCGCACACCGGGAACGGGTGCGCACCGCGGGCGAACTCGGTTTCGGATCGCTGGTCGGTTTCGTGCGGGCCACTGTCGTGGTCGCCGCGGTGGATGCGATCGGAATCGGTGCGGGGCTGGCGCTGCTGGGCGTACCACTGGCGCTGCCGCTGGGGTCACTGGTGTTCATCAGCGCCTTCATCCCGATCATCGGCGCGTTCCTGGCCGGTTTCGTGGCGGTGTTCATCGCCCTGGTGACCAAAGGATTCGTCACCGCGCTCATCGTGCTCGGCATCATCGTCGCGGTGATGCAGCTGGAGGGGCATGTGCTGCAACCGTTGTTGCTCGGGCGCGCCGTGCGGATCCACCCGCTCGCTGTGGTACTCGCGATCGCCGCGGGTGTGGTGCTGGGCGGTATCGCCGGCGGTCTGCTGGCAGTGCCACTGGTGGCGGTGCTGAATACCGCTATCCGTTCGCTGCTCGCCGCGGATCCCGAGGAGTTGCTGGGTGAGCTGACACCGGACCGGAAGGGGATCTACGTGGCCGAACCGGATTCCCCGGAGGGCGGGGACCACGCCATGATCGGACCCCAGACCCTGGGCCGGTTCGATATCGGTGCCCTGCTCGCCGAAGCGCAGCGGCGGCTGCCGCTGACCCGGACCGCCGATCCGAATACGCACGGGGGTGATTCCGGCCCCGATCCGGACCCGGCCACCGACCGGCGGGAAAACCGCGATGAGCAGGGCTGACCGTGACCTCGCGCCACCCCCGCATCCGGGAATGCCCTGATGCGGGATCCGGGTGCCGCTGGGTAATCTCGGAGCTATGAACGGCCCCGATCCGGTTTTCGACGGTGCGGGTTCCGGTGGCCAGGTGGGCAACCGGGACCTGCGTGTTTCCGATGCCGAACGGGAGCACGTCGGGCAACTGCTGCAGCGGGCGGTGGGGCTGGGGATGCTGTCCCTGGGAGAGTTCACCGAGCGGATGGATACCGCGCTGGCCTCCCGCACCCGCGGCGAACTGAATTCGGTACTCGTCGATCTGCCCGGGGTGCGGTTGATCGGCGAACCCACCACCGCGCGCCCGGCCGGCCACGGTAAGCCCATACCGCTTCCACAGCCCGGCGACGCCACCGGATCCGGGCTGGCGGGAGTCGTGCAGGGCGGGATCATCCGGCCGCGTATATCCGGGGTGAACCGCCGGGGCAACTGGCAGGTCGGTCCGATGCTGCGGGTCAACAGCTGGTTGTCCGGGGTGACCTTGGATTTCACCCAGGCCATCATGACCACCCAGGTGGTGGAGATCCAGGTCGACGACTACGCGAGTTCGCTCACCCTCGTGGTGCCGGAGGAAGCCACCGTCGATCTCGACGGCCTGGAACTGGTCGGATCCAGTGTCAACAACAAGGTTCGCAGTGGTCCGCCGATCGGCCCGCTGCATCTGCTGGTGCACGGCCGGGTCCGATTCGGATCGGTCACCGCCAAACAACCCTTCATGGCGCATTGGCGGCGACTGCTCGGGCAGTGAAACCCGAGCGCCGCTGATCCTGTACGGCTAATCCTGTTCGCGTCGGCGCAGCAACTCGTTCACACTGACCGACCGGCCCTCGCCGTGCTGGTGCCGGCCGCTGTCGTCGGCCGATGTACCGGCTTGCTGGCGGCGGGCCGACCGCAGACCGGCCATCCACGATTCGATGCTGTTGCGTTCGCGCGGGTCCGGATTCTGCTGGGCGCCGGGCCCTTCGGCGGACTGCTGAGCCAGACTATCGGGCCGCTGCTCGCGCGGGGCCGGACGTTCGGCGGGCCGAGTCGGCGGCTCCGGTGTCCGGTAGAGGCCGGGCACTGCCGGAGGCTGGGCTCCCGGTACCCGCCGCGGCAATTCCGGCAGGGCCGAGGCGGGCCCACCGGGCGGAGTACCCGGATCGGGGATCCGGGGGAGCGGACGCGGTTGCGACCCCTGATCCTGCGGCGACCGCGCATCCAGCGGGCCGGGCCGACCGTCCGGTCCGGGGCGCCGCGGTGGCAGTGGTGGCCGCACCGGTCCCTGGCCGGGTCCGGGCTGGTTACCGACGGGGGGCTGGCCGGGCCCGGGGCGACCGGGCGGGCGGCCTTCGGGCCCCGCGGGGCGCGGCGGTGCGGGTGGCCTGGTCGCGCCGCCGGGCTGCCCGGGCGCGCCGGGTATCCGCAGTGAACTGTCCGGCTGCGGGCGGGGGGCAGTGCCGGTCCGGGCCTGCTGCGGGGTGGGCGGTACCGGCGGAGCGTCGGCCGGGGACGGATAGACGGTGCGGCCGCTCGCGTTCTGGCCTTCGCCGTCCTCGGTCGGCTCGGAGGCGAACATGCCCCGCACATTCGGAGTCGCGAAACCGGACCGGGGCGACCCCGTCGGGGGACGGCCCGGAGTGCCGGGTGCACGCTGCGCGTCGGGCGCGGGCTGGTCCGGGCCGGGTTGTCCGGGCTGCGGGCGGCCGGGCCCGGGCTGGTTACCGGGGCCCCGCCCGGGTTGGGGCCGGAAGTCGTTGCGCGGTCCTGGCGTACGGCCCGGTTCGGGACCACGCCCGGGAAGCCGGCCCGGTGCACCCGGCTCGGGACCACCCGCGGGCTGCTGCGGGTTCCGCTGGGGCGGCCGGCCCTCGGTGGGCGACTGGGTCGGTGCGGGCTGCGGACCACTGCCCTCGGCGGACGGTCGCGAACTGCGGCCACCGAGCTCTTCGGAGGTACCACGACCGGATTCACCGGAACCCTCGGCGCGCGGGTTCGCCCGCGGACGTGTCGGGTCCGGCGGGGTGGGCATCTGCTGTTTGGCTGTCGCCTGGCCGGCCGCGGCGGTCGGGGTCTGTTTGTCGGCGGCTTTGCGCTGCCCCTTGGGCACCGCCTGCATATGCGCGGTGGGCGCGGCCGCCTCGATCTCCTCGCGGCTACGTTTGAGTACCGGCGTCTTGCGCTGCTTCTCGGCGCCGATGGCCGGCATCTGCATGGTGACCGGATCGGTGACGGGGGTGGTCTTGACCAGGTCGACCACATCGCCGCCGCCGGGGCGCTCATCGGCCAGGATGGGTTCGCCCAGACCGATCTTCTGCTGGATCCGTTTCATCCAGGCGGGCGCCCACCAGCAGTCGTCGCCGAGCAGTTTCATGGTCGCCGGGACGAGCAGCATGCGCAGGATGGTGGCGTCGATGATGAGCGCCGCGATCATGCCGTAGGCGATGTACTGCATCATCACCAGATCGGAGAACGCGAACGCGCCGGTCACCACCAGCAGGATCAACGCGGCCGCGGTGATGATGCGACCGGTGTGCGCGGTGCCGATACGTACCGCTTCGGTGGTCGAGGCGCCCTGGGCGCGGGCCTCGACCATCCGGGACAGCAGGAACACCTCGTAGTCGGTGGACAGGCCGTAGATGATCGCGATGATCAACACCAGCACCGGTGACATGATCGCCTGCGGGGTGAAATTGAGCAGTCCGGCGCCGTGACCGTCGACGAAGATCCAGGTCAGGATGCCGAGGGTGGAGCCGAGGCCCAGGGCGCTCATCAACGCTGCCTTGATGGGCAGCACCAGTGACCCGAAGGTCAGGAACATCAGCACCGTGGTGACCAGCAGCACCAGGGCGATCATCAGCGGGATCCGGTCCAGCAGTGCGTCGATACTGTCCATCTGAAGTGTCGGCTGACCGCCGACCAGCATGGTCACATCATCGGGGACCTCGATCGACCGGAGATAGTCGACTGTCGGTTCGTAGTTCTCCGAATCGAGCAGGGTCGCGCTCGAGCGGAAGAGGTCTTTGCGTTCGGGCGACTGGGAGGGAACCGAGAAGCCGGAGGCGTCGGCCAGGCCCGGGGCCTTGTCGGCCTCCTTCATCACTTTCGCGATGGACCGGGTGTTCTCGCCGATGAAGATCAACTGGATCGGATCGGACTGACGCAGCGGGAAGGTCTGATCGAATTCTTCCTGCGCGACGCGGGTGGCGTTGTCCGGCGGCAGATAACGCTCGCTCATACCGCCGAAGGCGAGGTTCTTCACCGGGATGATCAGCAACAGGAGCAGCACACAGATCGGGATGGCGATCTTCAGCGGATGCTGCATGACCCAGGTGGTGGCCCGGCCCCAGAAACTGGCCTCGACCTCCTCGGCGGATTTGGTCTTGCGGATCTGCTTGAAGCTGAGCATGTCGACCCGTTTGCCCAGAACACTCAGCATGGCGGGCAGCAGGGTGATCGAGGCCAGGGCGGCCAGCGCGACGGTGGCGATGGTGCCGTAGGCCATGGACTTCAGGAAGCCCTGCGGGAAGAGGAGCAGGCCGCCGAGACTGGCGATGATCATGGTCGCGGAGAACACGACCGTCCGCCCGGCGGTGACCACGGAGCGGCGGACGGCGGCGCGGGTGTCGTAACCCTCGGCCAATTCTTCGCGGAACCGGCTGACGATGAACAACCCGTAGTCGATGGCCAGACCGAGGCCGATCATCGAGACCACCGCGCCGACGAACGAGTTCACCTCGGTGAACTTCGTGAGCATCATGATGATGCCGTTGGCGCTGATGATGGTGAGGCCGCCGATGATCAGCGGCAGGGCAGCGGCCACCACGCCGCCGAAGATGAAGAACAGCAGGATGCCCACCGCGGGGATGGCGAGCATCTCCATGCGCTTCTGGTCGTGCGCCATGGTGTCGTTGAGTGTGCCCGATACCGGCTGCAGGCCCGCGACCTGCACATTCACGCCGTCGATGTCGAAAACGTCCTTGACGGCCCGGAAGTTGCGGACCATCTCGGTGTCGTTGTCGCCGACGATCGCGATGGAGGCGAAGGTCTTGGTCTTGTCCTTGGAACCGAAGACCGACGGCTGCGACTCGCCGGTCTCGGTCTTCCAGTAGGCGGCGTTGACCTTGGCGATCTGATCCGGATGCTCCCGGGGCAGCCGGTTCAGGCTGTCGACGATCTTGTCCCGGAACGCCGGATCACTGTCGATGGTCTGGCCCTCGGGCGCGGTGTAGAGCACCAGCACGTCGGCCTGGTGATCGCGCCCCCACGCTCCGTCGGAGAGTTCGGCGGCCTTGACGGATTCGGAGTTCGGATCGAACAGACCGCTGGAGCTCAGATGGTCCGCCAGCCCGAGACCATAGGCCCCCAGGCCCAGCATCCCGGCGACGACAACTCCGATGACGGCGAATCGCAACCGATAGACCAGATCGCCCCAGCGGGTGAACACTTAAGCGACTCCTTGTGCGGGGCGAGAGGTGAGCAGCGCCGACAGCGGCCGGAACGGCTGCAGCCAGGCACCCTCGTCGGGCAGCGAGTCGAGGCTCACCCGCGGCAGCGGTTCACGGAAAACTCCCGGGATGTCCTCGAGGTCGACGAATTCGAGAGTATCGGATGTTACTGCCCAACTCGCGTGCTCGCGGAAGCCGAGCACCTGAACCGGGATTCCGTCGTCGGCCAGTTGTTCGAGCGGCTCGCGGAACGCCTGCCCGTCGGCGGAGGCCACGATGATCCCGGCCAGGCCCGCACCTCGGGTGCGCTGCGCGATATGGCCGAGCATATCCGAATCGACATCGGAATCCTCGTCTATCTTCGGCTTCGCGAAAACGGCGTAACCGACGTTGCGCAGGGCCTCGACCCACGGCCGGACCACATCCGCGGTTCCGGGGGCGATATTGGTGAACACGGTGGCCTCGGGTTCCAGCCGCTGCTTCTCGCCGACCGAGAGCTCGGTGGTACGGGCCAGCAGCCACCGGCCGAGCGCGTCGAAACGGGGCCGGTAGGCGGCCGTGGGGCGCCCGCCCAGGATGGCACCCAGACCCATGTCCAGGTTCGGTGCGTCCCAGACCAGCAGGACCCGCCGCAGTCCGTCGGCTTCCGGGCCCACGGCCTCGTCGCCGGATTCGTGCAGACTTCCGGCAACCTCGTCGCCGGCCGGGGCCATCTCACTGACGCTCATCATTCGATCTTGCCCCATATGAACTCGTTGATCGCACTACCGGCGGTGTGTGCCTTGCTCTCGAACTTGGTCACCGGCCGCTCGAATCCGATCGGCGCGGCGGCACGGTGCTCGGCGCTCGTACCGCCGGTGGCCTCGTTCAACCCGATGAGCAGGGGCTCACCCGCACCGACCTCGGCGATATGCTCCGCGTACCCGGCGTGGTCGGTGGCGACGTGAAGAACACCACCCGGTCGCAGCCGGTCGGCGATGAGGGCCAGGGTGGCCGGTTGCAGCAGGCGGCGCTTGTGGTGGCGGGCCTTGGGCCACGGGTCCGGGAAGAACACCCGCACCCCGGTCAGCGATCCGGGAGCAATCATGTTCTCCAGCACATCCACCGCATCGCCGCGCAGCAGCCGGATATTGCCGATCTCCTCGCGTTCGATCCGCTGGACCAGCTGGGCCAGTCCGGGCTGATAGACCTCGATGCCGATGAGATTCAGATCCGGTTCGGCCTGGGCCATGGCGGCGGTCGCGGTGCCGGTGCCGCAGCCGATCTCGATCACCAGCGGCGCCCGGCGGCCGAACCAGGCGTCGGCGTCGAGCGGTTCGTCGGCGACCTCGCGGCCGAGTACCGGCCAGCTGCGATCCCAGGATTTCTGCTGGTTGGGGGTGAGCGCACCGCGCCGGGAGCGGAAACTGGTGACCCGCGGGTAGAGGCGGGAGCCGGCGTGCCGTCGCCGCTGCCCTCCGGTATCACCGGAGGTTTCCGAGAGGGCGACCGGAACGGACTCGGAGCTGGGGTGCACGGCGTCGTTCACAGCTCTATTGTCCAGCATGGCCGGTTCCGGGCCGCAACGGACCGGTAGGGGCTACCGGTTGGTAGCAGGGACTCGGTCCGCGTCCGCCGCGTCGCGGCCCCGGTTCTGACAGAATGCGCACCGGAAGAAGGGGGCGGGCGGGTGTCGTCAGTAGAGGGATCGGACGGATATATGCGTGAGGTGGGGGCAGGGGATCCGCTGGACCGGCTGATCTCCACGCTCCGAATGGGCGACGGTGCGGACGCGGGGATCGCCGGCGGTATCGAGGTGGCGGTGCAGCGCTGGCGGACCCTGCCCCGCGCACAGATCACCGGACGCACCCGGGCCGGGCGGAGCACGGTGGCCGGCGCGCTCGGCCTGCAGCCGGGGGTGGAGACCGCCCCGGTGGACGAACCGGGGTTCCCCGATCCGGTGCTGGATGCCGATATCGTCGTCTACGTCCTGGCCAGTACCCCGTCGCCGGGGGACCGCCGAATTCTTGCGTCGCTGCGCCCGGAACGCACGATCCTCGTGCTGAACAAGGCAGATGCGATCGGCACCGGCTGGGCCGACGCGGTGGAGGCGGCCCGCCGGTTCGGCCGGGAATTCGGCCTCCCCGCCTTCCCGGTGGTCGGATCGCTGGCCGCGCGGACCGTTTCCGGTGCCTTCCGGGAAACCGACCTGGCACTGCTGCGCCGGTTGGCGCAATCCGGTAGCGCGGCGACGGTATCCGCCGAGGCGTTCGTCTCCCCCACCGCGGGCCCGGATACCGCCGAACGTGCGGAATTGCTCGAACACTGGGACCTGTACGGACTCGCCTGCGTACTGGCCGCCCTGGAACGCGAACCGGAACTCGCGCCGCCGACCGTGCTGCAGATCTTGCACACCGCCAGCGGGATCGATCCGGTGGCGCGGCTGCTCGGACAGCGCTACCAGCAGGCGGTATCCCGGCGGGCCGGCGCGCTGATCGACGACCTGACCCGGTTGGCGGCGCGCGCGGTACCGCACGGGCGTGGCCGGGCGCGGGCGTTGATCACCGAATACCTGGACACCGACGAGGCGCGATGGCTCGCCCTGTGCGGCGGTCTGGTCGACCCCGAGGTCGCTCATCTGGCCGCGGGCTACCCCCGGCCCGAACCCGAGGATGCCGACGACGCCCTGACGCGTGCCGTCCGGTGGCGCGCGGTGGTGGCCGGTGAGATGTCGCCGGCCGCGCGCCGCGCGGCCGTCCGGGTCCACAACGGATATGTCCGGATGTGGGAACGGATGAGCAGTGTCGGGCTCTGACCGGCGCCCGACGGAGGCACCGGTGGGTCTTCCGGAAACCGCCGCGGAGCAGGTATCCCCGGAATCCGGACTGCCCGACCCGGTCGCCGAGGTGGTGGCGCGCTGGAATCCGCAGGGTATGGCCTTGCTGCGCACGATCTCGGCGACCGGCTCCGCCGCGGCGGTCGCATTGATCGGCGCCGACGATGCGAACACCGCGCTGTTGCGCACCGAGCTGACCCGCCTCGAACCGCGGGTCGAACTGAGCGCTCCGACCGCCGATCCGTGGGTGAGCGCGGTGCCGGGCACGGTGATGCTGTTGATCCTGGATGCCGGGGTGGTGATCGGCGCCGCGGAACTGGATACCGTGCGCCGGCTGAGCGCCGAGGGGGCCCGGGTGCTGCTGGTGCTGAACGGCACCCACGCCCACAAGGACTGGCGGCTGGTCCGCGACCGCAGCGCCGAACTGCTGGCCGCCGCGGATCTGGGTTGCGAGATCGTGCCGGTTTCGGCTCGTCTGGCGATGGCCGCCCGCACCGGGTCCGATTCGACGCTGCTCGATCGGTCCGGGCTCGCCGCACTGCATGCCCGGTTGATCGCGCTCACCACCGACGACGCGACCGCGAGTGCGCGCCGCGCGACGGCGGTCGCGCAGGTCGTCGCCGGAACCCGGGAGCGCATTGCGCAGGAGGAGACGCTGCTGCGGTCGGGTTCGGAGACGGAGTCGCTGCGTGCGGAACGGGCCCGGTTGCTGGCCGACCGCGACGGGGGGCGCGCGGTAGCGGTGTCCACGCTGCGCGCGCAGATCAATCTGGCCCGGGTCGATCTGCTCACCCAGGTCGGCTCGCGGGTCCGGGCGCTGCATACCGAGGCCCGCGCAGAACTGGACAGTATGGACCGGGCGGGCCGCCGGGCTTTCCCGGAGCGATTGCGGCAGGCCGTCGTGCAACTGACCGCGACGGTGGACAGCGATATCGCCGCCCGGCTGACCGAACTGCGGGTGCGGGCGGCCGCCGCGCACCCCGCCAGCGTGGCACCACCGCAGGGCGCGCCCGCCCTGCGGTACGAGCCCGCACCCACGCTCGGCCCTGATCCGCAACCCAGACAGGGGGGTGTCGAAGATCACCTCATGATCGTGCTGGGCGCCTCGGCGGGAGTCGGGTTGGGACGCCTGATGGTGTCGCCACTGGCGCTCGTCCCGGCGCTCGACGCGGCGAGCGTCCCGGTCACGCTGCTGCTCGGTGCGGGCGCCGCCGCGTGGGTGGTGCGGGCCCGCCGTCAGCTCGCCGACCGCGATCATCTGCGGCAATGGGTCGTCGACGCGGTCGCGAATGTGAAAGCCCAGCTCGAACAGCGGGCGGTGACCGCGCTGGTGGAGACCGAATCCGAGTTGTCCGACGAAATGGTGCGGGCCGCGGCGGCGGGCATGGTGGATGTGGATCGCCGGGTCGCCGAACTGGAGACGGCATTGCGCCGCGCCACCACCGGACAACCCGGCCGGCTCGCCGCCTGCGCCCGCGACAGGCGGATACTGGAGCAGTGGACACCCGCTTCCGGAAATTAGTTTGTCCACCCCTATTGATCGGCAACCCGATTCCATAGGGGGCGCAATACCGCGTTAACCTCTAGACAGGAACCTGGGCGTCCGCTTCGCCCTGAGTACACTGCCTCGATCCGGCGGTGCACAGGATGGACCGTTGCGGAGGCCTTACCCGCCAATGGTGGCGCTAGGTGTTTTCGCGCTGGTCACGGGCCCAAGGGCCAGGGCGGAGACAACCTTCGCCGCCCATTTCAGGAGAAATTTCATGACCTCAGCGACCATTCCCGGTCTTCGTGGATCCGACGGCACCGCGCCGACCGAACACAGCGAACTGCTCGCCTGGGTTCAGGAGGTCGCCGAACTGACTCAGCCGGAGCGAGTCGTCTGGGCGGACGGTTCCGACGCGGAATGGGACCGGCTCACCACCCAGCTCGTCGAGGCGGGCACGTTCCGCAAGCTCGACGAGAAGAAGAAGCCGAACTCGTTCCTGGCTTTATCCGATCCTTCCGACGTGGCCCGGGTCGAATCGCGCACCTTCATCTGTTCGAAGTCCGCCGCCGACGCCGGGCCGACGAACAACTGGGTGGATCCCGCCGAGATGCGGGCCACCATGACCGAGCTCTACCGGGGCTCGATGAAGGGCCGCACCATGTACGTGGTGCCGTTCTGCATGGGCCCCCTCGGTGCCGACGACCCGAAGCTGGGTGTCGAGATCACCGATTCGGAATACGTCGTGGTGTCGATGCGGGTGATGACCCGCATGGGGCGGGCCGCGCTGGAGTTGCTGGGCACGGATCGGCCCTTCGTGAAGGCGCTGCACTCGGTGGGCGCGCCACTGGCCGAGGGCCAGGCCGATGTGCCGTGGCCGTGCAACGACACCAAGTACATCACCCACTTCCCCGAGGATCGCGAGATCTGGAGCTACGGTTCCGGCTACGGCGGGAACGCGCTGCTCGGCAAGAAGTGCTATTCGCTGCGGATCGCCTCGGCCATGGCCCACGACGAGGGCTGGCTGGCCGAGCACATGCTGATCCTCAAGCTGATCTCCCCGGAGAACAAGGCCTACTACATCGCGGCAGCTTTCCCCAGCGCCTGCGGTAAGACCAACCTCGCCATGATCCAGCCGACAGTGCCGGGCTGGCGAGCGGAAACCCTCGGCGACGATATCGCCTGGATGCGGTTCGGCAAGGACGGCCGCCTCTACGCGGTGAACCCGGAGTTCGGGTTCTTCGGTGTCGCGCCCGGTACCAACCGCTCCTCCAACCCCAACGCCATGGAGACGCTGGAGGCCGGTAACACCGTCTACACCAATGTCGCGCGTACCGACGACAACGATGTGTGGTGGGAGGGCCTGGAAGGCGAGCCCGACCATCTGATCGACTGGAAGGGCAACGACTGGTACCTGCGGGATACCGAGACGCTGGCCGCGCATCCCAACTCCCGGTACTGCACCCCCATGTCGCAGTGCCCGACGCTGGCCCCGGAATGGGACGATCCGCAGGGTGTGCCGATCTCGGCGATCCTGTTCGGCGGTCGCCGCAAGACCACGGTGCCGCTGGTGACCGAGTCCTTCGACTGGCAGCACGGCGTGTTCATGGGCGCCACGCTGTCGTCGGAGCAGACCGCGGCCGCCGAGGGCAAGGTCGGCACCGTGCGCCGCGACCCGATGGCCATGCTGCCGTTCCTCGGCTACCACGTGGGCGACTACCTGGGTCACTGGATCGACCTGGGCAAGAACGCCGATTCGGCGAAACTGCCCAAGATCTTCTACGTGAACTGGTTCCGGCGCGGTGACGACGGCCGTTTCCTGTGGCCGGGCTTCGGCGAGAACTCCCGGGTTCTGGAGTGGATCGTCGGCCGGATCGAGGGTTCGGCCGAGGCCGAGAGCACCGCGATCGGTCATGTGCCGACCGCGGCCCAGATGGATCTGGCCGGTCTCGACGTGGAAGCTGCCGATGTCGACGCCGCGCTCGCGGTGAATGTCGACGAATGGCGGTCCGAGATCCCGCTCATCGAGGAATGGTTCGAGTTCGTCGGCGACAAACTGCCTTCGGGCGTGCGCGACGAGTTCGAGGCGCTCAAACAGCGCGTGCAGTGACGACCGCGCTCATCCGGGTGCTGCCCGGGTGACGTGCATGAACTCCCACCCGTGACCCGCGGCGAATCTCTGGTTCGCCGCGGGTCACGGGTGTATTGCGGCCCGGGCCGCAGCCCGGACGGGCGCGTGTCGGACGAGGTCGGGTGCCCTAGTCTGGAGGCGTAGTGGATCGCACGACCGCGCACTCCCGATTGGACCGTTCGAAAACGCCCGATCGGCTCATGCCCGTAGCTGTTCGTGACCGAGCCGATCACCCTCGAGAGGTGGTTGGAATATGGCCGACGGATATGTCCCCCCGGTACTCTCCACCGATACCGCGGTGAGTACACCCCTGCACCGTGTCGCGGGCCGGCTGCAATCGGCGCTTCCGGACGGTTGGTGCGTCGAGGTGGTCGACGATCCGCTGACCGGTGGTGAACAGCCCGTACTGCGTGCGTTGCCGGCTACCGATTAGTTCGCTACCCGAATTGTTCCGCCGCGGCTCGCGAGATCGTCTGCGATAAGTGTTCTTTCGCGCCCGCGGCGTTTCTGCGCGGCGGAAACACCGGCCTGTGAAAAACTTTCGGCCTGTGCGGGTGTTGCGCTGTGCGCGAACCGAACTCGCGGATTCGTTCGTGGAATCACGCTCCCGTTCCGGATCGTCTCAGATGGCTGTCGAGCCGAAATCCGACCTCCCGGTACGTATTTCATCGAACGCACTATTGCGTTTTGTTGCTGGAAGGCGCATGATGTTAGCCAGATATCAGCTCGCTCCATTCATCGAACCGAATACCCGCGATTGGGAGAGGTGTTCATGGCGGTGCAAGTGATCGATCGGGCGTTGATGACCAGCGACCGGACCGACCATCAGGCGAAAAGCGTCGGCAGCGGCGGGTGGGTCGTTTCCTTCCTACCGGGACGGACCCTGACCACAGAGCAGGCGATAGCGGCCATACAGGCCGCCGAGGCGGTGGCGATGGTCGGCGGACTGGCCGATCTGGTGGGGCTCACCACCCTCGAAACCGTCGGGCTGGCGATTCAGGAATCCCCGTGGACTCGAGCCGAACCGGTGGTCCGCAGCGGCTGGCGCCACCGGATCGGGCGCAGCCGCGCCCAGGTGGCGCTGTAGATCAGCCGGGTTTGCTCGCGACCACCACCAGATTGCTCACCAATAGCTCCCGAATGCCGGGTACGCGCACCAGCCACCAGGCCCATCGTGGGTGGTAGCGCGGGAAGAGTACGCGAATGTGCGCGGGTGCGCGCCGCGACCAGCGCATACCGTCGGCGGCCCGGACAGCGAACAGGGAGATGCCGAACCGGTTCTTCGGCTCCTTACCGGTCCGGCGCCGATACCGGCGGGCCGCGTACTCCCCGCCGAGATAGTGCCAGGGCCCGGTCTCGTGACCCCCGAACGGGCCGAGCCAGACCGTGTAGGAGAGCACGATCATCCCACCGGGCCTGGTCACCCGCACCATCTCGTCGGCCATCCGCCAGGGATCCGGTACATGCTCGGCCACATTCGACGAAAAACAGATATCGACCGCGTCGTCACGGAACGGCAGGGCCATTCCGGAACCGCGGACCGCGGCCGGTACCGAGATACCGGCGGCGTGCATCTCCGAAGGATCGGGTTCCACCGGAATATAACGGGCACCCGCCCGAGCGAATTCGTCGGCGAAATAGCCGGGGCCGCCGCCCACGTCGAGCACAGTGGCGCCGGTGAGATCGCGGCCGGTGAGATCGGCATAGAAATCGGCGAGCATATCGGCGCTGTCGGTGGCGATACCGCCGTAGAACCGGGCGGGGTCGGTCTGCTCGAACCGGAAACTGTGCAGCAGGCGCAGCGACCGGCGCACCGTGGCCCGGCGCGCGAACCGGAAACGATTCGGCTTCGATCGGGGCGCGGCCGGACCGGCGGAGTCGTCCGGCTCGCGACGGGACCGGGCCGCGGTGACGATTCCACCGCCCGCCGCCGACGTTGTCCGGTCCACAGGAGATTCCTCGGCGTCGAGCACGATGCCGAGTCTCGCATATTGTGACAGCTGACAGATTCCGCAGCCGGGAAACCCCGGTGACCGGTCTTCGATATCGAATGGACACGCAGGTGGGCGACTTGCCGGACCCGCCCGAGCGTTAAGGTGTACCGCGATGCCCATGTCCCGTCCACGGGACCCGAGCCGACCGGAGAAGTCCCACGTGCGCGAAGTACTTCTGCTCTGCTGGCGTGATACCGGTCATCCACAGGGCGGCGGCAGCGAGCGGTACCTCGAACAGGTCGGCGCGCAACTCGCAGCCCGCGGGGTGAAGGTGACGCTGCGTACCGCCCGCTATCCGGGCGCGCCGAAGCGGGAGCGGATCGACGGTATCGATATCAGCCGGGGCGGTGGCCGGTTCTCGGTGTATCCGCGGGCGCTGGCCGCGATCGCGCTGGGCCGGGTCGGCCTCGGACCGCTGCGCGATATCCGGCCCGAAGCCGTGATCGATACGCAGAACGGGATCCCTTTCTTCGCCCGGCTGGTGTCGGGTGTGCCCTCGATCGTGCTGGTCCACCACGGGCACCGGGAGCAGTGGCCGGTGGCGGGCCGATTGGTGGGGCGGATCGGCTGGTGGATCGAATCGGTGCTCTCGCCCCGGGTGCACCGGGCCGACCAGTACCTCACCGTCTCGCTGCCCTCGGCCGAGGAGTTGGCGACGCTGGGTGTCGAACAGTCGCGGATCGCGGTGGTCCGCAACGGAGCCGAAGCGGTCCCCGCCCATGTACCCACCGGAATCGCGGCCGTGCGCTCACCCGAACCCCGGGTGGTGGTGTTGTCCCGGCTCGTTCCCCACAAACAGATCGAGGACGCGCTCACCGCGGTCGCCCGGCTGCGGACCCGGATCCCCGGAGTCCGGCTGGACGTGATCGGTGACGGCTGGTGGGCCGACAAACTGCGGGATCAGGCCGCGGCGCTCGGCATCGCCGACGCGGTGACCTTCCACGGTCACGTCGACGAGGGGCGGAAACACGAACTGCTCTCCCGCGCGTGGGTGCACGTCCTGCCCTCCCGTAAGGAGGGCTGGGGCCTGGCGGTGATCGAGGCCGCCCAGCACGGGGTACCGACCGTCGGTTACCGGTCCTCCCGCGGTCTCACCGATTCGATTGTCGACGGGGTGACCGGCGTACTCGCCGACGATGCCGATCAACTGGCCGAGATCGTCGGCGAGCTCCTGGACGACGCGGCCGCCCGCACGATCATGGGCGAGAAGGCCCGCGCCCGCGCCCGCGAGTTCTCCTGGGAGCACACCGCCGCCGGCGTGCACCGGGTGCTGGCGGCGGCCGCGGTGGGGGAGCGGGTCAGTGGACTCATCTCGCCCGGGGAAGAAACGCCGGTTGCCTCGGTGCCCGCCGAACTCACGGTAGGAGCCTGACCGAACCACCGGCGAACCGGATCGAGGAAGGCTGCCCCGGGTGACCGAGAGTCGAGTGTCGGTGGTCGCCGTCTATGAACTGGTCGGCGTGGCGTTCGAACGTGTAGCCGAGTTCAGGTTGCGCGAATCCGGAACAGTGGACTTGATCCTGAAAGAGCCCGACGGCTGCCCGACAGCACAGGAGTGGTTCGACCGCGGGCTACGAATGCGTGGGCGGTCGCGGCCGGTCACCCCGCAGGAGGGGCGGATATTCCTGGAAGCTGTGCTGCAACCACGGAGGATGAGTTACTGCGCCGTAGTCGATGAAAGCCCCGGGGAGTGAAGAGTCGGTGCACATGGCCGGGTATCTGCGAGCTCACGAATCGACGGCAGTGGATCGCTCCGACGGCGATGCCGGTCGACTACCGGTGGGATCGGTAGTAGTCAGATGAGTGGGCTCGGGCCGTGGACCGCCGTCGTCGACGACGTCGCCCTGCGTCTGGAACGCGCCACCAGTGCGGCGGCCGCGAAATACGCGCACTTACAGCACAGTCTCGGTCTCGGACTCCGCTCCTCGGCGCGAGATCTGCCCGAGGGTGAGCGAGTGGGCAGCGCGCTTTTCGACGAGCGGTCGCTGTCGCGACCGGGCGCGCGGGGTGCGATCGCGCCCAGTGACAGGTTCGGCCCGTTCACCCAGAGCCCACTCGAACGTCATGTCGGCACACGTCGACTGACGATCGACGACGAGCTGTCGGGCATGCTGCGACCGACCTCTAACGGGGTCTGGATCACCCGTGACCCAGACGGGGTGCTCTACATCTACAAACCGTCGCATCAGGAGTTCTATGGCGACAACAACTGGCTTCCGCACGAAAATGGCCAGCTGGCGATCCGAGAAGTCGCCGGCTACCGCGTGTTCGAGCGCCTCGCGCCCACCCGCGTGCCACCCAGCGCGCTGGTCGACGGCCCTCATGGGCCCGGAATGGCGCAACTGTACGTTCCGCTGAAACGGGGCAAGTCCGCGACGGCCTATCTCGAAGTCCAGCGGGCCGAAACCGCGATGGGGCACTTTCTGATCGGCAATGCCGACGGCAGCAAGGGTAATTTCCGGCCCAGACATGACGGCGACATCGAACATCATCCCGACGACGACCTGGTCGTCTACGACCTGGGCCACAGCTTTCCCGAATCGCCGGACCCACTACGCGGGAGCGGAGAAGAGTACGAGGAAGACGGTACGGACTTCGGGCTCTATTCGCCGTTCATCGACGAGTGGGCCGGTGAACAGTTCCCGCGGACTGTTCTCGACTCCGCTGACGGGATCACGCCGGACTGGATGGGCAGCGCTCTCGAAGACCTCCGATTCAGCGATGACGCCATCGACGGCGCACTCGAGCGACTGGACTACGTCCACCGCAACCGCACCATCTATCGGGATGGCCCCGCCGCGTCTTGAGCTGCACCCGGTACTCGAGCTTCAGCGCCGGGCGCGGTCGGGCGCAGCGCCGAACAGGCCGACGGCGAGCAGCGCCACGAGCGACACCCACAGGATATGCGCACCGATCACGAATGATCGGTGCACCGGGGCAGCGCGGGGCGTCACACCATGGACCTGGTAGAGCACCAGATCGCCGGTGCTGTGCACCGGCCGCAGCTGAGCCAGGGTCGCCGCGGAGTTCCCGAGCGGGCCCGGCGTATCCCGTTCGACGAGGACCCAGCCGACCCCGAGCTGGGCCAGCCGGTCCGCCGGACCGCCTTCGAGAAGCAGATCCTCCACGATCTGCGCGCGAGCGCCTTCGCCGGTCACCGTCAGATCGTGGACCGGCAAGGCGCCGGTCTGCAGGACATCGCGCGGCAGCATCCGGGGTGCCGGGTCCAGGACCGGGGCGGTACCGCTGTAGGGAAAGCGCCGGAACATTCCACCGGGCAGGACCGCGATATCGCCGGGTCCGTCGACCCGCTCGGCGATCTCTTGCCAGGAATCGGGATAACGGACCGCTCGCAGCTGTCCGCCGACGCCCCAGCCCAGGTCGAGCAAGGGCAGAGTGAGGGCGCCGATGAGCAGCGCGGCCAGTGCCGGTGACCAGCGTGCCGGATCGGTGGCGGTCGCGGTCTCCGAGGTGGCCGGGTCGTCGCCTGCGCTGTTCCGGGTGCGGCCGGTCCGCCCGAGGCACGCGGCGGCCGCGCAGAGGGCGTAGCCGGGTGTGGCCAGTGCGACGAATTTCTGGGTGTCGCGCAGCAGTCCCGCGCCGGGTACTTCGACGACCAGCCACTTCATAGCGGTCAGCCCGGCCGGGGTCGCGGCGAGCGCCGGGCCGAGTACGGCCGCGCCGGCCAGCGCGACCAGGACTCGGCGGGCGCGGGTGCGGTCGGGATCGCCGTCCGCCGCCACCACCCGCCGGAAACCCAGTGCGACGATCACCAGCAGCAGAACCGTCGCCAGAGCGGCGATCGGCGTGGTCCGTGATACCGGTACCGCCTCGGCGTTCCAGATACCGCCCAGCCCGGCCACACTGCCCACCGTGGCGAGCCAGGGTTCCGCGCGGGCGGCGAACGCCGTGACACCGGCAGGATCGGACGGTTCGGCCGCGACCCCGGACGCAGCCGTGGCGACCAGCCACGGTGCGCTGGCAACGGCGGCGAGTGCCAGGACTCCGGCACCGCGCCGCCATCCCGCCACCAGCAGGGCGACCGTTCCGGCCAGCAGGGCGCCGGTGGGGGTGAGTCCGGCAGCCGCTAGGCAGCCGGCCAGGACGGACCAGTTCCGGACCCGCTCGAACCGGCTGCCGCCGCCGGAGCGTAGCCGCAACGCGGCCAGTGCCGTCCAGGGCAGGGCGGCGTAGCCGGCGAGCAGACTCCAATGGCCCTGCAGAAGCCGTTCCGCGATATAGGGGTTCCAGATCACGAGAGTGGTCGCGACCAGTTGCGCCACGACGGGGCCGCCGAGCAGTTCCCGGACGAGTACCGCGGCGCCGTAGCCGGCGGCCCACAGCGCGGCCAGCAGGACGACCTTCACGATGAGTCCGCCGTCGACCACCGGGGAGAGCGCGGCGAGCAGCCCGTCCTGGGGGACCGCCCGCGGGGCGGCGTCACCGAGACCGAGCGCGGCGTCGGTCGGATAGGAGCGCGGAGTGCTCACGGCATCGCGGAGCAGCAGGTATCCCGGCCGCAGCAGTGGGGCGGTGATGAGGAGGGTGAGCAGCAGGCTGTATCCGGCCGGGAGCAGTGCCGTCCACCGGCCTGCGCGTTGCGCACTCACGGCCAGTCACCCTACGTCCGGTCGGCGCGGCGGGGCGGACCGGTATCCGTGCCGAGCCGGGTGGGACACTTGCGCACGTGCAGTTCGTTCGCCGTCTCCCCGCCGTGGCGGACATGACCCTGGTGACCGCGGGGGCGATGACCGCGAATATCGCGAGCTATCTGCTGCAGCTGCTGGCCGGGCGCTGGCTCGGCGTGGCCGGTTACAGCGAATTCGCCAGTCTGCTCGCGGTGCAGCTGCTGTGCGCGGTGCCCGCGCTCGCGTTGCAGAACGTGGTGGCCCGCGAACTCGTACACGGGGCCGATATCTCCGCCCTCCGGGCGCTGCGCCTGCGGTGCGCGTTGCTGGTGGCCGCGGCGGTCGTGGTGCTGGTGCCGGTGGTGAGCGCGGTGCTCGAGGTCGGCATCGCGGCATCGGCGGCGGCACTGGGATCGGCGCCCGCGCTCGTGGTGCTGGCGGGCGAGCAGGGAGTGCTGCAGGGGGTGGGGCGTTTCCGGGGGCTGGCCGTGGTGCTCGGGGTCGCCGGTATCGCCAAAGTGCTGCCGGCGCTCGTGGTGCTGGCCTGCGGTGGCGGCGCGACCCCCGCGCTGTGGGCCGCGGCCGGCGGTATCGCCGCCGCCGCGGTGTACGCCCGGACGGTGGCGGGCCGGCCGGTACCGGCGGACGGCCCCGGGGCGGTGCCCGACGGTGCGGCGAGCGTCTCGGCCGGGCTCGCCGGGGTTTTCGCGGTGCTGCAGGCTGCGCAGGTGCAGGCGGCGTTGATGGCGCTGTCCTCGGCGGATCTCATCGTGGTCCGGATCGTGCTGGACGAAACCGACGCGAGCCGATACGCCCTGGGCACCATCGCCACCAAGATCGCGTTCTGGTTACCGCAGGCGGTCGGGGTGGTGCTGTATCCGCGGATGGCGCAGCCGGCCTCGTCGGGCTCGGCGGTCCGGTCGGCACTCGCCGTGCTGTCCGGGATCGGGGTGTTCGCGGTGGCGGGGGCGGCGGTGGCTGCACCGCTGGCCCCGCTGCTCGCGGGACAGGACTACGCGCCGATCCAGGGATTGCTGTGGTTGTTCGCGTTGCACGGCGCGATCCTGGCGGTACTCCAGGGCGCACTGCTGTCGGCCATCGCGGTGAAACGTACCGCGCTCGCCGGACTCGCCTGGGCCGGGCTGGTGCTGGAGGTGACCCTCGTGCTGACCCTGGCGAACAGCGTGACCGAGCTGATCGCGACGGTCGCGTCGGTGGCGGCGGTGACCACGACTCTCGTCGCGGCCCTGGTCATCCGTTCGGCGGCGCGTCGTCCGCTTCCGGCTCCCGCCTGATCCGCGGCAGCGCGGACAGGCCGACCGCCACCACCGCCACCAGCGCCGGGAACTGGACCCACAGCGAATCACCCATATAACCGCCCGGCATCCGCCACGGGCCGGTCGACAGCGCGGCCGCCGAGACAGCGGTACCGGTGCCCGCGATCGCCGCGAGGACGCGTCGCGGAATCCGGGGCACGAACTGTAGCGCCGCGAGACCCGTGACGGTGAGTACGGTGCCGGTGATCCCGGCGATCAGGGTCGCCGCAGCTGTCAGGCCGAGCGTCGCGAGTATCCGTGGTGACCACACGCCCGGCGCGGGTGTGGCCGGGCGGCTCCGGGATCCCCGCGGAACAGCGAGCGCGATGAGGGGTAGCAGCAGTAGCAGCCCGACACCGATGGCGAGCCGGTACCAGCTGTCGATCGGGAAGGAGACCGTGACCGGGCCGGTCGTGCCGGCCGGTAACAGCCAACCCTGCCGCCAGCCGTCGACCACGATCGGCCGGAGTTCGCGGCCGTCGGCGGTATGGGCCGACCACCCGGCGTTGGTGCTCAGCGGGAGGGCCAGCAGCCGGGCGCCGGCACCGGCGGACGGGGCCGGCGGCGGGGTGTTCACCAGACGCAATCGGTCGACGAAGAACAGTTCGGTCGGCGCGACCAGGACATCGACCTCGCCCGCCGGGAGGGAGACCGGTTGTACGGCTCCGGGTTCGGTGGCCGGGAACGCCTCGGTGTCCTGCGGCAGATCGGGACACACCTGGGCGGGAACCGGGTTGCCGGAACGTAGTTCGCCCACTGTGGCGGTGACGCTGGTGTGCACCAGCCGACCACCCACCGCGACAGTGGGTCCGCTATCGCAGCCGACGGTCACCGTGCGGTCCGCCGGGGCGGGCGGCGGATACTGCGGTCCCAGGACGCCGACCTCGGCGAGCCCGGGCGGCTGGGGCTGGTGGTAGCCGAGCGCGGTCCGGTCGAGTACGGATTCCCAGCTGCGGATGTTCAACTCGATCCGGTCGGTCACCGTGGGATGCAGATCGATCCGGGAGACCTCGTCGGGTTCCTCGAGTTCGCGGACCTGCGGACCGTCGCCCAGATTCACCGTGACGGAGGTGGGCGCGGCGGGTAGGCCGCCCAGGGACGGGGTCAGTTCGAGTCCGGTCACCAGCGTGGGTTCCGGCAGTTCGATCGTCAGGGACGGTTTGGGTCCCAGCGTGTCACGGACCGTGTCCTCGGGCGCGGTCCAGCTGGTGCGCGGATCGCCGTCGGTGGCGGCGAACGCGGAACCGCGCAGGTCGCCGACATCGGAGGCACCGCGTGCCACCGGCCGGGCCGGGTCGGTGAGCAGCGCCTCCAGCGCGGGTCCCTGTCGCGGGCGGACCATGAGCACCGGGTCGACGGTGACCGGCTCGGGAACCGAGAGGGTGCGCCCGAACGGCCCCAGCTCCTCCGGTGCCAGCGCCAGCCCTTTCGCGCAGCGGACTCGGTCGGGACTGTCGAAACATGCGCTGCGACCGGGGAATTCCTGACCGAGATCCCAGTCGGTGACGGCGGCGCCCGCCGGGGGCGGCGGCAGGACGGTCCGGTGGCGGATATCGACCGGAACCGGGGCTTCGCGCACGGTGTAGTCGTCCAGGCCCAGTTCGCTGATGCCGAACTGGCCGCCGGTGCTGCCGCGTTCGGTGCGGATCGCGGTGATCTTCACCCAGTCGGTGGAACCGACCGGCAGCGCGACCGAAACCGGTTCGCCGGGTTCGCTGATGCGGGCCGAGACACTGCCGTTGTTGGTCCGCACCTCCACCCATTTCACCGGATCGCCGATGGCGGCGGGGGTGGTGGTGAAGCGCAGCAATCCGGATCGGAACGGTTTGTCGAGATCGAGCCGGAGCCATTGGCCCAGGGCGTATTCGCCCGCATTGCTGATCCAGGCGGTCGCCGGATCGCCGTCCACCGCGGCCGCCGTCGAGTTCCCGGGGGCAGCGCCCCCGATCTGCGTGGCGTCGGCCGCCGAACCGGATGCGGTGATGGTCGCGCCGGTCCAGCCGCCCTGCACTGTTTCGGCTCCCGGGACGTCGTAGTCGGGAACCAGGTTATGGGTGCGGCGCTCGTCGCCGGGCGCGCGCAGGGCGGAGCTGTGGTTGTCGACCTTGCCGAAATCGGTTTCCCGGTTCATCGGGGTGTCGGTCACCGTGACCGGGCTCGCCGGTAGTCCCGCCGCCGCGGCGTCGGCAGCCAGCAGCGTGGGTTCGTGCGAGGTGGCGGGGTCGCGGTGCAGACGTTCCAGAACCTCCGGCCCGCCCTGCACCACCGGAACCGATTCGAGCGGAACCGTGTACGCACCCGGGAATTGTTCGGGTGCACCGGTTCCGCCGCGCACATCCGCGGGTTCGCCCGGGGCCGGTACGTCGACCCGGTAGATCTCCACCGCGGGGTAGTCGGGTCGCAGATCCGCGTCGGCCACGAAATCGTCTCGGCCGGGATCGTTTTCCACCGGTTTCCCGAACTCGGCGACCTTGTGCAGGCCCGGCGAACCCTCCACCGCGCTGTGCGCCAGCATCGGTCTGGTCGAACGGGAGGTGTCCGGATCGAGGTCGTTGCGCAACACCAGGACACCGATTCCCTGCCCGCGCAGGGCGGCGGCCAGTCCGTCGGACGGGCGACCGTCGGCGATCAGGCGCTGGACCGAATCCATCGCCCGGATGGTGCCGGGCGGATTCAACGGAACCGCGTCACGCACCGCCCACGGGGTTTCGGCCAGCGCCTGCAGCGGCTCGTCCCGGGTCAGGCCCCACACCTGACTGCCGAAGGGCGCGCCGGGTACGACCAGCGCGCGGGTATCGGCGGCATTGTCGTGTAACCAGTCCGCGGTCTGCTGCCAATAGGCGGGCACCCTGTCGTACGCGCCGCGCGGCGCGAGCTTGCCGGTCCAGGCCAGCGAACTGGACAGCGCGAGAGCCGCGAGCACCAGCAGGGCCACCGCGACCCGGCGGTCCCGGTGCGGGTTGGCGAATGCCGCGCGCCACACCTCGGGACGGACCGATGCCGGCAGCGGCACCTTGGCCAGTAGCTGGGCGATGCCCAGTACCAGCGGCAGCCGGATCAGCGGCTCCAGTTTGTGGACATTGCGCAGCGGCGCGCCACCGGAGTCGAGGAAGATCCGGATGGGTTCGGCGAACGGTCCGCCCAATTGCCCGACGTAGCCGGCGCAGATGCCGGTCAATCCGACGCAGAGAATCAGTACCAGCCGCCCACGGGAGGGCATCGACGGCAGCGCGAGCCCCGCCATCCCGACCGCGGCGACCAGGCCGGTGGCCAGCACCGCCGCGGGCTGGGTGACCAGGACCGCGCCCGCGATCCGCTCCGGGGAGACGAACGGTGTCCAGCTGTCGGTACCGCGCAGTACCTCGCCCAGCGAAGCCCACTGTGTGGTGACCCCGGACGATTCGATGTAGTCGAGAAACGGCGGGCTGACCCGGCCGAGCAGCAGCAGCGGTACCGCCCACCAGGCCACCGCCAGCGCTAGCAGCGGAATCCAGGCCAGGGTGAACCGCCACCAGGTGCGGTTGGGACGGAAACTCGCCCACCACAGCAACGCGGGCAGGAAGGCGGCCACCGTCGCCACCGCGTTCACTGCCCCCATCAGCGCCAATGCCACGGCGCTACCCGCGGGCGAGCGGGCTCCGCCGCGCCGGTGCCGGCGGTAGGCGGTGCCGAGCGCGGCGGGGGCGAGCAGGACCCACGGCGCCAGCATCATCGGCAGGGTCTCCGAGGAGATCGAGCCGACGGTGGTCAGTACCCGCGGGGAGAGGGCGAACGCGGCGGCCGCGACGACCCGCGAGCCGCGACTGCCGATCCCGAGGGTTTCACAGAGTTTGACCACGCCCCAGAAACCGGCGAGCAGCAACAGCGCCCACCAGACCCGCTGGGTGATCCAGGCGGGCAGCTGCAGGAGATCACCGAGGGCGAAGAACGCGCCGTGCGGGAAGAAATAGCCGTACGCCTGATTCTGGACTTGGCCCATCGGGGCCTGGCTGCTCCAGAGGTGGGCGGCGCGGGTGAGGAAGCCGAGCGGATTCTCGGCGAGATCGTATTTGGTGTCGGCGACAGTGAGACCGGGGGCCTGCAGGAAGGTCAGCAGGAAGGCGGCGAAAGCCGACCCGAAGAACCACCGCCGGCCCAGCTCGGCGGTGGGGGCGGCGTCGGGGACGGAGCGTGGGGCCGCGTCGGCGGGTTCGACGGGGTCGGACTGGACGGGCACCGTGGGTCAGGCGTTTACCGTCCCCGCCGGAAGGAACCGGCGGGGACGGGACGAGATCGGGCCGGGTCTCAGCGCTTGCCGTATTCGACGCTGTTCAGCAGCGAGCTGTCCGCGTTACCACTGCGGTCGACCTCGGGGCGGGTGTTCTGCTGCAGCGCGGCGGTGATGGCGAAGACCGCGATCGCGCCCAGCAGGGCGCCGCCGACCGCACTCGCGACACCGGGGACAGCAAACTTCATCGCAGCACTCCAAACTCGAAGCAGGCAGATATCTGGGCCAACCTAGCAGGCCCGGCGGGGTCGAGGTAGGCACCGTCGGGTGTTTCACCCTAACGGTTGCCGCCGGCCGGGTACCGACCGCGGTCGGCTCCCAGCCGGAGCGCACCCGCCCGGACCCGCGGTTTTCACGCTTCTCCGGGGGGTACGGGGCAATCGAGGGCGCCGAGCAGAGTGCGTAGTTTGGCGGTGGTCTCGGCGAGTTCGGCGCCCGGGTCGGAGGCCGCGACGATCCCGCCGCCGGCGTAGGCGCGCAGCTCCCGTCCGCCGGCCGCGAGTTCCGCGCTGCGGATGGCCACCACCCAGGTTCCGTCACCGTCGGCGGTGCACCAGCCGACAGCGCCACCGTAGAAACCCCGGTCCTCCTCGTGTCCGGTGATGTACTCGAGGGCGTCCGCGGTCGGGGTCCCGCACACCGCGGGGGTCGGGTGCAGCAGCAGGGCCAGTTCGAGCGCACTGGGGGCCGGTTCCCGTAGCACCCCGTGGATCGGGGTGCCCAGATGCCAGACATCGTGGGTTGCGACGAGCCGTGGCCGCTCGGGGACCGACAGGCCGGTGCAGACCGGGGCCAGCCGTTCGGCGATCCAGTCCACGACGAACGCGTGTTCGGCGTGGTTCTTCGCGCTCGCCACCAGCAGATCCGCCTGCGCCGTATCGGCCGCCGGGTCCGCGAGCCGGGGCAGGGTGCCGGCCAGCGGGTACAACTCCACCGCTGTGCCGCGGCGATGGACCAGTAGCTCCGGGCTCGCGCCGAGCAGTATCGCACCGGGGTGCCCGGCGGGCGTGAGATCGACTGCGAAGACATTCGCGCGCGGATGCCGGATCAGCAGGTATCCGGCGACCACCTCGGGGTCCAGGGCGCCTTCGGCCGCCACGCGCACCGACCGGGCGGCCACCACCTTGCGCAGCCGGGCACCGGGCTCGTTCAGCAGGTCCACCAGCCGGGCCACCCGCGCGCGGTGTTCGGCCGGCTCCGGAGTCCGGTCGACGATCCGGACGGCCGGCAGTTCCGGGAGGGCGGCGGGCCGCCACGACCCCACCGTGTCGATCAGCTCGTCCGGTTCCACCAGCGCGGCCGCCTTGCGCGGGTCGAACGGCAGGGCTCCGGCGATCGCCGTCGCGGAGCCGTCACGGAGCGCCGCGGCGGCCTGCCACGGATCGTGGTGCACGGCGCGTACCCCGGTGCCGCGCACCACGCTGTCGGGTCGAGCCAGCAGGAACCCGGTCATATGCCGACCGTAGTCCGGTTCGCGGTGCCGCTATCTCGCGGCGTGATCGCTGTGCCCGTTCGGCCGGTCACCGGCGCGCTGCACCGGCGGTACCAGGAAAACCGGGCGGTGGCAGTGTTTGAGCACCGCGTCGGCGACACTGCTGTGCACCAGCGCCCGCAATCCGGTGGCGCCGCGGGTGCCGGCCACGATGATGTCGACGTCGAGTTCGTCGGCGACCTCGACGACCGCCTGCCAGGCACTCGCGGCGTACTCCTGCGTCCGTGCCTCGGCGTTCAGTCCCGCCAGTCCCGCCAGGTGCACGCCCTCGTCGTTGATGGCGCGGGCGGTGGTGTAGGCGATGTCCTCGAGTTCCTCGTCGGGCACCCATTCCGGTTGCACCATGCCGGAGATCCCGGAGATACGCGCCGCCTGACGGACCATCGGCTCCCAGGCGGTGACGACCACCGCGCGGTCGGCGGCGAGGAAACGTCCGGCGTATTCGATCGCGCGTTTGGCGTGTTCGGAACCGTCGTAGGCGATGAGCATCAGATCGCAGGGCATAACGACTCCTCCGGAGCGGAATCCTGACCGGTGTTACCAGATTACCTCCGCGCGGTTGCCGAGCCGAGGTTTCACGGCCGCGGTGCGCGGACTACCTTCGAACGATGCGGAAGATACCTTTCGTCCTGCTCGCGGTGTTCGCCGTGGCCCTCACCGGCTGTTCCGGCGGTGACGGCGGCGGCTCCGGTGCCACGACCACCGCGAACCCGGGTGGCGCCACCGCCCCCGGGGTCGCGGCCAGTGGTGAGGCCGGGCCCACGACCGAGGGCGACTGCGCCGCCGACTACCTGGGCCGGTTCACCACTCGCGAGAAGCTCGCGCAGCTGATCACCGTGGGGGTGACCGGTACCGACGACGCGCTCGCGGTGGTTCGCGACCATCAGGTCGGCGGAATCTTCGTCGGCAGCTGGACCGATCAGTCGATGCTCACCGACGGCGGGCTCACGCAGGTGACGGCAGCGGCGAAAACGCCGCTCATGGTGACCACCGACGAGGAGGGCGGTCGGGTGTCGCGCCTCGGGAACCTCATCGGGACCGCCCCGTCGGCCCGGGAGACCGCGCAGACCATGACGCCCGACGAGTTCTACACCGCGACACTGGACCGGGCGCGGGCCATGCAGGACCTGGGGATCACGGTGGATTTCGCCCCCGATATCGATGTGAGCTCCCAGCCCGACGATTCGGTGATCGGTGACCGTTCGTTCTCCGACGATCCGGCGGAGGTGACCCGGTACGCCGACGCCTATATCCGCGCCATGCACGAAGTCGGTCTGGGTACCGTCCTCAAACATTTCCCGGGCCACGGGTCCAGCACCGGCGATTCCCATCTGGGGGCCGTGACCGTCCCGCCGCTGTCGGAGCTGAGCGACAGCGATCTGGTGCCGTTCCGCGAACTGATCGATTCGGGTTCGGCGGTGATGGTCGGTCATCTCGATGTCCCCGGGCTGACGACTCCCGGTGTCCCGGCCAGTATCAGCCCGGAGGTGATGAACCTGCTGCGCGAAGGCTCCGGGTACGGGGCCGCTCCGTTCGACGGCGTGATCTTCACCGATGATCTGAGCGGAATGGCCGCGATCACCGAGCGGTTGTCCATCGAGCAGGCTGTGGAGGCCGCCCTGGTGGCGGGTGCGGACAATGCGCTGTGGATCAGTACCGACGCCGTCGGCCAGGTCCTCGATCAGCTGGAACAGGCGGTGGCCGCCGGCCGGTTGCCGATGGAACGGGTGGACGCCTCCGTCCTGCGGATGGCCGATTACAAGCGGATACCGCGCGCCTGCTGAGCGGGCGGTATCGAGCCGGCGGGGGCCGGCCGACGATGGATACGGGCTTCCGGCCGTCCACCGGAACATCACCGGCGTGCGTGCATCGCCGCCGGTGGTTCCGGTCCTCAGGAACTTACTTCGGAGTAATATAAAGGGTTCACTCGGCTAGGAGACGTGATGGCGGGCGGTACGAAAAGGCTTCCGAGAGCGGTGCGCGAGCAGCAGATGCTCGATGCCGCGGTCGAGGTCTTCTCGCGCAAGGGCTTCCACGAGACCTCCATGGACGCGATCGCCGCCGAAGCCGAGATCTCCAAGCCGATGCTGTATCTGTACTACGGCTCCAAGGACGAACTCTTCCGGGCCTGTATCCAGCGCGAGGGCCTGCGCTTCCTCGAATCCGTCGCACCCGCCGGCAACCCACTGCTCAGTCCGCACGAACAATTGCGCACCGCACTCGAGGGTTTCCTCGGCTTCGTCGACACCCATCGCAATTCCTGGCAGGTCCTGTACCGCCAGGCACTCGGGCAGCAGGCCTTCGCATCGGAGATCGAGAATGCTCGGGAACGGGTTATCGAGCTGACCGCCAAACTGCTGGAGTCCAGCGCCAAACATGCCGACCCGGGTACCAACTTCGATATCGTCGCCGTCGCCGTGATCGGCGCGGGGGAGGCCATCGCCGATTCGGTGGCCGACGGCCGCATAGATGTGGCCGAGGCCGTGGACCTCCTCGACGCACTGGCGTGGCGCGGGTTGTCGGGTCGCAAGCCCGACGAGGCCGAGGATGCCGAACCGGTGGAATCGCCCGAATAGCACGGCCGGTGGAATCGCCCGAACAGGACGGATTGCCCGCTCAGCGGATCACTGCCCTGTTGCGCGGAGTTGGGGGACTCCGTAATTTCGATGCCCGCAACGGATATCGCGGAGGACGGCATCCGGTCGGGAGGGAAAATGTTCGGAATATTGCAGCCGTGCCGGCACGGCGCCGAGAAGTACGGGGTGGACCCGGGTCTGTGGCAGTCCCATATGTGCGGGCTGTGCCTCGGCCTGCGCGACGGGCACGGGCAACTGACACGCAGCGCGACCAATACCGACGCGGTAGTGCTCGCGGTACTCACCGAGGCCCAGGCCGCGGCCCCCGCCGCCCGGCGCACGGCCGGGCCCTGCCCACTGCGCGGAATGCGTACGGCGCGGGTCCCGGTGGGTGCCTCGGCGCCGGTCCAGCTGGCCGCCACCGCCTCGCTGTTGCTCGGTTCCGCCAAGGTCGCCGACCATATCGACGACGGCGATACCCGCCCGAGGTTGCATCGTCCTATGCGCCGGGTCGCGACCGGCTGGGCAGCAGGTGCCCGAACCCGGGCCGCCGCCATCGGGCTGGATATCGCACCTCTGGTAGCGGCGATCGAGGCGCAGGTGGAGGCCGAACAGCGGATCGCCGCCGGTGACGATCCGGCGGACGCGTCCGCCCTGGACGAGCTGACCCGCGCCAGCCGCCTCTGTGCCGCGCAGTTCTTCGCTCATACCGCAGTACTGGCCGATCGCCCGGACAATGTGGAGGCGTTGCGCGACGCGGGTGCCGAATTCGGCCGGATCGCTCATCTGACCGACGCGCTCACCGACTATCACGCCGATGCTGCCGCGGACCGTTTCAACCCGCTCGCCGCCACCGATACCACACCGGCCGAGGGCTACGCGCTGGTCCGGGAATCGGAGCACGCCCTGCGGGTATCGCTACGGTCGGCCGGCCTGACCGGCCTCCCCGCCCTGCGCTGGGCACTGCTGGATCCGCTGAAATCCACCGTCCGCCGGGTCGGTCGCGTCATCGCCCCGCCGCCCGTCGCCTCGGCGCGGCAGTACCCGGTGAGTATCGGGTCCACCGGGCAGCACCCGCCCCTGGGCCCGCCTCGGCAGCCCGGTGTCGCCGAATCGATCCAGTTGATCCTCACCCAGTACTGCACGGGCTACGCCTGCTGGGCCGAACACACCCGTCCGTGCAGTGGTGAGCGCAAGCAGTCCTGGGCCGACCGTGGCTGTGATTGCCCCTGCGACTGCAGCGGCTGCTGTGACTGCGGGAGTTGCTGCGGTGACGGCTGCTGCTGCGACGGTTGCTGCTGCGACGGTTGCGGTTGCGATTGCTGAATCGCCCGTTCAGGATCCGGTCGGCCGGGGCCGGTCGCGGCGCCGGGCCCATTGTCGGCACGGCTCTTCCACCAGAGCGTGGCTGGCCGCGGCGATCGGCAGGGTGAACGCGACCGTCAGGACCAGTACGACTCCGAAATTGCCCTGGAACGGCAGGATGCCGAATACCGGGAAGATCACCGACAGTACGGCGAGATGCCAGATGAAAATGCCGTAGGACCAGCGTCCGGCCGTCGCGACCGGTGCCGCGGTGAGCCAGCGGTGCGGTTTGTCCGGTGGTCCGAGCACCAGCGGAGCCAGCAGCGCGAAACCGATCACCGCGCCGAGTCCCATCTTCGCGGCGTACTGCCAGGGCTCGGCCCGGGTCAGTCCGGCGACCCCGCCCAATCGAGTCGACGACGCCACGAACGCCGCGGCGGCGATCGCCCACATGACGGGCTGGTTGCCCAGCAGTCTCGCGCGTTGCCGCCAGCGGTCGTCGCAGGTCAGTTCGGCGAGCAGCATGCCGCCCGCGAACCAGGGGATATAGGCCGGAAGCCAGTTGTCGGCGTGGATGGCGTCCGGCGTCGGGACCGGGATGAAGTTCCAGCTCAGGAACGCCACTCCGAGGGCGAGGACCGCCGGTACCCGCGCCGCCGCGGCCCGGCCGCGCAGCCAGTGCAGCAGCCAGGCCAGTAGCGGTAGCGCTATATAGAAGGCCACCTCGACCGACAGGCTCCACATCTGGGTGAGTCCGTCGGTAAGGGTGAGGGGGACGAAGACCTGCAGGAGCAGCAGATTCGACATCCATACCTGTACACCGGCGGTATGCGCGGCCGCGGGCACCAGGAGCAGGACGGTGCAGACCACGACCCAGTAGGCGGGCACGATCCGCGCCACCCGATGGCGCAGGTAGTACCCGAGGCCGGGGGCCTCGCCGAGTCCGCGCGCGGTGAGCGCGTGCGGTCGCCACAGCAGGAAACCCGACAGTGCGAAGAACACCGCGACGGCCATATCGAAGCGTTCCAGCAGCCGGCCCAGCCCCGGAATCCCGGTGGCGCCCGTCTGGAAGGCGACGTGGGTGAGCAGTACGCCCAGCGCCGCCAGACCCCGCATACCCTCGAGCGCGGGGAGAAAGCCCCGCTGACGTGCCGCGAGTACCCGAGGCTGCCCGGTCCGGCCGGGGTCGCCGCTGGATCGGGCCTGGTCAGCGGCGGAAGCGCCGGGTTCGACGGATGGCCGGGAACCGGTATCGGTGGTCGGAGTGGTCGTCATCGGGGTCCAGTCTGCCGGGCCGCTCACGCGTGGAGGAAGCCGGTATTTCACAATGCGGGTTAGACTCCCCCCGTTTTCGGTCCGATTCCGGCCTCGCCAACGCCTGGGTAACCCCCAGGCTGTTAGTGTCAGGGCTCACGAGTGCCGCGGCGTCCCGCTGTACCCGCGGAACGACCTGTGTTCTACGACGAGGAGACTTTGCATGGCACTGAGTGCCGGAACCAGAAGGACGGTTGCCTGCGTGCTCGTGGGTCTCGGCGCGTTGCTGATCGTCGCAGCGTTGATGATCCCGACCTACACCGTCAGCAAAATGGCCAAGACTCCCCTCGATCTCGAGATCACCACGGTCGCGGTCAACCAGAAGGATCAGGAGAGCCTGGTCCTGGACTCGTCGTCGCTGACAGCCGAGGGTCGCTCGGCCGAGGTCAACAAGAACGTTCCGCTGGTCTCCCAGCGCTTCCTCACCGTCGAGGATCCGTCCGACGCCGACGAGATGACCATCCAGGCCGGTAACACCCTGCGCCGGATCGACAAATCCGGTGACACCGGCGTGCTGACCGCCTACGTCGACCGGGTCACCATCTCCCGGACGAGCGGCGAGCCGGTGGCCACCGATCCCAACGGATCGATCGCGATCACCACCAACACCAAGGGTGAGGCCCTCGCCGATCCGGTCCAGCACACGGGGCTGCAGTACCGGTTCCCGATCGGCACCGAGAAGAAGACCTACCCGTACTTCGATGTGCTCGCCCGGACCACCACGGATATGGAGTTCCAGGAAGAGACCGAGATCAACGGCACCAAGGTCTACCACTTCCGGCAGAACGTCCCGGTGACCAAGCTGGCCGATGTCTCGAAGGCGCCGACCAACAAGCTGGAACTGCCCGCCGCCAAATGGGGCGTCGAGGGCGGCGACGAACCGGTCACCATGTACCGCTTCTACGGCAACACCCGCGACGTCTGGGTCGAGCCGGAGACCGGCACCATCGTCAAGGGTGGCGAGCAGCTGAACATCTTCTACAGCCGCACCGCCGACAAGGTCGAGGTCCCCGCGCTCAAGGCCAATATGGTCTTCGATACCGACACCGTGGAATCGCAGCTGGCGGTGGCCAAGGACAATATCGACAAGCTGTCGCTGTTCGGGCGGGTGCTGCCGATCGTCTTCGGCATCATCGGTGTCCTGGCGCTGATCGCCGGTATCGTCCTCGGCGTGACCGGCGGTCGCGGCGGCACCCCGGCCCGCCCCACCGGCCCGACGGGTCGCCGTCCCGGCGGGAGTTCGCCGGTGGCCGCTTCGGAAGCCCCGACCACCACTCTGCCCCGGACCGGTAACGCGGACGCTCCCACGGAGACGATCAAACTCCCGAAGAATCTCTGAGGTAAGAACACAGGAGGTGCCCCGGACCGATGGTCCGGGGCACCTTTGTTTTCCCCAACAGCGCCTTTCACCGCCGCAGCCGATATCCGATGTTCTCGGCGCATTCCGTAAGACCCGGCACCGGGTCACGTCGAAGCGTCGATGGTCAGCTCGGTATCGAGAGTCTCGGGTGATCGAGTGTCGCGCGCCAGGCTGTTTCCCACGGGAAGCGGTCGATATACCGTTCGCCGGTGCCTGGTTCGGGCTGTTCGTAGACCTCATCGCCGACGAGCATGGTCACGCCCCAGCCGGAGAGCTTGCGGATGGCCTCCTGCACAGCGGGAAAGCTCATCTGTGCCCGGTTCGAGAACGGCACAGCGACGACAGGCAAGCCCTTGCCGACTGCTTCGACCAGCAGACCGAGTGGGAGAGTGTCGGATATCCCGGCCGCCCACTTCGCCACTGAGTTGCAGGTGATCGGGGCGACGATCATCGCGTCGGCCGGGGGAAGCACATCGGGGGTGCCGGGTTCCTTGTACTGGCTGCGCACGATATGCCCGGTCTTGGCTTCCAGTGCGGCGGGGTCGATGAACCGCCGCCCGTCCGGGGACGCGATCACGCACACGTCCCAGCCGTCCGCTTGGGCCAGATCGACGAGCTTGCCGATATCCCGCGCGGCAGACGAACCGGTCACGATGGCGTACAGGACGGGATCTCCCTGATCGTTCATAGCCTCATGGTGTCAGCGCACGTCTCGCTCCCCGGGTTCGCCCGCAGCCACCGTAAGGACTTCGGCTGCTGGGCTCTACCGCTCGCGGCGGAAGTCCCTCGTTCGTTCCCGAGCCCGGTCCTCGGCCGCGTGTGCGCGGGTGACCTGCGGTGGCTCCGCCATCCGCCCTTCGGCCGCGGCTCTGGCTATTTCCGGTGGTACCCCACGGGCGATGAGCCGGGACTCGACCTGCTGTACTTCTCGATCGCGTATCGACCGGAGGTCGTCGGCCGGTGAGGACAGTCGGGCAAGCACGCTGGCTTCCGCCGCGTCGACCGGCACTCCTCTCGCGACGAGTGCGGCGACTCTGTCGTCCATGGCAGTCCGACGTGCCGCAGCTTCCGCGCGGTCGCGTTGTGGCAGTTCGCGGGCAAGGTCTTTCGGATCACGACCGCGGTCACTATCCCGCAGCACGGGTGCCGGCATCGCGGGCGCCTGTAGCCGTGCCTTCTCGGGTTCGACACCGCGTGCGATCAGTCTTTCTCTATTGACCTCGGTCGCCAGCCGCGACAGCTCGGCCCGCTGCCGTAGCGCGGTCTCGTTCTCCACGACGGCGCCGATTGCCCCGATCTGTCGCGATACCTCCCTGTCCTTCTCCTGACGCGCGGCTTCTTGCTCGCGCAGTTGTCCGGCGAGCTGTTCCGAGTCTCCTGGGGACCGGGCGGCTGCCTCTCGCTCGGTCCGACGCTCCAGTTCCTGGTTCTTCCCGAGCGCGTACGCCAGCCCTTGGAAACTCTCGCGGGTCTGTTCGAGGTTGATTCGGCCTGCGTCGAGCTGCTGCTGTAGCTCGCGGGCCGCCTCCTGCGACCCGCGGTCGATCAGCTCACGTTCCCGCTGTGTCAGGGTGTAGGTGATCTGGTCGACGGCGGCGTGCCGCTCGGCATCCTGCTCGGTCAGCTGGGTTTTCTGTTCTTGCTCCAGCGATTTCGCCGCTTGGAACCGCAACCCCAATCCATTGCGGTCCTCCTCGGCGATATCGCGTTCCGCGATCCCCTGGGTCAGTGCGAGCTCCCGCAGCTCCCGCGCCATCAAGCGCAACTGCTCGATACCCGCGGTAGGTGCTTCCCGGGCGTAGGCGCGGGCAATCTCGGTGATCGACAGGCCGCGGGCCTCGCGTTCCGGGAGCCGGCCGAGATTGGCCGCCAGTTCCTGACGGTTTTCGCGCTCCAATGCCCGCGCACCGGCTTCCATGATCCGGCCGTAAACCTTCTCGTTCATGGACTTGTGGATGAAGGTGTCCGGGAATCGGGCCTTCAGTGCCGAGAGCAGAGCGCGTGCCTCCTTCGCCATCTCTTGGTCTTTCTCGGCGCGGGTGTACAAACGCACGGTTTCACCTCGTCGCAGCAGCGCTTCGTATCCGCGTAGCTGTCCGACGTCGCGGCCCTTGTTGAGGGCACCAGTCTTCGTCTCGTTGTTCTCGGCGACCGTGAGAGTCGGATCGTCTTCTCTGAGGTAGAAGTCGACTCGGATTTCTTTGCCGGTGACGGGGTCGACCTTGCGGGTGACTTCGCGTTCCCACCCGGATTGCGTGAGCCCGAATACGACATCCATCCCCTTTTCGAACGTCTTCCCCTGTACCCAGCGAGCCCGCCAGGACGCGGAGGCTTCGCGCCATTGGAGCGGCGTCCTCGGAAGCTCCCCCTCCCTGAGCTTTCGCGGGATGTAGTTCTGTTCGTACTGGTGGCGCTCCGCGGGAGTGAGCGCCTCCGGTCTATCCCCCGGCCCCATTCATCTGCCCTACAACTCGTTTCCATCGGCCTCGGCGACCAGCCGTTCGAGGTAGAGGCGCTCGTACTCCTCGACGGTGGGCCGCCCGAACTCCAGCCACCGCTCGTACTCCTCGACCATGTTGCCCAGCACCCAAACCAGCTGGGTCGGCTGCTGTGGCTTCTTCACGAAGGCTCCGCCGATCTGCTCACCCGCGTCGAATGCCCAGGGGGAAAACGGGAACAGCAACTGCGGAAAGGACGCGCGACCCTCGTACATGTGCCCGGCGTTGACCCACCGGGCCTCGGTTGCCCGTCGGTGCACTTCCCCGATGTAGCGGCCGAACCTGTCAGCGAGTTCAGCATTCTCCGGGGCGGAAATTGCCTGAGTGCCGCCGAACCGTTCCCGGATCGCCCGCTCGCACAACGCAAGCCCTTCGGCGCTGTACGGACTATCGAGCGCGCCGACCGCGGGCGCGTCTTCGGTGAGGAATCGGTGCAGCTCGCCATCCATGGCTTCCAGCCACGCGAGGTAGGCCGGGTCTTGCTGGGCACGCTCGAATTCGAGAGTCATCACATGTCCTTCGATCGCATTACCGGTGATCAGGCGATTGGACCACCGGACCGGCCGGCGCCGACACACAGTAAAGAGAACCACTCACCAGCGAACCCCCTGCGCGTACCGCTCGGCCATGTCGTAGCGCGGGCATCTGTGGCTGCGGTGAATGTCCATGACGTGCAGCGCGTGTGAGTAGCCGCGGATCGCGTCCGCGTAGTGGCAGGCTCCCCACGGGTCGAGCGATTTGAGACCGGCCGCTACCTGCCGGAGCAACCCGATATCGTCGCTGAGCCACCGCGTACGGATATGCAACCCGTGAACGGTCGCCATCATGCCCCCCTACGCCCGGCCGTCACCAGCCGTGCTCGTATCGCGGCTACACCTTCGATGGGTGTCACCCCACTCAGCTCGGCGCAGTCACCGGCGCCGATGACTCCGACCGCGACGGCATCGGCCAGGAGCTTCGTGTACTGCTCGGCGGTGGCTGGGTGTTCTCCGTGCCACAGCACTCTCCCGAACAGGTCAGCGGCCATCAACACGCTTCGCTCGCATAATCGGCGGCCATCTGAAACCGGGGACACCGGTGCGCGATATGGACGGCCATCACCTGGTGAGCGTGTGCGAATCCGCGCAAAGCGTCGTCGGTCCAGCAAGCGGCGGGCCAGTCGACGCGGGCCCTGTCCCCGGCCTGCCAGATGCGGAGCGTTGCGGCCATAGCCCGGTTCGTAGCTGACCTCAGCGGCGCTGTCGACAGCTCGCTCATAGTGCTTTCTCCCCTGTCGTAGTCGTGATGCACCCGGCGTCGGGGCCGTCTATCGGTCCGGTTGGGTCTGTGGCAACCCGCAGGCCGATTTCGCAACAACCCGACTCCGGGGCTGGATCCAGCTTCTACGGCACCAAGCTTCTGCGCGACGGCGCGAAATGGGGAAGACCGTGGGAAAATGCTGGGAAAGTTGCTATCCCGCAACCGATATGTGGCATCTTCGGAATAGGTCCAGATGAGAGGCCGACCCCGTGACCGAACGGAATGACCTACTGAGGGACGCCCGGTTACGGGTCGAATCGCCCGGGGATCCGGGTCACTCGATGACGCGCCAAGAGTTGGCCGACGCCATCAACGACCACGTTTTCCGGGCCACGAATAAGCGTGGTGCTGTTGATGAACGGCATGTCGGCAAATGGGAACGAGGCGAGACACGCTGGCCGCGGTCGCACTACCGTGCTGCTCTGCGGGCAATTCTCAATGTCGCATCCGATGCTGAAATCGGCTTCTCCGGGCGCCGCGCGGTTGCGGATGACGAGGACTTGAACCGGAAGCAATTTCTACAAACCGCGCTCGCCGCCGGGGCAAGCGCGATGTTGACCAGTGCACCCAACGATGCGGAATTGGTCGAATCCATTGCCGGGCCGACCGGGCACTACCGGCGGATGGAATCGACCGTGCCATCCGATCAGCTACATCCAGCGGTCGAAGCGCATCGCGACCTGGTGACCGGCATAGTGCGTGACCGTCTGCGTACATCGAACGGGTTCCGTGCACTATCGGAGATAGCCGGCCTGGCTGCGTGGTTGGCCGCCGATCGTGGTGACGATGCGACCGCGCGCCAGCGCTACGCCGAAGCGATTCGGTACGCGGAACGTACCCATCATCCATTGCTGGTTTCCTACATGACTGCGAGCCTTGGGCACTACGCCGTGGAGACCGGAGACGCACTCGCCGGCCTCAACCTACTCCGCACTGCGTCCGCCCAGATGGGCCGCGATGTTCCCGACAGCGCCGGCGCATGGATGGCGTCCCTGCTCGCGGTGGCTCACGCAGCGAACAGCGACCGCACGGCCACACTAAGAATGCTGCACCGCGCCGAACACCTGGCGGATCGGCAGCGCGGAGAACCGAGGTGGCCGTGGGTGTTCGTATTCGATAGCGCGAAGGCGGCCCGATATCAGTCGAGCGCCTTGGCCCGACTCGGCGACCACCGCGCAGCGCGGAACGCATTCGCCCTCGCTGCGCCCGCGCTCGCGGCGGCGAAACCACGCGCGCTCGCCCAGGTCGAGCAAGCGCACGTGCTCGCCCGGATCGGCGATATCGAGGGCGGCTGCTCCCTCGCGACGGAGGCGTTGGAGGTTGGGTTGAGGTACCGCAGCGAACGAATCACCAGGCTCGCACGGGATTACCGGGCCAGTCTGCCACCCAGGACCCGTGAAGCTCGGGCCCTCGACAATGCACTGGCCGCCCTATACCGGCAGGACGAACTTTGACACGGATAGCCATCACCGGACACCGCGGCCTGCCAGAGCAGACCACCGCGCTCGTCGACGCACAGCTACGCGCCGAGCTACGAGACAGGACGGGCGGTGAACTAGTGGGCATCAGCTGTATCGCAGACGGACCCGATTCACTGTTCGCGACCACTTTGCTCGAGTTCGGTGGATCCCTCGTCGTGGTGGTCCCGGCCCAGCGGTACCGCGAGAGTCTGCCCGCAACGCATCACCCGATATACGACGAGCTCACCGCGGTAGCCGCCGACGTGATCGAACTCGACCACGTCGAGTCGGACTCGGAAGCGCACCAGGCAGGCAGCGTGCGAATGCTCGACGAGGCCGACGAGCTGATCGCGGTGTGGGATGGGAAGCCCGCCCGCGGCTACGGCGGTACTGCCGATGTCGTGGCCGTCGCTCGCGAGCGGGGCATGCCGGTAACGGTCGTGTGGCCGGAGGGGGCAACGAGGGATTGAGTCCGGGTCGGTGGCAGGTTCCTCGAGCCACACTCGGCGCCCCTCCTCCCGGTAGATGTTCGGTCATTCTTGTTCTCTGGCGGTCCGTGGTTCGGAGCTCCGTTTCGAGTCGGATACGGCGTGGTGATCGATTGTCCCGGCCGGTGATTGTGCTGCGTGGCTCCGCATATCGGGTGGAGCAGGTGTGTCAAGCACCAGTTGAACCACGACAGTTCCCAACGCGATCGGTTGCCGAATTTCGCCATATAGGTTCAAGAGCGGCGGCGCCTGCGCGCCGCCGCCACGCAACCCGGCGTGGCCTGGCTGCGCTGGCGGCCCCACCGGGCGCGTCGGCGGCACGCTGGCGCCACCCGCTTTCGATCCGAGATGGTTGCTTTCGATAACCGAGAAGTGTGGGAACCATGAGAGCCGTACCCGACCTACCTCCCGCAGCCGCCCACGAATCGGCCGGCACTCTGCCCGGTCGACCGGCTGTGGTTACGACTGTTCACCGTGACGCCCGTCCGCAACAGTACGAGAGCCGCTGAAAAAGCCCAGAACGGTCGCCAACACGGTCACCGCAGTAGGCCAGTCCTCAACGACGCCAACCGCAGCCGCGAGGAAGACGGCCAGCACCAGCGCGACCAGCGGGTGAATATCACCGCCACCACCACTTTCGGGCTGCTTCCCGGGATTGCCCGACTTCGATGACATGTTCATGGTGCTTGCGTTCCTTTCTGATGACCAGCCGGGGACTGGTATTGCGATCCCACCTGCGGAAACGCAGCGGCATCGCACCTGCTCGACACTCACGCCGTGCCGACAGTCAGAACGGTAATTTCTCCGCCGCACCCGAAGTACCAAAGAATTTGGTACCAGGCTCTGCCCTGTGGACAACTCCCGCTTGTGTACAAAGATCTGCGCGACCTCCGGCCGCGTGGCCCAGCTGACTGGCGGCCTGCATTGTGTTCCCGCGCCCCTCCAGCTTCAAGGGCGCTTCGCGTCAGCTTCGCTGATGGCATTCGCCACCCTTGACCCCGGAGCCTCTACGCGAGAAAGGCAGGCCCTATGGGGCAGGCAGGGAAGCCAGCCCTTGTATGCACAGACCACCACCCAGCAGGGCCGGAGTGCTGGTCCCGACGTGATCAGCGAACAGACCAGACCTGTCGCATAGACACGGAATACTCGATCTTGTGGAGCAATACACGGACCAGGTCCAGATCAACGTCAAGTTGAATGACCGGGGTTTAGACGAGCCGCCCAGCGAAGAGTGGCTTCTCACCATCAACAGCCCCGGCCTCATCGACCGCAGCGCAGTTCGCGGTCACGTCCTTGACGAGCTCAAGCAGGACAACTACCTGCTCGCCACAACAGAACGTTCAGTTAATTGGGGCGCGAGCGGCGAGATCCTCGGGATAGTGATGACGGTAGCGACCGGAGCTGGTGGCGCTGTGCTGGCAACGAACATGACCAACCTGGCTAACCGTCTCTGCTCATGGCTCCCAAGTAGCCGGGCGAAGGAACCCATCGTCATGGCAGAGGAAGACGCGATTCGCGCCGCCAAAAGGCATCTCTGTCGAAGATATGACCTCGAATTCGACGACCTGACTGCCGTGGCGACCGGTACAGACTTCGTAACCAAACAGACAGAGGTGGAACTGACCGAGCCGGGCGGCAAGACCTACGTCACCACCATCTGGAAAAAGGCGGGGGGCGTAGAACTCTTAAAGGTGATCGTGCGCTAGGCCGTCGTCAGGCCGTGGGACGTCGGAAACGCCAGGGAAAGAGCGAGAACCACTGAGACTCGAACCCCAGCTCACACCCCACTAACCCGTTCATTTTGAGAGGCCATAGTTTCTGGCCGGAAGATCCTCGACATCTTCTGGGCGTATGTGTCGGGTAACCGGTAGACACTGTTCCCATGACAAACCTCAGCGACGTGTCGTTCGACTACCGCCCCCAGGCCGGAGTTCACAGCACATGGGTCATGTGGATCGACGATGCCGAGCACTTTGCCGAGCTAGACCGCCTGAGCGACGTCGAATCCGAGATCGAAGATGTAGTCGACGAGCACGCCGAGCAAACACAAAGCTCCATCGTCCGAGTCCAAGGGGCTCACGGGTGGCGAAGGTTTGAGATGTCGAACGGGGAGGAGCTCGACTTTCGTTGGGAACATGCCCCTATCGACTTCCGCTGCACCGGCTGCGGGTACGACGCATCCGGCGAGGGCTACATGGTCCACGATGAAGTTTGGGCGAAAGCGGGATTCACCGACGGGTGCTTCTGTATCGGCTGTCTTGAGGCTGCTCTCGGGCGCCGCGTCAGTACGCCTGACTTCCAGGACCTGCCGATGAACACCGATCCCTATCGGGTGCGATCCAAACGGCTTCGCGACAGACTTGGTGCACTGATCGAGACCGAACCCGAGAGGCCGAAGGTAACCCTTGACGCACCGGTGGGCAGCGCAGATTTCGAAGCATTCGACGACGAAGGTAATTCCTTTGAGATCACGCCGTGCAGGGAGTGTCTGCCTTGGCGCGCAGAAGTCGTGCGGGACGTCGAAGACGATCGGCCGATAGTTCGCGAGTGGCATGCCGCCGAATGTCCTCACCTTGCCTGGCTGCTCGACGAGCAGGACACGGTCTGATGCTGAGCGAGATCTGCCGGTTGTCACCGAGTTGTCACAAGTCATCCGGACAGCACTGGACAGAACGGGACTCCCACGGAGGTGTTTCAGCACCTCGCGGATAAGCACGTACAGCAGCGAGACAAGGGCGGACGCAACGTATTCGACTCGTAATGAAAAGGTCAGGTATCCGGTTCTCCCGGCTGGCTTCAGCAAATGACCCTGTTGTTGCTCGAGGTGTCTTTTTTGCGGTTGTGTTGGAAAACCCCGTCCCGGAGAGTTCCAGAACGGGGTTCACACGTAGGCCCCGCGGTTCAGCGCAGAGTGGCGGTGAGGTGCGGGTAGCCCTTTTTCGGATGCTTCAGCGCCAGATCCCAGCCCTCTTCGACCTGGTCGGCGTACACGTTCACTGTGGACGGCAGCAGAATCGGTTTGCCGAATTTCACGGCGTAGGAGGCCTTGTCCGGAACCCGGCCCTCTAGACTGCCGAGGATCGTTGCTGCCGACCACATCCCGTGCGCGATCGCCCGCGGGAACCCGAATGCCTTGGCACCCAATGCCGACGTGTGGATCGGGTTCTGGTCGCCGGAGGCGTTCGCGTAGCGGGTGATCGTCTTCTGATCGACCTTCAGCGTGCGCAGCGGTGGGGGCGGGACCTCGTCCGGTTTCGGTTCGGGTTTGGGGCCGCCCGACAGCGAGGTCTTCTGCTGGTGCAGGAAGGTGGTGACCTGCCGCCACACCAGTTCCCGGCCCACCCGGATCTCGCTGATCGCGTCGACCAGCAGACCTTTCGGGTGTTCTCGCAGATTCTCGATATGCGCGGTGATGTCGAGCGGTTCGCTCAGCGAGATCTCCCGGGTGCGTTCGATCAGGTTCTCCGCGTGTACCGCGCCGACCGCGACGAACGGGAAATCGCGCTGCACCACGAGTTTCATCACCAGCGGGAACGTGATGATGAACGGATAGGTCAGCGGCAGGGTGTCACCGAACCGCAGCCCGGTGGCCGCGCAGTAGGCGGCCAGATGGTCCGGGTCCACGTGATAGCCGTCGAGCCGGACCTCCCGGTCCGGGATCGTCGATTTCCGGTTCGACACCAGCGGTATCGGGACCGCGCCGAGCGCGGCCTTCACATAGAGACTGCCGTTCTTCGGCGGCGCGTCGAGGGTGATGGTCTCGGTCATCACGCGCCGATCATGCTCTGGCCGCAGACGCGGACGATATTGCCGTTCACCGCGTTCGACGCCGGGCTGGCGAAGTAGGCGATGGTCTCGGCGACGTCCACGGTCTGGCCGCCCTGGTTCAGCGAGGCCATCAGCCGGCCGCCCTCGCGGGTGGCCAGCGGGATCGCGGCGGTCATGGCGGTTTCGATGAACCCGGGGGCCACGGCGTTGATGGTGATGCCCTTGGCGGCGAGTTCCGGTGCTTCGGCGTTCACCATTCCGATGACCCCGGCCTTGGAGGCGCCGTAGTTGGTCTGCCCGCGGTTACCGGCGATACCCGCGATGGAGGAGACGTCGACGACCCGGCCGCCCTCTTTCAGCGCGCCCGCGGCCACCAGGCCCTGGGTGATCCGGTGCGGTGCGGCGAGGTTCACGTTCAGGACCGCGTTCCAGCGGCCCTCGTCCATATTCGCCAGCAGTTTGTCGCGGGTGATCCCGGCGTTGTGCACGATGATGTCGATTCCGCCGAAACGTTCGGTGGCGAATTCGGCCAGCCGCTGCGCGGCATCGGGTGCGGTGACGTCCAGCGCCAGCGCGGTGGCGCCCACCTTGTTCGCGGTCTCGGTCAATGCCTCGCCGGCGGCGGGGATATCGGCGACGATCACTTTCGCGCCGTCGCGGGCGAAGACTTCGGCGATGGTGGCGCCGATACCGCGTGCGGCACCGGTCACCACGGCGACCTTGCCGTCGAGCGGTTTGTCCCAGTTCGCCGGGGCGACCGCGTCGTCCTTGCCGACGCGGATCACCTGGCCGTCCACGAACGCCGATTTACCGGAGAGCACGAAGCGCAGCGTCGAGGCCAGGCCGGTCGCGGCCGGGGAGGCGTCGGGGTGCAGGTACACCAGCTGGGCGGTGGCACCGCGCAGCAGTTCCTTGCCCACCGACCGGGTGAAGCCCTCTAGTGCGCGCTGGGCGATCTGGCCGTCCACGCTGCCGGTGAGTTCGGGGGTGGTGCCGATGACCAGCACTCGGCCCGACGGCGCGATACTGCGCATCGCCGGCTGGAAGAACTCGAACAGCTGCGACAGATCCTCGATGCTGCCGATACCGGTGGCGTCGAAGACCAGGGCGCCGTATTTCGTTCCGGCGGCGAGCGAATCGGCGAACGTGTAGTCGTCGGCCAGCAGCGCCCGCAGCGGTTCGGCGACGCGGCCCTTACCGCCCAGCAGTACCGGTCCGGGTAGCGGGGGTTCCCCGGCCACGTAGCGCCGCAGCTTCTCCGGTTTCGGCAGACCCAGCTTGTTCGCGAGGAACCCGCCCGGCGCGGAATTGACGAACGATCCGTAGAGGTTGGGTGCACCCTTGCTCTTGGCTGCCACAGTTCCCACCTTTTCTGTTGCTCGATGTGGTGTGTCGGTAGTCGCCGGAGGCGGTGTCGACATTGAACTTACTCCGGAGTAAGTTTATCGTAAACCGAGCGCGGGCGGGCGTCGGATGCCGTGGCGGGGAGCCGCGGTCCGGGCCCGGAGCACCCGACCCTCTCACCAACTCGACAACCTGGGAGACCCGAGTGACCACCACATCCCGTACGACCCGTCCGGTAGCAATCCTCGGCGGTAACCGCATCCCGTTCGCGCGTTCCGACAAGGCCTACGCCCACGCCTCCAACCAGGACATGTTCACCGCGACCCTGGACGGACTGGTGAGCCGGTTCGGCCTGAAATCGGAACGACTGGGCATGGTCGCCGGTGGTGCGGTACTGAAGCGGGTCGGCGAGCACGGCCTGATCCGCGAGAGTGTGCTCGGTAGCCGGCTCAGCCCCTACACCCCCGCCCATGATCTGCAGCTGGCCTGCGGAACCGGTCTGCAGGCCGTCGTCACCGTCGGCGACGCGATCGCGGCCGGCCGGATCGACGTCGGTATCGGCGGCGGCACCGACACCACCTCCGACGCGCCCATCGGGGTCAGCGAGCGGATGCGGGAATGGATGCTGAACATCAACCGCGCGCGGACCAATGCCGAGCGGCTCAAGCTGGTGGGCCAGTTGCGCCCCGGCATGGTCGGGATCGAGATTCCGCGCAATGCCGAACCCCGCACCGGCCTGTCGATGGGCGAGCACGCCGCCATCACAGCCAAGGAATTCGGCGTATCCCGTGATGCGCAGGACGAACTGGCCTACCTGTCGCACAAGAACATGGCCGCCGCCTACGAACGCGGTTTCTTCGACGACCTGGTGACCCCGTTCCTCGGGCTCAACCGGGACGACAATCTGCGCCCGAACTCCTCGCTCGAGAAACTGGGTACGCTGAAACCCGTTTTCGGCGTGAAGCTGGGCGACGCGACCATGACGGCGGGTAACTCCACCCCGCTCACCGACGGTGCCTCGGCGGTGCTGCTGTCCAGCGACGAATGGGCGGCCCAGCGCAATCTGCCGGTGCTCGCGCACCTGGTCGACAGCGAAGTCGCTGCGGTCGACTACATCCACGGCCCCGACGGCCTGCTCATGGCTCCCACCTACGCGGTGCCGCGGCTGCTGGCCCGCAACGGGCTGACCCTGCAGGATTTCGATTTCTACGAGATCCACGAGGCCTTCGCGTCGGTGGTCCTGGCCACCCTGCAGGCCTGGGAATCGGATCAGTACTGCAAGGAGCGGCTCGGTCTCGACGGGGCGCTCGGCTCGATCGATCGCACCAAGCTGAACGTGAACGGATCGTCGCTGGCCGCCGGCCACCCGTTCGCCGCCACCGGCGGCCGGATCGTCGCCCAGGCCGCCAAACAGCTGGCAGAAAAGGGCTCGGGCCGTGCGCTCATCTCCATCTGCGCGGCCGGCGGCCAGGGCGTGGTCGCCATCCTGGAGCGCTGAGCGGATCCGGGACGGGTCCGTCCGGCAGGCGAGGGAAGCGCCCACGGCCGCGGCGGACCGGCAGGGGACAGGAGGTGCCCCGATCGACCAGATCGGGGCACATCCGTTTTCGTACGGCCGGTGGGTGCGCATTCGCGTGCTGTCGTGCGGCCTACTCCGACCCCGGTAGTTCGTGATGCCCGCCGAAGGCTTCGCGCATCGCCGACAGTGCCTTGTCCGCGTACGCGGATTCGCCGCGCGAGGCGAAACGCTGGAAGAGCGCCGCCGAGAGCACGGGGGCCGGAACGCCGATATCGACCGCCGCGTCGAGGGTCCAGCGGCCCTCCCCGGAATCGGAGACCCGGCCGCCGAAGGAATCCAGGTTCGGGTCGGCGTGCAGTTGTGCCGCGGTGAGGTCCAGCAGCCAGGACGCGACCACCGACCCGCGCCGCCACACCTCGGCGACCTCCGCGATATCGATGTCGTAGCGGTAGTACTCGGGATGTTCGAGCGGGGTCTCCTCCGCGGAGTACTCGCCGCCGGCCCGACTACCGTAATCGGCTTTGTGCATGATGTTGAAGCCTTCGGCGTAGGCGGCCATGGCCCCGTACTCGATCCCGTTGTGCACCATCTTCACGAAATGGCCCGCGCCCGCCGGGCCGCAGTGCAGGTATCCCTGTTCGGCCGGGCCGGGTGCACCCGTCCGACCGGGCGTGCGGGGCGCGGCCGCGATCCCGGGCGCGATGGCCTTCAGCAGCGGTTCCACGTACCGCACCGGTTCCGTCTCGCCCCCGATCATCAGGCAGAAACCGCGTTCGCGGCCGAACACACCACCCGAGGTGCCGATATCGAGGTAGTGGATACCGAGCGGGGTCAGCTGCTGGGCGCGGGCTATATCGTCGTGATACCGGCTGTTGCCGCCGTCGATGACGATGTCACCGGGTTCCAGCAGCCGCGCCAGCTGATCGACCGTGGCGCCGGTGAGGCCGGCCGGGATCATCACCCACACCACCCGCGGAGTGTCGAGATCGGCCACGAACTCCGCCAGGTCGGTACTCCCGCGGAAGCTGCCGCCGAGCTCGGCGGTGAGGTTTTCGATCACGTCGGCGTGGCGCTCGCAACCCACCGCGGTGTGCCCGGCGGCGACGATACGCCGCACGATATTGGCCCCCATCCGGCCCAGCCCGATCATGCCCAACTGCATCTCGCGTCCCCTTTTCATAGGAGTCCGGATCGCACGTCGTCACCGATTGTGCCCGCCGGTCGGAAAAATCCGCCGGGTTGATGTGTAACGACCTGTGCGTGGCACCGATATACCAGTCGGCTCCGTGCATTCGCCTGACCCCCGACCCGGCGACTGCACGGGGCCACTTTGCTGTCCGGGGCTCGTGAGGACGATATGTCCCAACTGCGACGTCACGCGGTATTCAGATGGCGCAGCTGTGATCGATCAGGCACTGAAGATTACAGTTCGGACAACTATCGTTGGCGAAGGCTCGCACCCGCGAGTCCCCGAAGTATCGATTGGGGAGGACGGTTCGTGAGCAGCGAATCGAACACCGACCGAGGTGACAGACGCGATTCCGGCCGTCGGCAGCCGATCGACGGCGGCCTACGTCAGCTGCTCCAGAACGGCCGCGCCCAGGAGGGACAGCAGCCGGCCCGGACCGAACCGGTGGACAATGTCGCAGCCGGCTGGCGTGGTGGCAGTTCCTGGCTGAACCCCAGCACGGGTGAACTGCAGGCGCAGCGGGAGCAGGGCCGGCCGTCGCCGGATCCCGGTTCCGGCGCGACCGCCCCGCAGAACCCGGCTCGCACTCCGGAGGTCTCCCGGCAACCCGTCGAACCGGGGTCGCCCGGTCGCGGCCCCGCCGCTCCCGGTCCGGGTGCTCCGGGGACGCCGCCGCCCAACGCTCCCAGGCCCGCGCCGCCCGGAGGTCCCGGGCCGGCTGCCGCCAACGGTCCCGGGCCCGCTGCCGGTTTCGGGCCGTCCGCTGGTCCCGGCCCGGGCGGCCCCGTCGGTCCCGGGCCGGCTCGCCCGGCCGCACCTCTTCCCGCCGCATCGGATCCCACCGGCTCCGATTACGCCACCCAGCAGTTCTCCCGGCCGAGCGCCGCACCCGCAACGCCCACCTTCGCCGATTCCGACCCCGACGACGCCCCGACGGAGGTCTTCGACTCGGCCGCGCTCGAGCAGCGGCTCTCCGGTGGTCCGTCCTCCTGGCCCGGACACCCCAACAATCCGACGAGCGCCGATATCCTGTCGCACGGTGAGTCCGGCCCGCCCACGCCGCCGCGCGGCCCGGGTGGTGGCCGCGGTACCGGCGGATCCGGTGCCGACGGCGGCCGTTTCTCCGGCGCCCGTGCCTGGCTGCGTTCTCCGAACGCCCGGCGCGTACTGCTGGTCGCCGCGATCGTGTTCGGTGTCGCACTGGTGGGATATATCGCCGATCTGGTGATGACCTCCGGCAAGATCCCGCGCGGTGTCGAGGTCGCCGGGGTCGCCATCGGCGGGATGGACAAGGCGGATGCCCGCGCGAAGTTGCAGGAGCAGCTCGACCCGCGCGCGGGCGAGGTCGTGCCGGTGAAGATCGCCGACGTACAGACCGAGCTGGTGCCCTCCGCCGCAGGTCTCGGGGTCGATTGGGAGGCGACCTGGGAGCGGGTCGGCGGGCAGCCGCTCAATCCGGCTTCCCGGCTGTTGTCGTTCGTCGCCTCTCGTGAGGTCGCGGTCGCCAGCTCGGTCGACGAGGCCGCGCTGAGCCGTACCTTCGACGAATTGAGGGTGCACGATCAGCCGCCGGTGGAAGGCGGTATCCACTTCGAGGGCACGCGGCCGGTCGAGGTGAATCCGACTTCGGGCCGGGTGCTGGATCTGGCCGCCGCCCGCACCGTCCTCACCGAACAGTGGGCGACCGCGAGCACCCTGGACCTGCCCGTCGCCACCGCGCCGCCGGCCGTCCGGCAGGACGCGATCGACCAGGCGATGCATCAGATCGCCGAACCGGCGGTGAGCGGCCCGGTGGTCTACACCGGTAAAGGGGCCTCGAGCGCCACCCTGAGCCCGGAGCAGATCGCCACCATCGTCGGCTTCGTACCCGACGGGCACGGCGGGCTGCGGGTCGAGTTCGACCACAAGGTGGCCACCGACCTGCTCGCTCCGCAGCTGGCCTCGACCGAGGTCGAACCCAAGGACGCGACCTTCACCTTCTCCGGCGTCCCGACCGTCGTCCCGGCGGTGGTCGGCGACAAGATCAACTGGGCGAAAACGCTGGAGCAGTTGCCCGCGATGCTCGCCGCCACCGGCGCGCAGCGCACCACCCCCGGAATCTACGAGCGGATCGAACCCAAACTCACCACGCAGGCGGCCGAGGGGCTCGGTATCAACGAGGTGATGGGCGAGTTCACCACCAGTGGTTTCACCGGACCGTCCGGGGTGAACATCCGTACGGTCGCTCAGGAGGTCGACGGTGCGATCGTCAAACCGAACGACACCTTCTCGCTGAACACCCACACCGGTCCACGCACCGCGGCCGAAGGCTATGTGGAATCCGGCATCATCGACCACGGCCGGCCCAGCAAAGCCGTCGGCGGGGGGATCAGCCAGTTCGCGACCACCCTCTACAACGCCGCGTATTTCGCGGGTCTCGAGGACGCCGGCCACACCGAACACAGCTACTACATCTCCCGCTATCCGGCGGCCCGGGAAGCGACCGTGTTCGACGGTGCCATCGACCTCCAGTTCCGCAACAACACTCCGCACGGTGTGTACATCCAGGCTTTCGCGGACAGCTCCGAGGTCACGGTCCGTATCTGGGGAACCAAGACGGTGAACGTGGAATCCATCACCGGCGAGAAGAGCAAGCCGACCGAACCGGAGACCATCAAGCTGCCCGAGGGCGACGACTGTATCGCCTCGACCGGCGCGCCGGGATTCACCATCTCCGACACCCGGGTGATCACCGATATCAATACCGGCGCCGAGGTTTCCCGGACCACCCGCACCGTGAAGTACGACCCGGTACCGGAGGTCGAATGCGAGGCCCCGGACAAGAAACCGGAGGAATCCGGAAACGATTCGAGCAGTGGCAATCAGCCCAGCACCAGTAGTCCGCCCACCAGCACCCGGCCCGGTCGCCCGGGATCCCGCTGAACGACGGCACCGCGCGCGGCCGGAGCCGCCCGCGTACAGCGAACCGCCCGCCCCGATGAATCGGGGCGGGCGGTGTCGTTTCCGTCGGTGGATACCGGTTACAGCGGGGTCTTCATGAGCAGCACGTTGTACTGACGGTGCACCGTCAGCAGGAAGTACAGGTCGCTACCGGTCTGGTAGGGGAAGATCATCGGCGCGTACGCCGTCGGGAGCGCGGCCGCCTCCAGCAGCACCCGGGGTGCGCTCCACGGCCCCTCCGGTGAGTCCGCGGTCCGCAGCACCACCGAGTTGAACGGATCGGTCGTCGTCATCACGAACTTGTGCAGATAATCGTTCCACTGCACCGACAGTTCGGCCACCCCGTCGACGACCGGTGCGGCGGCCTTGGCGTCGTTCGGCTTCCAGCCGTGGCCGTCCCAGTACTCGTAGGCGTCCAGATTCGCGATATCGGCTTCGCGCACCCGCGATACGAACCCGGGATGGTTGCGGCCCGCCGGAGTGCCGTACCGGTACACGAACCCGGCGTTCTTCACGAAGGCGTTCTGCTGGAACCGCTCGTGCCCGTCCACATTTGCCCGCCGCGTATTCGGCAGCTGGGCCCAGGTGCGCCCCCCGTCGCCGGAAGCCGCGAGCGTGGAGAAGTTGGTGTTCCACAGACCGTGGTCACCCCACTCCTTCACCGACATCATGCTCATGTACTGCACCCCGCCCACCGAGATACCCGCGGTGGGGATCAAACTGATCTCGATACCGGGGATCTTCGGGCTGGGCAGCGGATTCGGCACCGCGCCGTCGAAGACGATGCCCTGCGCGGGATCCTTGGTGTGGCTGAAGAACAGGGCATTGCTGGTCCACGCCCACACGCTGCCGGCCAGCAGATTGGGTACCCCCAGACCTGCGGAATCACCGAACGCGGTCAGCATCGTGCCGGCTCCGTCGTCCCACATGACGCCGAGATCGGTGCCGAGCACGTTCACCTGCTGGGTCCGGTTGGGGCTGTCCAATCCCGTCACCTGGTACACCGCCTGGGTGGGTCCCGGCAATGTCGGCAGCCCGCGGGGCTCGCCGTTGATTCCGGGGATCGGATTCACATTGTTCGGATCCGCGACGGCCGGGCCGGCCAGAACCAGCGCGGCGACGGCACCGGCGACGCCGGTACGCACCAGGACGGACAGTGGACGGTGGCTCATTCTCGATGTCCTCCTGCTCGGCGGCTGGGCGGTTTCGGTCGCTCATCTTGCCATGCTGTGCCGTCCGGCGCCCCTGCGACGGTACGGATCGAGGCCGATGAGGTATCACTGCGGCTCACCCCGGGGAGCGCGCCCTCGGCCGTCGGCGATCAGTGCGCCGGGTCTACGTCGGTACCGCTACCGGCCGCGCGCTGCTGTTGCCGTATATAGGTCTCGATGCCGTCGAGGATCCTCGCGAGGCCGAATTCGAAGCCGTCGAGCGAGGGCTCGTCTGTGAGGTACTCGGGGTCCCGGAGTACCTCGGCGACCGCGTTCAGGTTGCGGGTGCGCAGTTGCTCGTCCAGGAACAGGCGAATCGCGCGTACTGCCCGCTGTCGATCGGGATTCGCGCGTCGCAGCACCGCGGGGGTCGGGGTGCTGCGACGCAGGCCGGCGCCGTACCGCGCGTGGCTGTCGAGGAGGTATGCGCAGTTCAACATCTCCTGCGCGGCCATGCCGGTCGGTTCGAGGACGGTGATGAGCGCATCCAGCCATGCTGCGTTGTGCGGGGTCAGCGGGATGGTCGTCGGTGCGTCCATCAGCCACGGACGCGATAAGAAGCGTCGGAAGAGCTGACGTGACCACAGCGCGGCTCCGTCCCGCCAGGGACCGTTCCGCAGCGCCGGTGGATCGCCCCAGGCGCGGTCCGCCACGAGCGTGATCAGTTCATCTCGCGAGCTGATGTAGCGGTACAACGCATTGGTGGTCACGCCGATACGACTGGCCACCTTCGGAAGTGAAGCTGCGGCGATGCCCTCGTCGTCCGCCAGTTGCGTGGCGACCGCCACGATCTCCTCGACCGTATGTGCCGGTTTGGGGCCGCGGCGCGGTCCGGTATCGACGACACCCCAGGCCGCTGCCAGACCGGGTGGTAGCGCCTCGTGGAGGGTGTCCGGGGACTCGATCCGTAGTGCGGCGTCGTCCTCCACTGCCGCAGCTCGGGAGCTTTCGGGCGTGGTCATAGCCGAATCCTTCCAGAGGTGCAGCCGAAACAGTAGACGGCATGCACAGATCTCGTTACTGTGCATGCCATGAACAGTTCATTGCTTACACAGATAAGCTGTCCGGGTTCCGTGCGCCGCTGGGCCGGGGTTGCCGCGATCCTCGGCGCCGTCTTCGCGATGGCCGAGCTTCCGCTCTACTTCGTCGTGCCGTCGTGCAACCCACCGAGGTGCGGTGTCGACACCGGTAGCCTCATGCCGGACGGGCTGATCCTCGCCCGCACGCTGTTCAACTTTCTCGCCCTCACGCTGTTCCTGGTCTTCATGAGCGGTATCCGGCCACTGATCACGCAGGCAGACGCCCGCTACGAATGGTTCGGTGCGCTTGCCGGCACCACCGGGGTGGCCTGGACGATTGTCGACATGGTCGCCAAGGGTCTGGAGGGCGGCACCGCGATCAAGACAGCTGCCCGCATCGACCCGACCCGAACCGTTCCCACCTATCTCCTCTACGGCACCATCGGTCACCTGATGCTGCTCGTCTTCGGTCTCGCCTTCGGGTACGCGGTCCTGCGCAGCCGCGCGCTTCCGCGATGGATCGGCTGGTCGTCATTCGCCGTCGCGGTCCTTCATCTCGCGGGTGTGCCGTCGATGTTCTTCGGTTACGACTCGTCGCAGTTCTACGCATCCAACGGATGGGGCGCGGTCGCGATGTTCAACGGCTACACGGCCATCTGGCTCGGGATAGTCGGTGTTGCGATCCTGAGGAAGAAAACGCCCTGAGCATCGAACTTCCGCCGGTTCTCACAGGTGATCGGCTGCGTTGCCCTGACGGTACTGGTGGCGGGAACCTGCTCGCCGCAGGTGGTCACTCCGATTCCGAGGTCGATAACGGCCGGAAGGTCGGTGGTGAGTTCGTCGAGCCGGGCCGGTTCGAGGTAGCACAAGTCCTGCTGCCGATCAGCTCTGCGTTCCACGACCGACCCACTGCCCGGCCGCACTCCCGAACATCGTCTGGCGGGGTGTCCGGCGCATCGGTGGTGCGGCGTCGGCGAGCACCGTGTCTTTCTCGGACAACCCAGCAGTTCCGCCGCCCGGAGATAGACCGCCGGATCCGGTTTCCCGTGCGGCACCTCGTCACCGCAGACCGAGACATCGAAC